>NZ_CP077425.1:0-360884 GCF_019048845.1 Vibrio mimicus
CGCTAGTTGTAGTTGATCGTTAAAAACTCGATAGATTAACACTAGGTCGGGTTTAATGTGGCAGTCTCGAAATCCAACCCAATTTCCAGTTAACGGATGGTCAACATTCTTGGGTTCAAGCTTTTCGCCGCGTTGCAGCTTAGAAATAACATTGCCGACTTCAATGATGTCTGAAATCGGCATCTTAGTTATCTTTTTGAAATCTTTCTTAAACTGTGTTGAGTATTCGAGTTTATACATGCTTAACTTTGCCTTCAGTAAGCTCATTCAGCATAGCTTCAACGGATTCAGCTTTATGTCCTTTTCCTTCAACGAGCTCTTGAATTGCAGATGCAGTAACCTCATTAGGCTGTGGAACTCGCAGCTCAAAAGGGATTCCACCATGATTAATAACCGCTTTTGCAAATAACTTTATGGCCTGTGATGTACTTAGACCCATCTCATCGCAGACGTTTGTGAACGCAATTTTCGTGTCGTGGTCAATGCGCGTGCTCAGCATTTCTGTTCTCATAAATAGTACCTTTGTGCATGCAATGTATTACATAGTTAGACAAAGTATATGTGCACATAACAAACGGTTCAAGAGGGACAGCCAACGCGCGGCATTTTTACTATGCGTTGGTCTTTGTGGTTTACGGTGTTATGCGTTAAGTTGTCAGTGGCGTTGGCTGCCCCTTAACCGGGCGTTATGCTTAATCCATAAAAATCAGCAGGTTGTGATTGTCGATTCCTTTAGCATTTCGTTCTGGTTTTGTCGGCAATTCAATATTGTTTGTCGCTGTCTAATGAAGCAGCAATGTATCTGGTGCTAAAAATTCAGTGTTATTGCCTCATTGAGTTGTCGTGCCCATGCGTGGTGAGTGAGTTTGTCGGAGAGGGTTTCCACATTGCCCTAGTTGCTAAATGAAAGCCTGCATTGGTCAGTTCATAGGTAAAAGTTGAGCCAGTTCTAGTTCAAGAAAATTCGAGTTTTGGTCAATGATTTCAGTGGTTTATTCTTGAGTTGGTTCAAGTGTAAAGTGTTGAAGCTTAAGCATAACAAACGCCTCAAGAGGGACTGTCAACGCGTAGCGTTTCCAGTCCCATTGAGCCGCGGTGGTTTCGGCTGTTGTGTTTGAGTTTAGTGGTAGTGCGTTGCCAGCCCCTTAGGCGGGCGTTATGTTTTTCGGAGTTAAAATGGACTTGTCACTTTATAGCGCAAAGGGTTCCAACAGCTCAGAAAGGGTTGAATGGATGCTTAATTTCAAAGGTATCCCGTACGAACGAATTGAAGTCAGCTCGGACGACCTTGCTACGACTTATCGTGTGATGAATCCATTTGGCTATGTGCCTTCGTTGTTAGTTGATGGTCTCGTATTTACTGAGTCAATGGCTATTGCTGAATACCTCGAAGAGCGATTTCCAACGAGTCCATTGCTAGGTCAAAGTCTTGAGGAAAAAACAAAAATCCGCTCAGTTTGTGAATACGTGAACTGCAGTATTCATTCACCTCAAAACCGAACTGTGCTTAACTTTTTTAGGCCCGACCTAGATGAAACATCCAAACGGAAGGTTCGGGGAGAGTGGATTATGCTGTGTCTTGATAAGTTAAGTCAGACGATTTGTAATGAATCAGGTTTTATTATTGGTCGGACTTTTAGTCTTGCGGATATTTTTGTAGCGTCAATTTACAAGAAAGCTCTCCAGCATGGTTATGTTGAAAGTGAGTTTTATAATAACCATCTGATCTACATTAGAAAAAATGAAAGAGTAGCCGTTTCAGAACCACAAACATAACAAACGCCTCAAGAGGGACTGTCAACGCGTGGCGTTTCCAGTCCCATTGAGCCGCGGTGGTTGCAGTTGTTGTGTTTGAGTTTAGTTGTTATGCGTTGCCAGCCCCTTAGGCGGGCGTTATGTGCTTTGGAGAAAATAATGAAAAAGTGGCTGCTAGTTATGCTTGCAAGTTTTTCTAGTGTTGTAAGTGCTGAAAACGAGTCTCTTGATTGTAAGAATGCGATGAATACACTTGAGATTAATCAGTGTGCAAGTATGGCTTTAGATTCAGCTCAAGCGGAACTAACAAAATATCTTGAAGCGAGTTTTGAGCATAATGCGAATGATTCTAATTTGATCAGTGCAATCCAAGTGGCTCAGAAAGATTGGCAAAGTTACATGTCTTCTCATTGCAATTCGGTATATACACAATGGCGGGATGGTTCAATTCGTGGTGTTTTGGCGATATCTTGCAAAACGCAGTTAACGAGACAGAGAACACATGAAATCTGGAAGAATTTCTTAACCTATATGGATAGCACGGCGCCGGTTTTGCCAGAGCCCAGTATGGAATGAATAGTCAAGCACGCACATAACAAACGCCTCAAGAGGGACTGTCAACGCGTGGCGTTTCCAGTCCCATTGAGCCGCGGCGGTTACGGTTGTTGTGTTTGAGTTTTGTGTTATGCGTTGCCAGCCCCTTAGGCGGGCGTTAGGTCACGACGGGATCACATGAGCAATGTAAGATGGTGTCGAGTGAGTATTGAAGAGCAAATAGGGTATAGAGGAAATAAGGCAAAAAGGACGAATATTGGTCATTTCTATGATACCCTTGAGGCGCTTTCGTGCGCACCTTAATCGGGGCACGATTGAAGAGTGACGCCCGCAAGACCTCAAGGTAGAGCTATGACAAATACTTCGGCTTCGATTTTTGTCTTTTTCTTCAATTCCATTTGATAATCAATAATTAACGAGAGACCTTGTACGAATTTGGTCGTGACCTAACAATCGATTCAAGACAGATTCGCAACGCATAGCATTCGCGTCATGCTTGAACATGAGTGTTTACGTTGTTATGCGTTGAGTTGGTTTAGGCGTTGCTCACTGCTTAATCGGGCGTTAGCTTCTTAAAGGCTAAAATCATCAAAATCCAAACTTCTTGTTCTGAAAAATCAGCTTTTAGTGTTCAAATTGCACAATTTGGCATTTGAATTTTGCTAGATGCTGATTTGGTAGAAAGTGTTGGAAGTTCCGCAGTTTCAAAGTTGCTGAAAACCATCAAACTTCGATGCTTCAATGTTGTTGGATGCTTAGCACGGAACGTTTGGTTTCACAAAAGGCTGCATCATCGTTGTGATCTTGCTTTCTTTGTCCCGGACTCTTAACCGTGGCCAACTTAACCTTGAACGCTGCAAGTTTTGGCAGCTCACTTCACAGCTTTTGGCGTTGGACGTGTGTTTGAGAGATGCTTTTGCGTAAAATGCATTTCAAGCAAATTTGTTTAAAAAGTCATTGGTAAACAATGGGCTACGAAGCTAACAAACGCCTCAAGAGGGACTGTCAACGCGTAGCGTTTCCAGTCCCATTGAGCCGCGGTGGTTTCGGTTGTTGTGTTTGAGTTTAGTGGTAGTGCGTTGCCAGCTCCTTAGGCGGGCGTTAGTCGATTAATCGGTTTATACTATTCTTACCTGATACTGCAGCGGTGTTGGCTACATTCGTTCACCTTAGGGATGAACTCACTTTCTGCCTGCCTGTCCGCAGTTCCAAATCGTTTGGTATAGTGAACTATGGTGGATATATGGTGATAAAACATGAATGGCGTAAGCATGAAAAATCTACATACTTACCAAAAAGTAAACCCGATGTTATTGATTTGCCAGCATTCAATTTCATCACTCTTAGAGGGCAGTGCAACCCAAGTAGTGAGCTGTTTGCCGAGCATGTGAGTGCTTTATATTCATTGGCATACGGCCTGAAAATGGGTTTGAAGAAAAGTGATGTAAAACCAGAAGGCTACAGTGACTTTACCGTTTATCCATTAGAAGGTGTTTGGGACATAACAGACGAAGCAAAAATGACTTTTACAGGCAAAATAAACAAAGACGATTTACTCTACACATTGATGATTCGACAACCTGATTTTATAGACGAAACGCTGTTCAATGTGGTTCGAGATCAAGTTCAAGCCTCAAAGCCCTCAAAGTATTTATCGGCAATATTGTTCGAAAGGATTGAAGAGGGGCGTTGTGTTCAAATGCTTCATTCAGGCCCCTTTGAAAATGAGCCTGCTAGTTTTGCTTTAATGGAACGTTTTGCGGAAAGAGAAGGTTTTTCGCGCAAATCAAAAATGCACAGGGAAATATACTTGACAGATACAAGGCGAGTGAGCCCTGAAAAGTACAAAACAGTATTAAGGTTTAGTGTAGAACCTCATTCCATCGCCTAACAAACGCCTCAAGAGGGACTGTCAACGCGTGGCGTTTCCAGTCCCATTAAGCCGCGGTGGTTACGGTTGTTGTGTTTGGGTTTAGTGTTATGCGTTGCCAGCCCCTTAGGCGGGCGTTAGCTTCTTAAAGGCTAGAATCATCAAAATCTAAGTTCATTTGTTGTGAAAATCAGTTTTTAGCATTCAAATCTCACAACTTGGCTTTCGAGTTTTTCTGATGCCGATTTGGTAGAAAGTGTTGAAAGTTCAGCAGGTTCAAAGCCGCTGAAAACCCACAAGCCTCGATGCTTCAAGGTTGTTGGATGTTCCACACAGCAAGTTTGGTTTCACAAAAGGCTGCATCATCGCTGTGATCTTGCTTTCTTTGTCGCGGACTCTTAATCGTGGCCAACTTAGCCTAGATCGTTTTAAGTTTTGGCAGCCAACTTCACAGCTTTTGGCGTTGGACGTGTGTTTGTGAGATGCTTCTGCGTAAAATGGCTTTCAAACAAATGTGTTTAAAAATCATTGTTAAACAATAGGCTACGAAGCTAACAAACGCCTCAAAGGGACTGCCAACGCGTGGCGTTTTCAGTCCCATTGAGCCGCGGTGGTTTCGGTTGTTGTGTTTGAGTTTAGTGTTATGCGTTGTCAGCCCCTTAGGCGGGCGTTATGCAGTTTTTTGGGCAATAAAAAACCAGCATTTTCAGCAGGCTTTAGAATTTGCTTTATTGAGCTGCTTTGACTCGAATCTTACTTTTGGCAACGTTTGCCATATTCAGTGCTGCAATTGCAGTTTTTGCTTCTGAAGCCTCTGGCATTTCGACGAAAGCAAAGCCTTTCGATAGACCGGTTTCTTGGTCTAAAACGAGAGTGCATTCGGTAACAGAGCCGTGTTCAGAAAACAGTTTACGAATGTCGTACTCAGTTGTGGTGCGAGCAAGGTTGCGAACTAAGAGTTTCATAGTTGTCCGTTGATGTAGAAATAACGGTGAGGATTGTCTCAACAAAGACAGTTGCCACCAAGCGATAGTTTGGTTTTACCGTAAAATAGCAGCATTTGTGGCAACCAACTGCATAACAAACGCCTCAAGAGGGACTGTCAACGCGCGGCGTTTCCAGTCCCATTGAGCCGCGGTGGTTTCGGCTGTTGTGTGTGAGTATAGTGTTATGCGTTGTCAGCCCCTTAGGCGGGCGTTATGTGTTTTGAGGGAAGTTAAATGCAACATCTTGATAAATTGCTTGAAGTAGCCAAACGAAAATCTGAATTCGACAAGAATAATTCTTGGTATTTAGGCTCATCTACTTATCTGGCTGAGATTAAAAAAGAAGTCGATGAAGTTATCGAAGAAATCCCTAAGAATCGACTCTGTTACCTCGAAGATGAATTAGGTGATGTGCTGTGGGACTACCTAAATGCGATCCTGTCTCTCGAAAAAGAGGCAGGAGTTAAGATTGAGTCTGTAGTCCAAAGAGCATGTCGGAAATATGAAGAACGTGTATCTGCAATCGAAAATGGTATTTCTTGGGACGAGGTGAAACTCAAGCAGAAAAAAGAGCTAGAACAAGAGCAATCATCAGCACACACTTAGTATCAAGTTTGAAGTGCAACGATCAGCGATAATATCCAACAAAACATTCCTCCGGAGTTTGAAAGCCAAGACGAGCTCTGGGTCTGCAGTTAAGTTTGTGGGCAATCGCGTTGCACTTTGCTTGAGTAAGTGTTGCCATCGAGGTGCCTTTGGGCAGATATTGTCGGATAAGGCCGTTGGTATTTTCATTGGTTCCTCGCTCCCAAGAGTGGTGTGGGTTAGCAAAATAAAATCGAGTATCGGTGGTGGCTTCAATAAGCTCATATTGGTTAAACTCAGTGCCATTATCGGCGGTAATGGTGGTAAACAGGCCATCAAATCGACTCATAAGCTGAATGGTTCGCCGGTTAAGTGATGCGGTTGTTCGGTCGTCCATTTGCCCAATCAGGGTGTAGCCGGTCATGCGTTCAACGAGTGTCACGATGCAGTGTTTAGAGCCTTTTCCCATAACTGTATCAATTTCCCAGTGTCCACGCGTTTTACGTGTTTCGGCACTTTTAGGACGCTGAGAGATATGTCGTTTATTGGCGAGCCTTCCGCGACTATCGTAGGCAGCGTAACGCTTGCGCCGCTGTTTGGTTGATTGTCGTAGGTGCTTCCAAAGCGTGCCCCCATTGGCTTTATCTCGCCAGATGAACTGGTAAATGGACTCATGGCTAATGGTTGGCTGTTTATACCGTTTCATTCTTCCGACCACTTGAGCAGGACTCCAGTCCTTTTTAATAAAGTGCACGACTTGGTTATATTGCTGCTGAGTAATACGCTGATTGCGCCTAGATTTACTGCGCCTTGTCCGAGTGCGTTGGTCGGCTTTGAAAGCGCGGTATGCTCCATCGTAAGCACAGCGATTACGAGCAATTTCGCGAGAAATGGTACTCTTATGTCGTCCGGTGAGTTTAGCGATATGGGTATAGCTCAGGCCTTGCTTTTTATAGGCTGCGATTGTATATCTCTCACCTTCGGTGAGCTGTTTATAAGTCATTCTTTTTCACTTCTTGGCGGGAGGAAAAATAGGGATTATGACGGCTCACCGTTTTATTTTTTAGTGTTGCACTTAGTATATGAATCCAAGGAACATAACAAACGGTTCAAGAGGGACAACCAACGCGTGGCGTTTCCAGTCCCAATGAGCCGCGGTGGTTGCAGTTGTTGTGTTTGAGTTTAGTTGTTATGCGTTGCCAGCCCCTTAGGCGGGCGTTATGTGCTAATGGAGAAAGTATGAATTCCAAGGACGTTGTATTGTCATTCTGGAATGCCATGAAAACCAATGACTTTGCCAAAGCAAGTGAGTGGTTAAGCTTGGATTTCGAAGGTTTTTGGCCTCAGTCAGGCGAATTGATTCTTGGCCGAGAGAATTTTGTAGCCATTAATGCGCACTATCCTGCAAATGGTCATTGGTTATTCGACATTCACTCTGTTGTATGTGAAGGCGATAGCGTTGTAACGGATGTATCGATAACAGATGGTGTGCAAAAAGCCAGAGCTATTACATTCCATACTGTTGAGAATGGATTAATCATTAAACAAAAAGAGTTTTGGCCTGACGAGATGCTACCTCAAGCATGGCGAGCTCAGTGGGTTAAAATCGTATCGAATCAACCACGCACATAACAAACGCCTCAAGAGGGACTGTCAACGCGTGGCGTTTCCAGTCCCATTGAGCCGCGGTGGTTACAGTTGTTGTGTTTGAGTTTGGCGGTATGCGTTGCCAGCCCCTTAGGCGGGCGTTATGCATTTTTTAGGAAAGAGGAACCATGGTTGTTGAAGTCAGGCGAGCAGAGCCATCTGATGCTAAAGCGATAAAAGGAATTTATGAGTGCCCAAATGCCTACACCGGCACATTACAACTTCCTTTTCCATCCTCAGATATGTGGGAAAAACGTTTCCAGAATATTCCAGAGCATGTTTATGCCCATGTGGCAGTAGTGGACGGTGAAGTAGTAGGTAATTTGGGCTTTGAGCTATGTACCAATCCGCGACGTCGTCACGTCGGTACATTCGGTATGGGCGTAAAAGACGATGCTCAAGGTTTAGGTGTTGGTAGTGCTTTGCTGAAAACAGTTATTGATTTGGCGGATAACTGGCTGAATTTGAAACGAATCGAATTGACGGTCTATGTGGATAACGAACGAGCGATTAATTTGTACAAGAAGTTTGGCTTTGAAATTGAAGGTGAGTCGAAAGCGTATGAGTTCAGAAATGGCAGCTACGTTGACGTTTACCATATGGCTCGCGTTGTGGCACATGCATAACAAACGCCTCAAGAGGGACTGTCAACGCATAGCGTTTCCAGTCCCATTGAGCCGCGGTGGTTTGAGTTTAGTGGTATGCGTTGCCAGCCTCTTAGGCGGGCGTTATGCGCCAAATATTGGGTTCACATCCATGCTCTTATGAAGAATTCGGATCACCCTGATTTGTTGGCTGCCGATTTGCTGATAAAAGATGACGTGGCTCCCTTGGGGAAATTTTCTGTATCCCTCTCGAATTTCATCGCATGATTTACTGATGTCGGGATTTTCCGCTAAAAGCCAAAAGGAATCATCGAATTGCTTTAAATAAACATTTCGCTGCTCTTTTCCCCAGCGTCGTTGAGTGAATAAAGCAATATCCCGTAAATCGGCTTTAGCGGCGACAGTAAGATTAAATGGTTTCATCGAATGTTTTCACTATCGAGTTCATTGATGAAGCTATCAAGGTCATAATCAGCATCACCACTTTGCTCACCTTCAACAAGTAATTGACGGAGTGACTGTAGTTTGGTTTCTTGGTTTTCGAGTAGACGTAGCGCAGAGCGAATGACTTCACTTGCTGAGCCGTAACGTCCACTTTGTATTTGGCTTGTAATAAAGCCATCGAAGTGTTCACCAAGAGTGATACTTGTGTTTTTAGCCATGAGCCCATCTCCATAAATACCAAAAAGTACCTAATTATGGTATCAAATGGCATTTTGGGCAAGGCGCGCATAACAAACGCCTCAAGAGGGACTGTCAACGCGTGGCGTTTCCAGTCCCAATGAGCCGCGGTGGTTGCAGTTGTTGTGTTTGAGTTTAGTGTTATGCGTTGTCAGCCCCTTAGGCGGGCGTTAGCTTCTTAAAGGCTAAAATCATCAAAATCCAAACTTCTTGTTCTTAAAAGTCAGCTTTTAGTGTTCAAATTGCACAATTTGGCATTTGAATTTTTCTAGATGCTGATTTGGTAGAAAGTGTTGGAAGTTCCGAAGTTTCAAAGCCGCTGAAAGCCAACAAGTCTCGATGTTTCAATGTTGTTGGATGTTCAACACTGGCAGCTTGGTTTCACAAAAAGTAGCATCGTCGCTGAAATCGCGCTTTCTTTGTCGGAAATTCGGTAAGTAGCCAACTCAACCTTGATCGCTGCGAGTTTTGGCTGCTCACTTCACAGCTTTTGGCGTTGGACGTGTGTTTGAGTGATGCTTTTACGTAAAATGCATTTCAAGCAAATGTGTTTAAAAAGTCATTGTTAAACAATGGGCTACGAAGCTAACAAACGCCTCAAGAGGGACTGTCAACGCGTAGCGTTTCCAGTCCCATTGAGCCGCGGTGGTTTCGGTTGTTGTGTTTGAGTTTAGTGTTAATGCGTTGTCAGCCCCTTAGGCGGGCGTTAGTTTTTCGGAGGAACCTGTGTACAAATATTTATATGGAAAGTGGAAATATTTGAAACCATTAGTAGATGGTAGTGGCCAAATACGGCTATGTGATATAAGGCATTATGCTCGCCTCGAAAACGAAAATATGCAAGATGATGAAGAGGTTAAGTACTTTGAGTTTACTCCAGAATCAATAAGAATTGCTTTTGCGGGAATAGAAGTTAATCCTGATAGTCTAGTTGGTAACGTAAAGTTCTCAATGCCGGTGAGAAATTGTTTGTGTATCTGTTTTAGCAATAAGAAAAATGATCCAGAGTTATTCGATAAATTTGATGCTGATGTGTGTATAGAATTCAATGTTGAATATTTAGTTAATTTCTTGAAGTTTGTATTTGAAGATAAGTTTGGCGATAAAGTTGTGGCTAGGAATGTTGAGTATTATGACAAAAATGCAGGCCTTGATTACTTACCTTCAGAAGCAGCTGTGTTTACAAAGCCAATAAAATATATACATGAAAGTGAGTATCGTATTGCGGCGTTTTTGCCATATGATGCGGAAACCCTGATTAACTTACCAGGCAAGGAACCATTTCGGGCATTTCAGCGTTGTGATTGTCCAGAGCAAGTTATCAATACAGGTGGGTGTTGTTGTTACTTTGCATTTTTAGATAATGGATTAAAGGATGGTTTTAAAAGCTATATCGGTGAAATTGAAAAACTAACAAGCGGTTCAAGTGGGACTGCCAACGCGTAGCATTTTTGGTTCTGTCTAGCATTTGTGGTTACGGTTGTTCTGGCTAAGTTTAGTAGTTTGCGTTGTCAGCCCCTTAACCGAGCGTTAGTTTGCAATCGGAGACTAAGAAACAAAGCGTGACTGTTTGAGATGCTTTTGGGGCAGTTGTGATTGCCCTAATACCGCAACAATGAGAATGAAGTTTGCTTCTTTGGTGTAATAAGCCATGTGTTTCCCCACTGGAAAGTAAAAACCATTTTGGTAAATATCTTCACAGCTTTTTCCTAGTCCTGGGTTATCCGCTAGAGTTTGGAAACCTGAAAGCAAGGTCGACTTATATTTTTGCCACTGCGCTTCAGCGAAATTTTCAATGGTGTAGTGTTTAACCTTGAGTAAGTGCTCTTGGGCTAATTGGCTGAGCTTATATTGTTTATTTTGCATATTGAGGTAAACGCTCAATCAAAGGGTGTTTAGAAAAGTGGCACCATCAACGGTTTTGCCACCATCTAAGTCTTTCTGAGCAGACTCAAAGCAGTGTTTGAGATAATCGAGTTTCATTGCTTCAAGTTCTTCAAAGTCCTTAATGGACATGACAACGACAGTATTCTTACTGTTTTTGCTGATGATGACAGGTTCGCGTTGTGCGCTTAGAAGAAGTTCACCAAAATTTCGTTTAGCATCATTTGCTGTTAGTGTGTGCATAACTAGGCTCCTCACTCAAAGTTTGAAAGAGTATAGCTCATGGTGCGAAGTGTTTAAAATGATTAAATCGCACGATTTGGGTGAAGGCAAACTAACAAACGCCTCAAGAGGGACTGTCAACGCGTGGCGTTTCCAGTCCCATTGAGCCGCGGTGGTTTCGGTTGGTGTGTTTAAGTTTAGTGGTAATGCGTTGCCAGCCCTTTAGGCGGGCGTTAGTTTCTATCTAGAAAAAATCATCAAAAGTTCAGATTCATGCCCTGAATAATCAGCTTTAAACGTTCAAGTCTCACTATTTGGCTTTTGAGTTTTTCCTGATGCTGATTTGGCAGAAAGTGTTGAAATTTCAGCTAGTTCAAAGTCGCTGAGAACCAACAAACTTCGAAGCTTCAATGTTGTCAGATATTCAACACGGCAAATTTGGTTTCACAAAGGCTGCATCATCGCTGTGATCTGGTTTTCTTTGTCGTGAACTCTTAAACGTGGCCAACTTAACCTTGACCGTTTTGAGTTTTGGCAGCTAACTTCACAGCTTTTGGTGTTGGACGTGTGTTTGTTCGATGCATTTGCGTAAAATGGTCTTCAAACAAATGTGTTAAAAAAGTTATTGTTAAACAATGGGCTACGAAACTAACAAACGCCTCAAGAGGGACTGTCAACGCGCGGCGTTTCCAGTCCCATTGAGCCGCGGTGGTTACGGTTGTTGTGTTTAAGTTTAGTGGTAGTGCGTTGCCAGCCCCTTAGGCGGGCGTTATGAGCAGCATTAAAATTTAGAACTGAGTTGTATATGACAGAAAGAGAAAAAATGCTCTCTGGTGAGTATTACGATCCGAGTGACGCTGAGCTCGTCAAGTTGCGTCTTGAGGCTCGTTTACTCACAGAGAAGCTAAATCAAACAAGTGTAAATTGCCCAGATAAAAGAGTAGAGATAATCAAATCCTTGTTGGGTTCTACAGGAAGTAGCATTCACATTGAATCGACCTTCAACTGCGATTACGGGCTGAATATACACGTTGGTGAGAATTTCTATGCCAATTTTGGCTGCGTCATTTTGGACGTAGCGGAAGTTCGTATTGGCGATAACTGTTTTATAGCACCACAGGTTGGAATTTATACGGCAACTCATCCAATCGATCCGATTCAGAGAAACAGTGGGTTAGAGTTTGGAAAGCCAATAAGAATAGGTAACAACTGTTGGATTGGAGGTCATGCAACGATCAATCCAGGAGTGACGTTAGGTGACAATGTTGTTGTTGCCTCGGGAGCCGTTGTAACAAAGAGTTTTGGTAGCAATGTTGTCATTGGTGGCAACCCAGCACGAGTGTTAAAAGAAATCGAGCAACCTTTAGCTCGCTGCTCATAACAAACGCCTCAAGAGGGACTGTCAACGCGTGGCGTTCCCAGTCCCAATGAGCCGCCGTGGTTACAGCGGTTGTGTTTGAGTTTAGTATTATGCGTTGCCAGCCCCTTAGGCGGGCGTTAGCTTCTTAAAGGCTAGAATCATCAAAATCCAAGCTCAATCGTTCTGAAAAATCCGCTTTTAGCGTACAAATTTCACAATTTGGCTTTTGAGCTTTCTTGATGCTGATTTGGTCGAACGTGTTGAAAATTCAGTGGTTTCAAAGTTGCTGAAAACTAGCAAGCCTAGATGCTTCAGCGCTGTTGGATGTTCAACACTCAAAGTTTGGTTTCACAAAAGGCTGCATCATCGCTGTGATCTGGCTTTGTTTGTCGCGGACTCTTAACCGTGGTCAACTTAACCTTGATGGTTTTGAGTTTTGGCCGTCAACTTCACAGCTTTTGGCTCTGGACGTGTGTTTGCGTGATGCTTTTTCGTAAAATCGCTTTCAAGCAAAGGTGTTTAAAAGTTATTGGGAAACAATAGGTTACGAAGCTAACAAGCGCCTCAAAGGGACTGTCAACGCGTGGCGTTTCCAGTCCCAATGAGCCGCAGTGGTTACGGTTGGTGTGTTTGAGTTTTGTGGTATGCGTTGCCAGCCCCTTAGGCGGGCGTTAGCACTCAAGAGGAGATATAGGTTAGGTGTTCACAAAAAAAGAAATAAAAAACATTGTCGAAAAAGCTACAAATCATTGGTTTTTTCCGGATTTTACCAACAAACTCACGTGGTTCGTGGCAACGCTTGGTGGCACTGTGTTAGCAACACCAACAGCGTTTAAAGAAATTTTCTACAATTTCTTAGTAGATACATTCAATCTAAATGGTGGGGAATATTTCACGCTTGCAGAATTACAATCAAGTTCTGTTGAACCACTTGTTGGGTTCGGTTTGATTGTATTCGCGTTAATCCATAATTTGGTAAATAAGTTTTTTATATACAAATCATCAGAGTTCGCTCTTGAAGATAGTAAGCAACTCAGACAAGTAGATGTCGATTTATTCAACCGGTTTCTAACCGATTTTCCATCAGATGGATATTCAGTTCCATTTTTAAGAGACCATGATTTAGGTAATTCTTATCATGACAATAGCTTGAAAGACATTAATAAATTTGTTGATCAGTGGGACAATGTGGAACATCACTTTTTGAACGAAGAGATTGAGGCAAAACGTTCCGAACTATGGAAAAAGTGTCATTCATTTGTTCATCTACTCGCTTTGCGTTCATACGACTTGAATGGTGGCCCCATGTTTTCATGTGTCCCAGACGCCTATAGAGGAGCTTGGGATTATCCGGCACATGTTGATGAACAACTCCGAGAGCTTAATGAAATGGCAACAGAGTGTCATGAATTACACCAGAAATTTGTTCTCTTTGCTCGCCGGAAATTAAAGTGCTAACAAACGCCTCAAGAGGGACTGTCAACGCGCGGCGTTTCCAGTCCCATTGAGCCGCGGTGGTTACAGTTGTTGTGGTTGAGTTTAGTGTTATGCGTTGCCAGCCCCTTAGGCGGGCGTTATAGCGCAAAAATAAAAATTCATCTGATTGGGATAAATAAATGAATATTGAAGATGTATTTGGTGTTAGTGGTAAACAAGTAGGCAGCTATCTTGAGCGGACTCACGTGGATGATAAATTCAAGGATGCCTTACGTACTGATAAGCAAATTATTGTTTATGGTGCCTCTAAACAAGGTAAAACAGCTTTAGTTAAAAAATACATACCATATGAAGATAATATCCTTATTAGTTTATCGCCAAAGACAACTTTAAAAGATATATATCAGTCTATTCTTAGAAAGTCAGGTGTTGTACTTAAGACTTCATATACAGAAGGGACTGGTGATACAACGAAGGTTAAATCTAAAGCATCTATTCAGGGTGCAGTTGCCATGGTTATGAAAGGAAAGGTTGAAGTTGGTCTAGATAAAACCAATACAGCGAAGACTGATGAGCAATATAATGAGATCGAGTTTAATTTGGAGCTGCCTGATGATGTGGCTGATCTTATACATCGAGTTGGGCAGAAGAAAGTTATTATCCTTGAAAACTTCCACTATTTACCAGAGAGTCTACAACGAACTTTTGCGTATGATTTGCGCACTTTCCAAGACTTGAAGGTGAGGTTTATTATTTTGGGTATTTGGAAAGAAGCAAATCGCTTAGCTCAATATAATGGTGAGTTACAAGACAGAGTATACGAAATACCTGTAGAACCATGGTTAGAGACAGATTTCCGTGAAATTGCTAAAAAAGGCGAAGAATTACTAAATGTTAAATTTGCAACAGTGATTCTAGAGAAATGCATAGAGAATGCCTTTTCTAGTGTTGGTGTTTTTCAGGAGCTGCTGAAAAGTACATGCCTTGAAAATGGTGTAACTAATAAGCAAAGCTCATCTAAATTTATTGAAGATATGTCAACAGTCGATAGAGCTATTGCTAGTAAGTGTAGTGGCATAGTGAATTTGGCCACCTGATTAGAGCTGTTATGATTGCAACCATAGCAGCATTAGGTGACGAAATGGCAAAGAAAAAAGGTCCGAATTTTAGCCCTGAGTTCCGGTTGGAAACGGCTCAGTTAGTGCTTGACCAAGGCTACTCCCAAAAAGAGGCTGCTCAGGCAATGGGCGTGGGGTATTCCACGATTGGCAAGTGGGTAAATCAACTTCGCGAAGAACGGTCTGGCAAGTCCCCCAAGGCTATGCCCATGACTCCTGAGCAGATTGAAATCCGTGAACTGAAGAAGCGCATAGAACGGCTTGAATTAGAAAAGGAAGTTCTAAAAAAGGCTACCGCTCTGTTGATGTCGGACTCCATGAACACTTCTCGCTGATTGAGAAACTCAACAAGAGCCACCGGGCAAGATACCCGGTCGCCTGGCTGTGCGAGGTGTTTGGCGTCCAGCGCAGCAGCTACAGGTATTGGTTAAGCCGGGAGTCGCAGATATGCCCAGAGACGGTGTGTTTGCACAGTGCAATCCGACAAATCCACCGAGAGAGCAATGGCTCTGCCGGGGCCAGAACCATTGCCGACATCGCGACCGCTCGGGGTTTTGCATTAAGCCGTTACCGTGCGGGTCGGTTAATGAAAAAGCTGGAATTGGTCAGTTGCCAACAACCAAAGCATGCTTATAAGAAAGCCAATCAAGAACATGTAGACATCCCGAATCGGTTGGACCGCCAATTTGACGTGGTTGCGCCCAATCAGGTGTGGTGCGGCGATGTGACGTATGTTTGGACAGGCACTCGCTGGGCTTATTTGGCTGTGGTGCTGGATTTATTTGCGCGCAAACCAGTGGGTTGGGCACTGTCACACTCACCGGACAGTGAGTTGACCAAGCAGGCATTGAGTATGGCATTTGAGCAACGTGGCAGGCCTAAAGGCGTGATGTTCCACAGTGACCAAGGGAGTCACTACACCAGCCGAAGTTTCCGACAATTGCTGTGGCGTTACCAGATAACCCAGAGCCTGAGTCGCAGAGGAAATTGCTGGGATAACAGTCCTATGGAGCGATTTTTCAGGAGTTTAAAAACGGAATGGATACCGGAAATCGGCTATCGGAATTTTACCGAGGCCAAGCTGGCAATCACCCAATATATCCTGGGGTATTACAGCAACATCAGACCACATCATTACAACGGTGGCTTGAGCCCAAATGAGTCAGAGAGAAGATACTGGCTTAACTATAAACCCGTGGCCAGTTTTACTTGACCACTACAAAGACAGTAGAGTACTCAGGAAGACATCTTAGGAATTTAGAGTCAATAGCATGTGGAAATGGATCTCAAATTGTCAAAGATAAACCACTGCCTTACTTTCTTCAGTACTATATTGTCATGCATATTCTAGAAATAGGTTATCGTGGTTTTAATGGTGGAATAACAAAAGAATCCCTACTTCACAGTATTAAGCAAGTCCATCATCGTAAAAATGAACTTAAGGGGGCTACATTGGTAGCTGTCCTCAAGGGGCTTACAGAGCTCCAAGCTAATAAAGGAATAAGCCCTCCTGTAATCGCGTATGACTCAAATAGTCGCCAGTTAAAGGTAGTGGACTCTACATTTTATTTCTTCCTCAAAAATGCTGATTTAGAAAATATAAAAGATGAAATAGTTTGTCCTATGGATGGACTAGAATAATTGCGCTATAACAAACGCCTCAAGAGGGACTGTCAACGCGTAGCGTTTCCAGTCCCAATGAGCCGCGGTGGTTGCAGTTGTTGTGTTTGAGTTTGGCGTTAATGCGTTGCCAGCCCCTTAGGCGGGCGTTAGCCGTTTGAAAACTTGCTATGCTCAGAGTGATAGAATAGTATCACTTCAGTGTTTCTTTGGAGCAGCTCAAATGAAAGTAGAACTTGTGACGTCACTAAAACGTCAGGCCACTAAGATCCTTGCCGATCTTCATGATACGAAAGAGCCAGTATTGATAACTGAGCACGGAAAACCGTCAGCTTACCTTATTGATGTAGACGACTATGAATTTATGCAAAATCGTTTAGCGATCCTGGAAGGTATTGCTCGTGGAGAGCGAGCTCTAGCGGATGGCAAAGTGGTCAGCCATCAAGATGCTAAGGACAGAATGTCAAAATGGCTGAAATAATTTGGACGGAGCCGGCTCTATCCGACCTGAATGATATTGCTGAATACATCGCGCTTGAAAATGTCGTGGCTGCTAAACAACTCGTGCAAACCGTTTTTACAAAAGTTGAACGTTTGGCCGATTTTCCAGAGTCTGGGCGCGTCCCTTTAGAACTAGAACACCTCAATTATCGTGAAGTCGTTGTAAATCCGTGTCGTGTTTTCTATAAGTATGATGATGCAAAGGTTCGTATTCTTTTTGTTATGCGTGCGGAGCGAGATTTGCGTCGGTTAATGCTTACGAAACAGTAGGTTTGAAAAAAAACGGCTAACAAACGCCTCAAGAGGGACTGTCAACGCGTGGCGTATCCAGTCCCATTGAGCTGCGGTGGTTACAGTTGTTGTGTTTGAGTTTGGTGTTAATGCGTTGCCAGCCCCTTAGGCGGGCGTTAGCTTACAAAGTACTACGGTGTGTTTCTACTAAGTCGTAAAGAGTCAAAATTAGGTTATTGCCTAAAAGCGTCTGCTGTTTCTTTCTGCTCCGCAGGTGCGCTTGCGGTGATTGTTGATCTTCTTTATGGTCTCCCCGCTGATGGTCCTGATGTGGGAATGACTTTGGTTGATGTGCTTGGAACAGTTTTGGTTGGCCCAGCCTTAGAAACATTATTGATGACACTGATACTGGTGCTCATCGCAAAATTTACAGACAGAATTTTTTTAAGTGCCTGCTTGTGTGCGTTTATCTTTTCTGTTTTACATTCTATGTCACACCCACTTTGGGGTATGTTTACATTCATGCCATTTGTTGTTTTTGGGGTTGCATTTCAAGTATGGCGGCAGAGTTCACCAAAAGTAGGGTTCACAATAGCCTTTTTAATTCATGCGCTTCACAATAGTTATGTCCTCTTAGTTGGCATGTTAGGACAGTAAGCTAACAAACGCCTCAAGAGGGACTGTCAACGCGTGGCGTTTCCAGTCCCATTGAACCGCGGTGGTTTCGGTTGTTGTGATTGAGTTTAGTGGTATGCGTTGCCAGCCCCTTAGGCGGGCGTTATGTACTTTTCTGAAATCCTTCCTACAAGTCAAACTTGTGCACAATGTCATTATGCGTTAGTCTTTGTCTATGGATGCACAATGAGACAGTGCAAGTTGCAATGGCATTAGAATTTAAAGATAAGTGGTTAGAGCAGTTTTATGAGGATGATAAACGACATCGTTTAATTCCAAGTAGCATAGAGAATGCTCTATTTCGGAAGCTGGAAATCTTAGATGCAGCTCAAGCTGAATCAGACTTAAGAATTCCACCGGGTAATCGTTTTGAACATCTTGAAGGAAATCTTAAAGGTTGGTGTTCAATTCGAGTGAACAAACAGTATCGTTTGATTTTTCAGTGGGTTGATGGTGTTGCACTAAATACTTACTTAGACCCACATAAGTATTGAGGTAACGACTATGCGTAAGACAAAACGTCGTCCAGTTAGCGTTGGGGAAATGTTAAAAGTTGAATTTCTTGAACCAATGGGCATCACATCAAAAGCGCTCGCTGAAGCGATGGGCGTACACAGAAATACGGTCAGTAATTTGATCAATGGCGGAGTGTTAACAGCTCCGGTAGCAATCAAGTTAGCAGCGGCATTAGGTAACACACCAGAATTTTGGCTTAACATTCAACATGCAGTTGATCTTTGGGATACGAGAAATCGTTATCAAGAAGAAGCAAAGTTTGTAAAGCCGTTGTTTGTTTCGCTGGAACAAAGCGCACGTACATAACAAACGCCTCAAGAGGGACTGTCAACGCGTGGCGTTTCCAGTCCTAATGAGCCGCCGTGGTTACAGTTGTTGTGATTGAGTTTGGTGTTATGCGTTGCCAGCCCCTTAGGCGGGCGTTATGTTTATCGGAGAAGTTCATGGTCAATTGGCCTTGTATTCTGAAATTAGATGGTGACGATGAGCTTGTTTATTTGGGCTCTGAGGCTGATTTGAATTGCGAGTGTGTGGATCTGATCGTTAGTCCGAGCGATCGAGTCATTGATTCTGAAGGTTTTGTCTATTCAATAGTTTCAGATGGATCAGCAGTCAACTTGATTGAAAACTCAACCCAGATTTCAGTAGAGGAAGCGTCTAGATTGATTCAACGTCATGAGTTCTGTTTAGCGGAAGTCTGTTTGACAAAAATTCAGTTTGAAACAGTCGCGGAAGCATTTAACTGTTTGAAATCTTAGGCGGGCGTTATAAAGCAAATGGAGTTCATAAGTTGGAATTGGATATTTTCGTAGTTGATGCATTTACAGATCAACAGTTTAAAGGTAACTCAGCAGCAGTAGTTCCGGTCGAAGACTGGCTGTCTGATGAACTAATGCAAAATATAGCGGCTGAAAACAACCTGTCAGAGACTGCCTACATTAAAAATGTAGGTGCTAACCAATACGAGATTCGTTGGTTTTCACCCCTGACTGAAATTGATTTTTGTGGTCACGCAACCTTAGCATCTGCCCATGTATTGTTTAAGGAGCTCGGTGTAGAAAACCAAATTGAGTTCGTAACCCAAAAAGTTGGCAACTTAAATGTAATTCTCAATGCACAGAATGAAATTGAAATGGAGTTCCCCAACCAGAAGCCAGAAGTAGCTTCTACAATTCCGCCCCAACTTTTGAATGGCTTATCTAAAGAACCTATCGAGGTTCTCAAAAACAGGCAAGCCTACTTTGCTGTCTTTGCCAATGAGCAAGAAGTTTTGGACGTTTCTTATATCTCTGAACAATTGAAACAGCTTGCACCTTTAGATGTTGTAGTAACTGCTAAATCCGACAGCTATGATTTTGTATCGCGTTATTTTTGGCCTGCAAACGGTGGTGATGAAGATCCAGTTACAGGTTCTATCCATTCAGGCTTGGCTCCTTATTGGGCAGACAAACTAGGGAAGGTAGATTTACTCGCCTACCAAGCCTCCAAGAGAGGTGGTGTGCTGAAGTGTCGCGTTTTAGAAAGAGCCATTGTTATTTCAGGTAAAGGTGTTCTTTATTTAAAAGGCAAAATTAACGTTTAGTGGAAATCTGCTTTATAACAAACGCCTCAAGAGGGACTGTCAACGCGTGGCGTTTCCAGTCCCATTGAGCCGCGGTGGTTACGGTTGTGGTGTTTGAGTTTAGTGGTAATGCGTTGTCAGCCCCTTAGGCGGGCGTTAGCTGTTATTTACGTTTGCGAATACAGATGAAATTTTCATTCTGGGACTATCCTATTTTACCCTTTCACTATGTTCTAATTTATCCAATAATACATCTATGTATATGAAATATAAGATTTATTTTATTTTCCTTGATTCTTTGGTAAAGTCACTCTAGGAGCGATTTAAGAGATTGAGGAAAGTAAATATGTTCATCAAATATGATTTTGTACACCAAAAGAAAAATCCAAGTCTATCTATGGTCGTTCTATCTCAGGAGGGCGATCTAGTTACATGTAGGAATGGGAAGAAAATAGAAACCTTCAAATTTGAAGAGTTAGAGTTAGATAACCTGGTAGCAGGTGGTGTTGGGATACCAAATGATGATTTTGATCCTTACTTCAGTTGCTGATTGAACTTGAGTAATCCATAGTTTTTTGGGTTTTTTAGCGTTGCACTTAGTATATGAATCCAAAACAGCTAACAAACGCCTCAAGAGGGACTGTCAACGCGTGGCGTTTCCAGTCCCATTGAGCCGCGGTGGTTACGGTTGTTGTGTTTGAGTTTAGTGGTAATGCGTTGCCAGCCCCTTAGGCGGGCGTTAGAACATAGTTTCAACTGTAGAAGTAGGATTTTGATGGAAATAGCAAGGTATATCCAATTACCTCAATTTATTAGTCTGATCACAAAAGGTCTATTCATCCCCAAAACATCGCTTTTTGAAGACGAATTAGAGAGGTTAGCATCTGTGATGTTTAATTATCATGAGCAAGGGATAGCTCCTAAAATGGAGAATGATTGGGCAAAAGAATGGATTTACACTAGCTGTTGGTATAAATCCACAGGCGAATCTATGGCTATGTGGAATTTATATGGTTCAAATGCAGAATCTTTGATGATTAAGACAACGACTTTGAAACTTAAAAGTCTTATCGAACATTCGAAGAAGTTCAAAACATACCCATGCCGTTTGAATTTTGTGTCCTACTTCAGCTTTTCGGAATACCCTAAGCCTTTGTACAAGAGGGAGAGCACAAAAAGGACTTCGACCGAATGTTCTCACTTATACGACCATAAGCTTGATGATTTCTTTTATAAGCATCCTGCCTATCGCCATGAGCAAGAAATTAGATTGTGTGTCGTAGATAAAAACGCAGTCGAGCCATATGAGCGTAACCGAAACTATGGAATTACAATACCTGTCAGTGGCGATTTTATTGATGAGGTGATTTTTGCTCCCAATGCAACGCCTTGGTTTAAAGAGGTCGTGTGCGAGGTTATGAGTAAATACAATATTGATGCGGAGATTTCAGACTCTGAGCTTGATTGGCATAAAGAAATATTTAGTCCGCGTGCACTATTGTTCTAACAAACGCCTCAAGAGGGACTGTCAACGCGCGGCGTTTCCAGTCCCATTGATCCGCGGTGGTTATGGTTGTTGTGTTTGAGTTTAGTGTTATGCGTTGCCAGCCCCTTAGGCGGGCGTTATAGCTTATCTCACATTTCAACCTAGACATTGCTCAATCGATGCCTCAGAGTAAATTCCGACTTTGCTCAACAAAAGGAACAAGAATGTTTAGTCACATCATGATCGGCTCAAATGATATTGAAAAGTCAAAGGTTTTCTATGATGCCATATTGTCAGTGTTAGGTTATCCGGCGGGTGTTATTGACGCTAAAGGCCGATGTCTCTACATAAACCAAGACGGTGTGCTTGGTATTACTAAACCAGTAAATGGTGAACCTGCGACGCATGGTAATGGGATGACAATTGGTTTTAAAGTTAGTAGCCCAGAGTTAGTAGAAGCATGGCATGCAGCCGGTTTAGCAAATGGTGGAGTTGCTTGTGAAGATCCTCCGGGTATTAGAACGAGTGGACAAAGAAAAATGTATTTAGCTTATTTACGAGATCCTGCAGGCAATAAGCTATGTGCAACACATCATATGTCCACGGGCAACTAAAAGCACCGCTATAACAAACGCCTCAAGAGGGACTGTCAACGCGTAGCGTTTCCAGTCCCTTTGAGCCGCGGTGGTTATGGTTGTTGTGTTTGAGTTTAGTGATAATGCGTTGCCAGCCCCTTAGGCGGGCGTTAGGTCACGACGGGATCACATGAGCAATGTAAGATGGTGTCGAGTGAGTATTGAAGAGCAAATAGGGTATAGAGGAAATAAGGCAAAAAGGACGAATATTGGTCATTTCTATGATACCCTTGAGGCGCTTTCGTGCGCACCTTAATCGGGGCACGATTGAAGAGTGACGCCCGCAAGACCTCAAGGTAGCTATGACGAATACTTCGGCTTCGATTTTTGTCTTTTTCTTCAATTCCATTTGATAATCAATAATTAACGAGAGACCTTGTACGAATTTGGTCGTGACCTAACAATCGATTCAAGACAGATTCGCAACGCATAGCATTCGCGTCATGCTTGAACATGAGTGTTTACGTTGTTATGCGTTGAGTTGGTTTAGGCGTTGCTCACAGCTTAATCGGGCGTTATATGCTTCGAAGGAAATATGAGTAAAGTCTTATTAGTAGCTACATATCTGATATTTGTGGGGCAGGTTTTTGCTAGTAGCGACCTTGGTTTTCCCTTTCAAAAACAAATGGAGATTTATCTTGTTGGCGGAGCAAATGTAGATGAAGTCAACCTTTCATTTGATGCCAACAAACCCAATGTTCTGGAAGCTAAGGGTTTTGATGCCTACACATCTTGGAAATATGATTTTTATACCAATGATGATACTTGTGAAATTTACGAATTTAACTTAGGCGTTAAGTACACTCTCCCCCGAATTGACTCATTAAGTACATCGAAGGAGGTGTCGGAGGAGTTCCGTACTTACCTTGAGCAACTTTATCGGCATGAACAAGTTCATTGCGCTCTTGTTGCTAAATTTATGCACGAAGCATTTTTAACTTTTAAAGAAGGTCAAAATGGTGAGTGCAGCATAGCAAATCAAAAGGTAACTAAACTGGAAAGTGAGTTCGAGGAAAATAATGCTTTGTTTGATGTTTATACCTCTCATGGAAAAATAGAACTGGCGGAGTCACCGTTCGGTGAAGAAAACTATTTAGATATGTGTAAAATTCCAATTGAGCCTATTCCACCACGCATATAACAAACGCCTCAAGAGGGACTGTCAACGCGTGGCGTTTCCAGTCCCATTGAGTCGCGGTGGTTGCAGTTGTTGTGTTTAAGTTTAGTGGTAATGCGTTGCCAGCCCCTTAGGCGGGCGTTAGGCGAAAATCGGAGGTCAAAATGTCAATATACCCAACTGCACCCCAAGGTGTGTCAGTTGATGCCAATATGAAAATGATAAAGCAAAAGTTTGGCCGCATTGTTGGCCCAACTGATTTCTATTGGTTTTATGAACAGGTTAGAAATAAAGGCCCGTGGGATTATAAACAAAGTGGCCCGTTTGAAAATTTCGGTAATTTTCATTATGGGGCAGTTGGTTATGCAGGTGGCATTCCAGAAGAAGTTTTGTTAAGAGCTGCTGGTTGTGCTCAAATGAAGGCGGGTACTTCAGCTGATAGCTGGGGTAGTTGTTGGAGCGATCAACCATTTGGAGATGATCCAAACGATCAACGTTATATAGCACTAGGTATTGAATATGCAAAAAGTAAAGGCTATTAGCCTAATATTGATTGGTGTTCTAGTCACAATATTAGTTGACTACTTGCTTGAGCCTAGAGTTGAGCTTGATAAAGAGGTTATAAAAGTACCGTTGTCTGATACGCAGACTTTGATCGGCTATAGAAATAATGCAGGTGGTGCTACTACAGGATTTAGTTACTATTTTTACGTAAAGTCGAATGAATCAGAGAAGTTGCCTAGTGCATTCCTAATTACTGATACTCCAGACGTAACATTCCAGCTAAAAGAGCAGGGTGTTTTTTCGTTGCACGTAGACGGTAAAGTTTACCAATTCACAAATAACGTTTGGGTTAACGAGCAAGGCAACTTAATACCGATAGCTTTTGAATTTACAGCCAAAAATCGCCTAACAAACGGCTAAAGAGGGACTGTCAACGCGCGGCGTTTCCAGTCCCAATGAGCCGCGGTGGTTGCAGTTGTTGTGTTTGAGTTTGGTTGTTATGCGTTGTCAGCCCCTTAGCCGGGCGTTATGTGTTTTCCTAGAAAATGGAGTTTCTGATGAAAATTAGTCACCTTGATCATTTGGTTCTGACTGTTGCAGATATTCCAACAACAACGAACTTTTATGAAAAAGTGTTGGGCATGAAAGCTGTTAGTTTTGGCGCTGGTCGGATTGCTCTAGAGTTTGGTCACCAGAAGATCAATCTTCATCAACTCGGTAATGAGTTTGAACCTAAAGCCCAAAGTGTCAGAGTTGGGAGCGCAGATTTGTGCTTTATTACCGACACAGTTCTGTCTGATGCGATGAAGCATGTGGAGAATCAAGGTGTGACTATCATGGAGGGGCCTGTAAAACGTACAGGTGCACAAGGTGCAATCACATCATTCTATTTCAGAGACCCTGATGGGAATCTTATTGAAGTATCAACGTATTCAAACACATAACAAACGCCTCAAGAGGGACTGTCAACGCGTGGCGTTTCCAGTCCCAATGTGCCGCGGTGGTTACGGTTGTTGTGTTTGAGTTTAGTGTTATGCGTTGCCAGCCCCTTAGGCGGGCGTTAGGCACAGGGTGGAAAATTGGAACTACAACAGTTAAATCAGCGCCATCTTAAATGCTTGCTCGACCATATTTGCCTTGACTCAGAATTGACGTTTTGTGAAGGGGCTGTGCCACCAAAGCATGTTCTGATTCGTTCTTATGAGCAGCTCCAAAACTCAAAAGCTGAAATTTGGTCATTACCCTACATGATGTCAGTGGGCAATAATGTCGTTGGTTTCTGTGGCTTCAAAGATGAACCTCAAGATGGTGAAGTTGAAATTGGATACAATGTTTCGCCTTATAAACAAGGTCGAGGATTTGCAAAATTGGCAGTCAATCAACTTTGTCAGTTGGCGTTTAATATGGATTCAATTGAAAGTGTTGTGGCTTTGATTTCATCGGCGAACCTCGCTTCGTTGAATGTCGTACGAGCCAACAACTTTGTTTTCATTGGTTTTGTGGTTGATAGCGACAATGAAAAATTGGAAAAATGGGTGCTACAGCGTGCATCCTGTGCCTAACAAACGCCTCAAGAGGGACTGTCAACGCGCGGCGTTTCCAGTCCCATTGAGCCGCGGTGGTTATGGTTGTTGTGTTTGAGTTTAGTGGTAATGCGTTGCCAGCCCCTTAGGCGGGCGTTATGCGTAAAATGGCTAACTAAAAAATTTTCCTAATTTTTAAAAGGTTAGTATGAATTTTGATGTTATATATCAAGGTGTCAATCCAGATAAGGCGTTGATTTATATGTGGGAAATCTACGATAGAACTGACGTTCTTGTTGGGCGGTATGTGGGTAAAGCAAAAAATGGGGCTAAACGACCGCTGAAGCACTACAAACGGAATGTGGCTCGTTTGATCGCGGGGCAACCATATCGGAAATCAAACCCAAACAGCTATCGTGTAGTCCATAAAGCATTAGCTGATGCTGTGGACAAAAATTATGTGATAAAACTGTACTTTCTTGCCAACATCAATGAAGGCGAGGACATTAATCAAGTAGAGCAAACATTGATTAATCAACATGACTGTAAAGGCTCAGAGTCATGGCAGCTAAATGGCTAGAATTTACGCATAACAAACGCCTCAAGAGGGACTGTCAACGCGTGGCGTTTCCAGTCCCATTGAGCCGCGGTGGTTACAGTTGTTGTGTTTGAGTTTTGTGTTATGCGTTGCCAGCCCCTTAGGCGGGCGTTATAGCGCAGGTGAACTTTGGAGTTTCGTTTGAATAAAGATATCGAAAAAAAGATCTATCAAATTCGAGAGATTTTAGCTCGATTTAAGAAAGCTGACTTTCATAGTATGACTAGCTTTTATTTTTCATCAGGCTTTCCTGCTGGCTGCTGTGGAGATGCTACTGATTTACTTGGCTTATATTTATTGAAGTACCATGGTCTAGAAAGTGACTATATTTGCGGACACGGGTTAGGAGATAACTCAAACCAGACTCACGCATGGCTAGTATGCCAAGGTTACATTATTGATATTACAGCTGATCAGTTTAACGCTGATGGCTATGAACTACCTTCTGTCATCATTGATAAACAAAGCACATTTCATGAACGATTCGATGAAACGACCAGTCGCCCAACAAGTGTTGAATATCTCAAAGGTACTGGTATTCCAAGTGTGTTGGCAAAAGTCATGTCTGTAATGCAAGCGCGAGAAAATGCGCTATAACAAACGCCTCAAGAGGGACTGTCAACGCGCGGCGTTTCCAGTCCCTATGAGCCGTGGTGGTTGCAGTTGTTGTCTTTGAGTTTAGTGTTATGCGTTGCCAGCCCCTTAGGCGGGCGTTAGTTGCCAATCAGCAACAAATCAGTCGTTTGGAAATTTTTGTTTCTGATGTAGTACACGCATTATTCGAATTTTAGAACCATCAACCCAATACGAAACAATCATTGATATCTCAGGGATAATAAGCAATCTGCCTCTAATGCCATCACGCTGAACACCCATTAGTGGTTGCTCAAGCAAATTTTCGACTTTGGCTTCTATGAGCTCGTCCGTTTTTTCAGCGGCTGCTGGGTTAAAGTCGTAGAGAAATTCGAAAATTTTCTCACGATCATTGAGAGATGCTTCTTCCCAGAAAATCATGCGTGGCCTCGATTTCGGATTTTAGCTTTACGTTCAGCCATTCGTGCTTTGGCGATGTCATGTTCAATGAATACTGCTTTTCCTGAGTCGAACTTCTCAAATGCTTGATTCACTTGTTCAGTTAGCCATGCATCGTGAGATAATGCCTTGCGTTGTTGCTCAGCTAATTGTTCAGTGAGTTCACGACAAGCATCGCTAAGAGTTCGACCTTGGCTTTCAGCCATTTGTTGAGCTAGACGTTTTGTTTCTTCGTCTACACGAAATTGAATTCTAGTATCCATGGTGAGCTCCTTTGTTGTGTGTACGAATGTTAGCACTGGTATTGGTGTAGGGCAACTAACAAACGCCTCAAGAGGGACTGTCAACGCGCGGCGTTTCCAGTCCCAATGAGCCGCAGTGGTTTCGGTTGTTGTGTTTGAGTTTAGTGTTATGCGTTGCCAGCCCCTTAGGCGGGCGTTATGCTTAATCCATAAAAATCAGCAGGTTGTGATTTTCGATTCCTTTGGCATTCCGTTCAGTTTTGTCGGCAATTCAATATTGTTCGTCGCTGTCTAACGAAGCGGCAATGTTTCTGGCGCTGTAACTTCTGAGTTATTGCCTCATTGGGTTGTTGAGTCTGCGCGAGGTGAGTTTTGCTCTTTCAAGTCGCTTTGAGCAGTTTGGTGCCTTTACTTATAGGCTGAAAGTCTGTCGGCAATTGAGCATTGTTTTTCGCTGCCTAATGAAACAGCAATGTATCTGTCGCTTTAAGTTTCAGCGTAATTGCCCCATTGAATTATTTTTCCTATGCGTGGTGAGTTGGTTTGTCGGAGAGGGTTTCCACATTGGCCTAGTTGCTAAATGAAAGCCTGCATTGGTCAGTTCATAGGTAAAAGTTGCGCCAGTTCTAATTCAAGGAAATTTAAAGTTTTGTTAATGATTTCAGTGGGTTATTCTTGACTGGATTCAAATGTAAAGTGTTGAAGCTTAAGCATAACAAACGCCTCAAGAGGGACTGTCAACGCGTAGCGTTTCCAGTCCCATTGAGCCGCGGTGGTTTCGGTTTTTGTGTTTGAGTTTAGCGTTATGCGTTGTCAGCCCCTTAGGCGGGCGTTATATGCCAGTAATCAAAAAGTCGATAGCAGCGATAATCTCATCTCTGAAAGTGCTTAAGTCTGCGACGGGCTCAACTAAGATTTTGGTTGGTACACTTGCCATTTGTTGAGTAAGAATGACAAAGTCACCTTGTTCAATATGGATCGTTGGGCACAAATGGCTTGGTGCTTTCTTTTCTAGTAAATCAAGTGGTGTAAGTGGGATCACCAATCGAGTATTGAGCGTATTGAGCAGCTCACTTTGTACGTCAACAAAATAGGGATAAGCGGTAGACGTACTTTTGTCGAGATTTTCGTAAAGGGTAAATTGAGACATCAGAATACTCGGTATGAATCAGAAAAAAGGCCATGTTTCTCAGTAAGTTCGTTACAAGCTTCAATGGCTTCGGCATTTTTTTCTAGCCATTCAGCTTTCAATCTAGAGGAAACTTCTTTTTCTAAGGCTTTTTCCATCGTAGCGGATAGATTGATATTAAGGCGTTTAGCTTCAGCAAGTAACTCACTGTTTAAGCTAAGATTGGTAGCCTTTTTGGGTGCTTGTGTACTAAACGTGGTTCTCATGAAGTTACTCCGTGCGTATTTTAAATGCGCATTGATTATAGTGGTAAAAATGGCATATAACAAACGCCTCAAGAGGGACTGTCAACGCGCGGCGTTTCCAGTCCCATTGAGCCGCGGTGGTTACGGTGGTTGTGTTTGGGTTCGGTTGTTATGCGTTGTCAGCCCCTTAGGCGGGCGTTATGTTCTCTATCTGAAAATCGTCACATTATTGCAGGCAATTTGTTGCCCGTGAGCAAGTTTTTGCCTCGCCAATTTTCGCGTTATCATACGCTTAAAGCAGAATAAGCGAGGACGTTACAGCCATGACAAAAGATATTAGTCGGTACAATATGCGTTGGGTTGAGGGGGACACTTTACCTGAAGCCCCTAAGCCTAAACTTTCTCCGAAAGAAAGGTATTTAAAGCAACTCCAAGAGAATCATCGACAATCTGAAGAAACGTGGTCTTATGTGCAAGCAAACGAAGACCGTTATGCATTACAAAGAGCGGATGTCCTTACTCGTCGAAATGCCTCACAAATGCTTGATGACTCTCTTCGTGACTCACTAAGTTCCCAGTGTTCACTTGAAGAAGAAATGGCAAAGAATCATCAACATGTTCTTATTGCAGACTTAGAAGATGCCCATAAAATTTTGCACAACATTTGGTTGGAGTCTGGTCGTGATGTTGCTGCCATTGCTGCGAGTATCAACACTTCTAAATCCTGGTTTAACCATACAGAGCCAATGTTTAATGCCCATTCAATCGCAAAGCAATTTGGTGACATGGGTATTAAAGCCGACTTGGTTGAGAGCAAAGGTAAAACCTTTGTGGCATTTTCTGGTACGGATAAAAATGGCAAAGTTTTGAAACATGCCTTTGTAAACGGTACTCGTATCAATATGAACGGCAAAAAGTACCCATTGAACTCGTTCAAATCCATGCAAGCAGGATTCAGTCCCAAATCAAAATCGGCCAATTTTAAAGGTGCAGCCGCATTAACATTTGTGGTGTCGGCAAGTATAGCGACAACTGATCTGGTGTTTAAAGATGATTATCATCTGGTTAATTGGTTTGGGAATGTTGGCTCAGACATGTTTAAAGCTCTAGTACAGTTTGGCGCTGGAGAGGCGGCATTACTTGCAATGGCCACATTCGGTCAGCCTTTGATTTTAGGGGCACTAGCTTGTGTTGCAGTTTATATGATTGTCGAATTTGCATGGGATCATTTTGAAATCTCCCCCAAAGTTGTGAAGGTGCTAGAAAATGTCGCCGAAAAATAAAGTGCGTTTAGCTGGACTATTTCTGTTGCTATTACTTATTCCATCTTGGGCATGGGTCAGTTATCAGCTATTTCAAGATTATCTTGCATTACTCAACCGAGCCCCAGTTGTAAGATTATCTGTTATTACATTATGGCTTCCTATTGGTTTCTTAGGTGTTGTCTTATCGTTGTTGGCAATGTCACCTAAGGCATTGTTATACGGCAAGAAAACTAATGAGATTTATTCACCTAAAACACAGCAGTTAGCCAACAAGGTCAGTATTTATTTTGCATTAGCAGGAGTAGCATTTGCCGCAGGTTGGACGTATCACTCTATAGATTTGTTAGAACGATATGGTTATGTCTACAGCAGGGATCTAACCAATATAACTCCAACAGGTATTCATTTGATGTATGTACGAGCAAATTGAATCGAACAACTTTAGGCACGAACATAACAAACGCCTCAAGAGGGACTGTCAACGCGCGGCGTTTCCAGTCCCAATGAGCCACGGTGGTTGGAGTTGTTGTTTTTGAGTTTAGTGGTAATGCGTTGCCAGCCCCTTAGGCGGGCGTTATAACGCGGGAGAGTTATGAGTACAAAAGATCTATCGAAAATGGGCTCGGCACGAGTCTCTATTGAAGAATTTGGTAGTTCCCTTTGTATCCATAAGCAAAATGCTTCTGATGTAGAGGTGAATTTTTACCAACATGCAGCTTCAAAGCTCAAGGGAGTGAATGTTCCCAAACTTTATAAGGTGCAAGATAAGGATCTCTTTATTGAGCTTATTCCTAATCGAGTGACATTAAAGGAACTGCAAACCAATTCGAGCGTATTTGAGCAATTGGCTAGTATTCATTGTTCAAAATATAAACCTTGTTTTAGTACCAAAGAGCATCATTGGTCAGCTATTTCAACAGAGTCAGCTCTTGAGGCCTTAAGCCTTCCTCGCTCTTCTCAAAGTACGATAGTATCAATACAAGCTTTGTCTCAGGTTCTATTTGAGCATTCAGGCTTAATTTCGGGCGATACAAATGATGGAAATTGGGGCATCAGACAAAATGGTGAACTGGTGCTGTTTGACTGGGAGCGTTTTGGTTATGGCAGCCCAGCAATTGATTTGGCTCCCTTAGTACAAGGTTTGGGCTCAATGGATGAGTACGCTTCGATTCTCGAGCGATACACCCAACACAATTCATCATTTGCAGCGGATGAGTTAACGAAGCATTTGGTTATTGCAAAGTGTTGGATAGTTATTGAGGTAGTTAACATACTGATAAGTCGCAATAAACCTGAAGCAGCAACATATATAGACTGGTATCAAAAGAATGTACCTGCTTGGTTAAGTGCGGTAGAAAATGCGTTATAACAAACGCCTCAAGAGGGACTGTCAACGCGTGGCGTTTCCAGTCCCATTGAGCTGTGGTGGTTATGGTTGTTGTGTTTGAGCTTAGTTGTTATGCGTTGCCAGCCCCTTAGGCGGGCGTTATATGCTTATAGGATTTGTCTCCTAAAGGATACGCTGCTATAGTCCCTTTAGAGCGATGAACTAGAGGTGGCTATGCCAGAGATTGATGCCCTATTAGGCCTTTCATTTTGCTTGTACTTCTTTGATAACAAGCAGCATAAATTGCCTCATATTCACGTTAAGTACGGTAGTTACGAGCTAATTATTGCTATTGAAACAGGTGAGTTTTTAGAGGGTTACTTACCCAATAAGCAACGAAAACGTGCTGAAAACCATATTCTCGAACATCGAGAGCAATTGATGGTGATGTGGAATAAAGCGGTAAATGGTGAAAATCCAGGTAAGTTAGGTGATTTATGTTGAAAGTCATAGATGTTGATTTTGTCTCAGACCATACATTAGAACTGACGTTCAATGATGGTTACCAAGGCTATGCCGACTTGTCGGTATACTTTAAAAATGCACCTTTTTCAGAAATTAAAGACTTTAAACGCTTTTCCTTGACTCGTGATGGCTCGTTAAATTGGGATGGTAATGAGTTAACGGCCGCGACACTCCGTGACATAACCAAGGGCTCACAAAAGTCGGTGGAGTTAAGTTTTAATGTTCAAGAAATGGAAGCCGTCATCAAACAGGCCTCATGGGAATCGATGATGGAGGGGCGTCCCGACATCTTGCAAGCGGCTATTCGTTCTTACGTAGAGCAGTTTGGTCATGGTCAAGTTATTGCAAAGGCGGGTATAAAAAGTCGTACGAGTGCTTATCGCTCCTTGAAGCCAGAAACAACGCCAAACTTTGGCACACTAGTTCAGTTAGGGCACGCCGTCATCGAACTAGCGAAAGATAGAACAGTGGCAAACAAGGAACCACGCATATAACAAACGCCTCAAGAGGGACTGTCAACGCGTGGCGTTTCCAGTCCCATTGAGCCGCGGTGGTTTCGGTTGTTGTGTTTGAGTTTAGTGGTGATGCGTTGTCAGCCCCTTAGGCGGGCGTTATGCTTAATTCATAAAAATCAGTTGGTTGTGTTATCGATTTCTTTGGCATTTCGTTCAGGTTTTGTCGGCAATTCAATATTGTTTTTCGCTGCCTAATGAAGCGGCAATGTGTCTGGTACTGTAAATTCTGAGTGATTGCCTCATTGAGTTTTTGAGTCTGCGCGAGGTGAGTACGGCTCTCCCAAGTCGCTTTGAGCAGTTTGGTGCCTTTACTTACGGGCTGAAAGTCTGTCGGCAATTGAGCATTGTTTTTCGCTGTCTAATGAAACAGCAATGTGTTTATCGCTGTATGTTTCAGCGTTATTGCCTCATTGAGTTGTTGTGTCCATGCGTGGTGAGTTGGTTTGTCGGAGAGGGTCTCCACATTGGCCTAGTTGCTAAATGAAAGCCTGCATTGGTCAGTTCATAGGTAAAAGTTGAGCCAGTTCTAATTCAAGGAAACTCGGAGTTTGGCCAATGATTTCAGTTGGTTATCATTGATTTGATTCAAATGTAAAGTGTTGAAGCTTGAGCCTAACAAACGCCTCAAGAGGGACTGTCAACGCGTGGCGTTTCCAGTCCCAATGAGCTGCGGTGGTTACAGTTGTTGTGTTTGAGTTTAGTGTTATGCGTTGCCAGCCCCTTAGGCGGGCGTTATAACGCGGGAGAGTTATGAGTACAAAAGATCTATCGAAAATGGGCTCGGCACGAGTCTCTATTGAAGAATTTGGTAGTTCCCTTTGTATCCATAAGCAAAATGCTTCTGATGTAGAGGTGAATTTTTACCAACATGCAGCTTCAACGCTCAAGGGAGTGAATGTTCCCAAACTTTATAAGGTGCAAGATAAGGATCTCTTTATTGAGCTTATTCCTAATCGAGTGACATTAAAGGAACTGCAAACCAATTCGAGCGTATTTGAGCAATTGGCTAGTATTCATTGTTCAAAATATAAACCTTGTTTTAGTACCAAAGAGCATCATTGGTCCGCTATTTCAACAGAGTCAGCTCTTGAGGCCTTAAGCCTTCCTCGTTCTTCTCAAAGTACGATAGTATCAATACAAGGTTTGTCTCAGGTTCTATTTGAGCATTCATGCTTAATTTCGGGCGATACAAATGATGGAAATTGGGGCATCAGACAAAATGGTGAACTGGTGCTGTTTGACTGGGAGCGTTTTGGTTATGGCAGCCCAGCAATTGATTTGGCTCCCTTAGTACAAGGTTTGGGCTCAATGAATGAGTACGCTTCGATTATCGAGCGATACACCCAACACAATTCATCATTTGCAACGGATGAGTTAACGAAGCATTTGGTTATTGCAAAGTGTTGGATAGTTATTGAGGTAGTTAACATACTGATAAGTCGCAATAAACCTGAAGCAGCAATATATATTGACTGGTATCAAAAGAATGTACCTGCTTGGTTAGGTGCGGTAGAAAATGCGTTATAACAAACGCCTCAAGAGGGACTGTCAACGCGTAGCGTTTCCAGTCCCAATGAGCTGCGGTGGTTTCGGTTGTTGTGATTGAGTTTTTGTGTTACGCGTTGCCAGCCCCTTAGGCGGGCGTTATGTTGCAATTGGCTTTAGGAATGCTCTAAAGTATCGCTTCTAAACGACTAAGTAGACGATAAAGTAGATGTATCAATTAAGGTGTACCAAAAAAGTCCAAGATGCATTTGGGCTTAAGCCATCTGATTTGGCTGAAGCGCAAGATGAAAATTTTGTAATAGGTAATTGGTATGTAAACCTTTTTACTGTTGAACGTCGTAAATGCCTCGTTTTTATGGAAGAGCAAACCTTGATGTCATTTGTTCTTATCGGTTTACGAAAAGAACATATCAAAGACATCGGCGTAATCTTTAAGAAAGGTGTGCTACAACTGCTTGAGCTTGAAGGGTTTTCAGATGACATCATAGCTGCCTTTGAGCGAGCTCCTGAAAAGGTTTTGTTCACAAAAACAGGAAGTAGAAAACTGTTGGGCAACATGACGGATGTTCTTAATGGCTATGAGCACTACATCTATTGTGATGGTGGTTTGCAGAATTGTGACTTAAGTGACGTGACTTTACGTGTTAACCGAACTCCACAACGCAATCTAGGTTGGGATTATCCAATAGATGCATTGAATAAGCTTTTGGGTTCGGCAACATAACAAACGCCTCAAGAGGGACTGTCAACGCGCGGCGTTTCCAGTCCTATTGAGCCGCGGTGGTTGCAGTTGTTGTGTTTGAGTTTGGTTATTAGGCGTTGTCAGCCCCTTAGGCGGGCGTTAGGCGATTGGAGGAAACGATGAAATCTTTGAAAAGTGGTGAGCAGTATCTAGATGTTTCCTTTGAGAAGCTTGAGTTATCAGAAAATAGTTTCAAAGACATAGAATTTGAAGAATGTCATTTTTCAGATTGTGATTTGTCTGGCGTACAGTTCCAAAACTGCAAGTTTGTAAGTTGCGAGTTTATACGTTGTAATCTCAGTTTGGCGAGTTTCCCCAATGCACGTTTATTTGGTGTGTCATTTCAAGATAGCAAGCTCGTGGGTATCGACTGGACAAGAGCAACGTGGCCTGTCTATCACCTAGATTTTGAGCTTAAATTTCAGCGTTGTATTTTGAACGACGCCTCATTCTTTGGGCTGACATTGAATGAGTTAACACTTGATGAGTGTAAGTTGCATGATGTGGACTTCCGTGAAGGAAATTTTGCCAGTTCAACAATGTGTTACTGCGATTTTACGCATAGTTTATTCATGCGGACTAACCTGCAAAAAGTGGATTTCAGCGAGTCGACAAATTACGCAATTAATGTGTTAGAGAACCAAGTCAAAGGGGCTAAGTTTTCTCGTTATGAAGCTCTGAATTTATTGGAATGTTTAGGCATCGAGTTGGTTGATTAATCGCCTAACAAACGCCTCAAGAGGGACTGTCAACGCGTGGCGTTTCCAGTCCCATTGAGCCGTGGTGGTTATGGTTGTTGTGTTTGTGTTTAGTGTTATGCGTTGCCAGCCCCTTAGGCGGGCGTTAGGTCACGACGGGATCACATGAGCAATGTAAGATGGTGTCGAGTGAGTATTGAAGAGCAAATAGGGTATAGAGGAAATAAGGCAAAAAGGACGAATATTGGTCATTTCTATGATACCCTTGAGGCGCTTTCGTGCGCACCTTAATCGGGGCACGATTGAAGAGTGACGCCCGCAAGACCTCAAGGTAGCTATGACGAATACTTCGGCTTCGATTTTTGTCTTTTTCTTCAATTCCATTTGATAATCAATAATTAACGAGAGACCTTGTACGAATTTGGTCGTGACCTAACAATCGATTCAAGACAGATTCGCAACGCATAGCATTCGCGTCATGCTTGAACATGAGTGTTTACGTTGTTATGCGTTGAGTTGGTTTAGGCGTTGCTCACAGCTTAATCGGGCGTTAGCTTCTTAAAGGCTAGAACCATCAAAATCTAAGCTCATTTGCTGTGAAAATTCAGCTTTTAGCGCTCAAATTCCACAATTTGGCTCTTGAGTTTTTCTGATGTTTATTTGGTAGAAAGTGTGGAATGTTCAGCAGTTTCAAAGTCGCTGAAAACCATCAAGCCTCGATGCTTCAATGTTGTTGGATGCTCCACACGGAAAGTTTGGTTTCACAAAGGCCGCATCATCGCTGAAAGTGTGTTTTCTTTGTCGCGGACTCTTAACCGTGGTCAACTCAACCTTGATCGTTTTGAGTTTTGGCAGCTCACTTCACAGCTTTTGGCGCTGGACGTGTGTTTGCCGATGCTTTTGCGTAAAATGACTTCAAGCAAATGCGTTTAAAAATTATTGCTAAACAATAGGCTACGAAGCTAACAAACGCCTCAAGAGGGACTGTCAACGCGTGGCGTTTCCAGTCCCAATGAGCTGCGGTGGTTACGATTGTTGTGTTTTAGTTTTGTGTTATACGTTGCCAGCCCCTTAGGCGGGCGTTAGCCGACTTCTACCACCTTGTCTGCTCACAAGTGTATACTTGGCCTAGTTTTACTTAAATTGAAGAATATCGCTATGACAGCATTTTCAGATAACACTTGGCATATGAAGCCAAATATAGCTTTGGCTAAGCAGCTTGCTAAAAGAGATGTGCCTGCTCTGGTTTATGATGCGGTGAACCTTGAAGGTGTTGCAATGACTTTGCCAGAGGTACAAACCATCCTTGATGGGATCACTGTCGGTGGTCATCGAATCAGTGATCAAAACATGGCCATGAACCAAGCTAAAGCGTGGGAATTTATCTTTGCTTTAGTCGATCGTGGAGAGTTTAAATTTACTAAAGAAATAGCCTTAAAAATTCACAACATCGCCGGGCAAGAAGAGGCATTGGAGTGGGGAAAATTCCGTTCGGGTTATGTTTCTATAACGGGCTCTGAGTATGAACCTCCAGCTCCGGATGAGTTGGATGCAAAGTGGATTGAGGTTGAGCAACAAGTAGGCAATGAGGCTGATATTTACGATCAGGCGATCACTGCATTTTTACAAATGGCCCGAGCCCAATTTTTTTGGGACGTCAATAAGCGTACTGGCCGTTTTATGATGAACGGGATCCTTTTGGCTAATGGTTTTCCGATCATCAATGTTCAAGCAAAGCGTCAACAAGAGTTTAATACGCTGATGCTCGATTTTTACAGCTCCAATGATATGACAGCGATGAATAAGTTTTTGCGAAGCTGTTTGGATGAGAAAATCATCCGTAATTTCAAACTGGATCTGAAAATCGGCTAACAAACGCCTCAAGAGGGACTGTCAACGCGTGGCGTTTCCAGTCCCAATGAGCCGCGGTGGTTTCGGTTGTTGTGTTTGAGTTTAGTTGTTGTGCGTTGTCAGCCCCTTAGGCGGGCGTTAGCCGTTTCGGAGAAAGCATGGAAGTTCAGGTTGTTGCATCGCTAATAGGTATTGTTGGGATCACATTAAGTGCGATCTTTAGTGGCTTTGGTTACTTCTTCAAAATTAGAACTGAAAAGCTTAGAACTACACGCCAAGTTCTGTTCTATTTATTAGAATTTAGGGCATATGTTTTAGCGTCTTCTGTTTCACCTACGGAGCTATACGAAAAGTATCTTGAACAATGCCAGAAATACTTAGATAAGAAAAAAATCGAAGGTATAGCTATACCACAACAAAACCAGGATTTAATGTTGGGGTATTTTTCGAGTGTCATTGAGCAAATAACTCCAAAACTATCTGAAAGCTTTATTATTGAGTATGAGCAGACAATAATTTCTCTATCTAAAGAAAACCCGATTCTGGCTTTTCAGCTTAGAGGTAAAGATATGGCTACAAAATTGGTTTCTCTACAAAGAGTATATTTAGATCAACTACAACAGTCAGAAATGTTTACGTCTAATGAAAGTCTTGGTGGTTTTCTTAAAAGTCAAATCACGGAAGTTCACTCGAAAGGCTTGAATGAGATTCTTGATTTGCTCAATCAGGAGTTAAAAACGGTATCTAAAGCGTGCGGATTTATTCACTATCTGCAAATTAGGAAAATAACCAATAACCGTTCAAAACCATCTTCAGACCTTGATGACATTGGTATCGATGAACTCTTTGATGGGTTATTGTCGGCGTATTCCCGTCATGTAACATTAGAAAATACGCACACGGGTAACAACGGCTAACAAACGCCTCAAGAGGGACTGCCAACGCGTGGCGTTTTCAGTCCCTTTGAGCCGCAGTGGTTGCAGTTGTTGTGTTTGAGTGTAGTGTTAATGCGTTGCCAGCCCCTTAGGCGGGCGTTAGCACACACATCTCATAAGCCGGAGCTTGTATTCTGTTACGGTATTTCTGTTCAATGGCCTTTTGTCTTGGTTTAGTATCGAGACGTAACTTTATTTGAGAGGCTGAAAAATGAAAAAATCGTTAATGGTACTGACTATGCTTGTTGCTTTAGTGGGTTGTGATGACGCAACTAAAGCGATAGATGAGGCTCAAGCAGTATCAAATAAAGCCATTGATAGTTTGCAGCAGAAAGCGGATTCACTAAATTTGAAAGATCTCAATCTTGATGTTCTTGGTGATGCGACTCAAAAGGCTCAAGAGTTTACTCAATCGATAGATTTGTTGTTCAACACCGACTTCACCGACCATCAAGCAGTTGTTGCTGCCACAGAGAAAATTTCTAATTCCTACAGCTGTTTAGTTGACGTTTCTTCTGAGGCAACAGCGGAAAACTTGCTAGATAGAATCGTATCATCAGTAAAAAACGATCAAGTGTTAGCAATCATCGAAAAAGGTGTGGCACAGGCTAAGACGGCGAAAGAGTGCGTTATGTAGCCAAGTGTGTGCTAACAAACGCCTCAAGAGGGACTGTCAACGCGCGGCGTTTCCAGTCCCAATGAGCCGCAGTGGTTACGGCTGTTGCGTTTGAGTTTGGTGTTATGCGTTGCCAGCCCCTTAGGCGGGCGTTAGCTTCTTAAAGGCTAGAATCATCAAAATCTAGGTTCAGAAGTGGCCCCCAATTTTCGGACATGACTTTAAGTGATTGATCTGTTTTGATAGTACCCAAAAATACTGGAACAGATTATGACTAGAAAACGTAGAAACCACTCACCCGAATTTAAAGCTAAGGTGGCGCTTGATGCTGCTAGAGGTGATAAAACGGTCGCCGAGTTAGCTCAGAAATACAACCTGCACGCTAACCAAATCTCTACATGGAAAAAAGAACTGCTCGAAAACGCCGCCATGATTTTCGCCTCTGAAAATCACTCAGGAAAAGAGAGTTCTGAAGAAGTGGACAAACTGCACGCCAAGATTGGTCAATTGACCATGGAAAATGATTTTTTGGCCAAAGTGCTCGGTCGTTAGACCGAGCCCAGCGAAAGAGTTCGCTGGTTAAATTCACCCAATTGCCAATTAAGCGCAAGTGTGAGCTTCTCAATATTGCTCGCTCGACTGCTTACTACCAACCCATAGGACTCTCTGCTGAAGAGATTGAATTACGCCGCATGATTGACGAAATTCACCTTCAGTACCCGTTCATGGGGAGTAGACGCATTCGTAGCGAATTGGCTAAAAAAGGCCATAACGTTAATCGTAAGCGTGTCGTTCGGATCATGCGAGACATGGGGATTGGGGCTATTTACCCTAAGCCCCGAACGACACTTGCGAATAAAGCACACAAGGTTTACCCCTACCTGTTGCGTGATATTGAAGTCACTTATCCAAATCAAGCTTGGGCGATTGACATCACGTATATCCCGATGGCTAAGGGGTTCCTGTACTTAGTGGCCATTATCGACTGGTATAGCCGAAAGGTGCTGTCTTGGCGGCTATCCAACACCATGGACACGAGCTTTTGCATCGAAGCCCTTGAAGACGCGCTTAAACATTACGGGCCGCCAGATATCTTCAACTCAGATCAAGGCAGTCAATTTACCAGCACCGACTTCACACAGAAGCTAATCGACCACGGGGTCAGGATAAGTATGGATGGGAAAGGCCGCTGGGTTGACAATGTTTTCATTGAACGATTATGGCGAAGCCTGAAATATGAGGAGGTTTACTTAAAGGCTTATACCACGCCTCGTGAAGCCGAACTTGAAATCGGTCACTACATGGTGTTTTATAATGAACAGCGTAACCACCAGGGACTTAATGACCTCACCCCTGATGAAGTTTACTTTGCAAGACAGAGATACGCTGCATGAGCTGGATCAACCACTTAAGGAATTAGCTTATGTGTCCAACCATTGGGGTCCACTTCTGTTCATTTGTTGTGAAAATCAGTTTTTAGCATTCAAATATCACGACTTGGCTTTCGAGTTTTTCTGATACCGATTTGGTAGAAAGTGTTGAAAGTTCAGTAGTTTCAAAGTCGCTGAAAGCCCAAAAACCTCGATGCTCCAACGTTGTTAGATGTTCCACTCGGAAAGTTTGGTTTCACAAAAGGCAGCGTCATCGCTGTGATCTTGCTTTCTTTGTCGCGGACTCTTAACCGTGGCCAACTTAACCTTTATTGTTTTGAGTTTTGGCTGTCAACTTCACAGCTTTTGGCGTTGGACGTGTGCTTGTTCGATGCATTTGCGTAAAATGACTTTCAAGCAAATGTGCTAAAAGTCATTGCTAAACAATAGGCTACGAAACTAACAAACGCCTCAAGAGGGACTGTCAACGCGTAGCGTTTCCAGTCCCATTGAGCCGCGGTGGTTTCGGTTGTGGTGTTTGAGTTTAGTGGTTATGCGTTGTCAGCCCCTTAGGCGGGCGTTAATTTGCAAGGAGATATGATGATTAGTTTTATCAAGCTTTTATCAATTGATACGGATATTTTTGACAGTAAAAAAATTAAGTTTGTTCGACATAAAGATAGTCGACATGAATACAGAGAGTTGATCAAAGATAGAGATGAGTTATTAAAGTACCAAGCAGAGCAATCAAAGAATGTTTTCAAAGATTGCGAATATATTTTCTCTTTCTTTGGTCTGGAAAGTAGTAAAGCGTTGTTTATTGGTGTTTTTAAAGTAGGGGAAATCAAGTCTGCCAATGACAAGTTTTACTATGAACTTACGGAGGTCGATGGCTTTGATGATTATAAAGATAGAGTTGTAATTAATTGGGGCAAGGCAGCAATATCATGGCATCAATGGGCTAACGAGAATGATAAAGAAGTTGTTGAGATTCTGCCTAAAGGTTATTTAGGCAACTTTCCTGGGCTGTTAAATTTTGCACTAGATTTTAATGAGCTAAGGATGCTAAGTGAAAATACAGAAGCAAATAAGGATTGGTTCTATAATCTCTCATCGGTCAATGGCATTTATCTAATACTCGATAGGAAAACTGGAGAGCAATATGTTGGCTCTGCATATGGTAAAAATGGTATATGGCAAAGATGGTCTGAATATGCACGAAATGGACATGGTGGAAATAAACTGCTGAGAGATTTATGTGAACGTGATGCTAACTACCATAAAAACTTCCGCTTCACAGTGTTACAAACACTACCTAGTAATTTATCTGACAACGAAGTTATTGCTCATGAAACTCTGTACAAAGAAAAGTTGGGCACGAGAGCTTTTGGGCTCAATGCAAATTAACAAACGCCTCAAGAGGGACTGTCAACGCGTAGCGTTTCCAGTCCCATTGAGCCGCGGTGGTTTCGGCTGTTGTAGTTGTAGTGCGTTGCCAGCCCCTTAGGCGGGCGTTATGTTTTTTATCACGTTTTGGGGCTATAATCGGCCTAACCTTTATTGATAGTAGGTGTGATATGAATCGAAAAGTTGAAGCTTACGGCGTTGATGCTGTTGAAAGACCGAAAATTAAGGCTAGTAAAAAGCTTGATTTGACTGGTGATGCTGGTCGTCAAATTGTGAAGTCTGAAACTAAACTTGCTTTGCGTACTCATCAGAAGACATTCACTAAATTGGCTGATATGTAATGGATATCATCTGTTTTCCTTTTGAACGAGTGATCGAGATTAATGCTTTCATCCTAAAAACAGAACCAGGAATGAAAGGAGCCGTTGATATTCCCAAGCTTCAGGGGGCATTAGGTCGAATCGATAATGCCATCGTTTATGAAGGACTGGATGATGTTTTTGAAATCGCTGCTAAATACACTGCTTGTATAGCGGTTTCATATGCGCTACCTGATGCGAACAAACGCACAGGTTTGGCTGTGGCACTTGAATATTTATCACTTAACGATTTTGAGCTTACGCAGGAAAACGATTTACTTGCGGATGCAGTTCGAGTGTAGTGGTCAAGTAAAACTGGCCACGGGTTTATAGTTAAGCCAGTATCTTCTCTCTGACTCATTTGGGCTCAAGCCACCGTTGTAATGATGTGGTCTGATGTTGCTGTAATACCCCAGGATATATTGGGTGATTGCCAGCTTGGCCTCGGTAAAATTCCGATAGCCGATTTCCGGTATCCATTCCGTTTTTAAACTCCTGAAAAATCGCTCCATAGGACTGTTATCCCAGCAATTTCCTCTGCGACTCAGGCTCTGGGTTATCTGGTAACGCCACAGCAATTGTCGGAAACTTCGGCTGGTGTAGTGACTCCCTTGGTCACTGTGGAACATCACGCCTTTAGGCCTGCCACGTTGCTCAAATGCCATACTCAATGCCTGCTTGGTCAACTCACTGTCCGGTGAGTGTGACAGTGCCCAACCCACTGGTTTGCGCGCAAATAAATCCAGCACCACAGCCAAATAAGCCCAGCGAGTGCCTGTCCAAACATACGTCACATCGCCGCACCACACCTGATTGGGCGCAACCACGTCAAATTGGCGGTCCAACCGATTCGGGATGTCTACATGTTCTTGATTGGCTTTCTTATAAGCATGCTTTGGTTGTTGGCAACTGACCAATTCCAGCTTTTTCATTAACCGACCCGCACGGTAACGGCTTAATGCAAAACCCCGAGCGGTCGCGATGTCGGCAATGGTTCTGGCCCCGGCAGAGCCATTGCTCTCTCGGTGGATTTGTCGGATTGCACTGTGCAAACACACCGTCTCTGGGCATATCTGCGACTCCCGGCTTAACCAATACCTGTAGCTGCTGCGCTGGACGCCAAACACCTCGCACAGCCAGGCGACCGGGTATCTTGCCCGGTGGCTCTTGTTGAGTTTCTCAATCAGCGAGAAGTGTTCATGGAGTCCGACATCAACAGAGCGGTAGCCTTTTTTAGAACTTCCTTTTCTAATTCAAGCCGTTCTATGCGCTTCTTCAGTTCACGGATTTCAATCTGCTCAGGAGTCATGGGCATAGCCTTGGGGGACTTGCCAGACCGTTCTTCGCGAAGTTGATTTACCCACTTGCCAATCGTGGAATACCCCACGCCCATTGCCTGAGCAGCCTCTTTTTGGGAGTAGCCTTGGTCAAGCACTAACTGAGCCGTTTCCAACCGGAACTCAGGGCTAAAATTCGGACCTTTTTTCTTTGCCATTTCGTCACCTAATGCTGCTATGGTTGCAATCATAACAGCTCTAATCAGGTGGCCAAATTCACTATGCCACTACAGAGATCTTGTTATCGGCATTATCAACGAAACAGATTTTGCCGACATTCTCTACGCACAATACGCAAAAGAACAAAATTCAGCTCTCTAAACATAACAAGCGCTTCAAGAGGGACAGCCAACGCGTGGCATTTTTACCATGCGTTGGCTTTTGTGATTACGATGTTATGCGGCAAGTTGGTAGTAGCGTTGGCTGCCCCTTAAGCGGGCGTTATAACACAGAATCAATTCCTTGCTCGTAAATCTCAATTGAACTACTATTTGTACATTAAATTGTACTAAATGGAGTTCATTATGAGCCGTATTCACCTTGATCAAGATATTCAGCCTTTGTCTGAGTTCCGTGCTGGCGTTGCATCATTTATCAAACAGATCAATGAGACTCGTCGACCATTGGTTATTACACAACGAGGTAAAGGTGTAGCCGTTGTTCTTGACGTTGCGGAGTATGAAGCAATGCAAGAGAAAATCGAATTACTCGAAGAAATGCGTACTGCAGAAGCTCAATTGGCTGCAGGTTTAGGTATATCAAACGAAGATGCTCGTTCACAAGTTCTGGGGCGCATCATCAAATGAAAGTAGTTTGGTCACCTCTAGCGTTACAAAAACTGGGTGATGCCGCAGAGTTTATTGCTTTGGATAACCCATCAGCTGCAGAAAAGTGGGTGAATGAAGTATTCGACAAAACGGAATTGCTCGGCTCAATGCCAGAAATGGGCCGCATGGTTCCTGAAATGCCTCATACGAACTACCGTGAAATAATTTTTGGTCATTACCGCATTATTTATAGTTTGAGCCACGAAATCCGCGTTCTAACAGTTCGTAACTGTCGTCAATTGCTCACGGAACATGATGTGTGAAACTGTGTTATAACAAACGCCTCAAAGGGACTACCAACGCGTGGCGTTTCCAGTCCCATTGAGCCGCGGTGGTTGCAGTTGTTATGTTTAAGTTTAGTGGTAATGCGTTGTCAGCCCCTTAGGCGGGCGTTATGCGATTAAAGGGAATCATCGACTAATGTTGGAAATTGAAAGATTTAATGAATCACATATCAATGCTATTCAAAAAGTGAGCGTTGAAGATGAACAGTTAAGATTTGCTGGTACAGCAGAGGAATTTCTGCAAGACGGCAGCGATACAGCTCATCTCCATGTCATCAAGCATGATGGTTCAATTGTTGGCTTCTTCAAGTTGGACATTGCTTACTCCGAAAGTTATCAATTTTGTCCATCTGACGGGCTCGGTTTAAGATTTTTCGTCATAGACAAGTCGCAACAAGGCAAAGGCCTTGGGACGAAAGCGGTAAAAGCATTGTTTGATTATCTGAAAAAGAGCTACCCAAGCTTTAAGAGTGTCTATCTGACAGTTAACTGTAAGAATCAAGCTGCAAGAGCTTGTTATCTTAAAGGCGGCTTTGAAGATAATGGTGAACAGTATTTAGGTGGTCCAGTTGGCCCACAACACATCATGCGTGGAAAAATCGCATAACAAACGCCTCAAGAGGGACTGTCAACGCGTGGCGTTTCCAGTCCCATTGAGCCGCGGTGGTTACGGTTGTTGTGTTTGAGTTTAGTGTTAATGCGTTGCCAGCCCCTTAGGCGGGCGTTAGCTTCTTAAAGGCTAGAATCATCAAAATCTAGGTTCATTTGTTGTGAAAATCAGTTTTTAGCATTCAAATATCACGACTTGGCTTTCGAGTTTTTCTGATACCGATTTGGTAGAAAGTGTTGAAAGTTCAGTAGTTTCAAAGTCGCTGAAAGCCAACAAGTCTCGATGCTTCAAAGTTGTTGGATGTTCAACTCGGTCTACTTGGTTTCACAAAAAGCAGCATCGTCGCTGAAATCGTGCTTTCTTTGTCGGAAATTTGGTAAGTGGCCAACTTAACCTTGATCGCTGCAAGTTTTGGCAGCTCACTTCACAGCTTTTGGCGTTGGACATGTGTTTGTGTGATGCTTTTGCGTAAAATGCATTTCAAACAAATGTGTTTAAAAATTTATTGCTAAACAATGGGCTACGAAACTAACAAACGCCTCAAGAGGGACTGTCAACGCGCGGCGTTTCCAGTCCCAATGAGCCGCGGTGGTTGCAGTTGCTGTGTTTAAGTTTAGTGGTAATGCGTTGCCAGCCCCTTAGGCGGGCGTTATGTACTTGCGTAAACTAAGAGGTTCTTGAAAGCTAGATGTTTCGAATGAAAAAATTGATCCTTCAGGTTCTATCTAGTAATATTAACTACGTATCGTAATATTGATACATCCGTTAAAGGAACAAAGGTAAATTATTATGACTAACCCAAACTTAGACCTGCTCAAAATGGCAAGTGACATCGGTGATAAACATCGAGGTGTTTCAGTGGTTGGCAAAACTAAAGAAGAAACAATGGCTAATCTTCTTACCATGTTTAAGGCTAGTAATGAGCAACATCGAACAGAAACCAATAACAAGAGCTCTCGTTAACCCTTCCTTTCAAGAAATCAGCGACTATTTCGGCTACGATTCAACCAAGTATGTTCCCGAAATAGCCGCACTCCTGCAACAGTGGACCGATCAAGGTTACGTTGAAGTATATCAAACAATTCAAGACCGAGAGTACGGAATGATTAAGTCGTCCGAACTTAACAGTAAGGGTGTACTCGCTCCTTACTATATAGGTCTGTATCACGCGCGCTTAGTCGAGGGCGAGCATGATCCATTAGTTGTCGTTAAGTTCTACGAAGATGAAATTCAATATCATACTGAATCTGCTACAGAAGCTGTTGATATGCGTTTTATGATAGATCATGAGGACTTCTTTGGCACAGCTAGTGTTAAAAGAGATCCTGCTGCATTAAGAGAAATGTGGTTGGAGGTAAAGGGTAAAATCGACGAGGGTGATCCTTCATAACTCCAGTTCGAGAACGTACATAACAAAGCATTTAAGAGTGATTCCCAACGCTTGGCATTTTTGGTGCCATCGTTGGGTTTTGTGTTTATGGCGGTATGGTTTAGTTTTGTGGTAGCGTTGCTCACACCTTAATGCGGCGTTAGTTGAATAAGGAAATTCAGTGGATATATTCGGATTATTTTCGGAAGCATTTGCTCAAGTTTGGTATTTAATACCTTTATTATTCGTCATCTCGCTTTTTAAGAGTCGGTGGTTTAAAGGTGTGTTTGGCGAATTTCTGGTAAACAAACTACTGTCCCAGTTGCTGACATCAGATTATACGCTGGTAAAAGACGTCACATTGCCTACTGAAGATGGTACAACCCAAATCGATCATATAGTTGTATCTAAATTTGGTGTTTTCGTAATCGAAACTAAGAATATGAAAGGTTGGATTTTTGGTTCAAAAGAGCAAAAGCAGTGGACTCAGAAAATCTATCGTCACGCCTCTAAGTTTCAGAATCCTCTTCATCAAAATTATAAGCATGTTAAAACGCTGGAATCATTGCTAAAAATAGACTCATCCAAAACACACTCAGTAATTGTGTTCATTGGCGATAGTACGTTCAAAACAGATATGCCTGAAAACGTCACTTATGCACGAGGCTGTTTAAACTACATCAAGCAGTTCGATCAACCGGTCTTTTCGGATGCAGAGTACATTCATCTCATTGATGCGATTAACAACGTCAAACTTGATAGAGGTGTTGTAACAGACTTTAAGCATCGAAAGCATGTTAAAGAGCTGGTCGCATCAAAAGAGTTCGTAAAGCAATGTTCGCGTTGTGGTTCAGAAATGGTTCTACGTGAAACTAAGCGCGGTGAGAATAAGGGAAAACAGTTTTGGGGGTGCTCTGGATTCCCCAAGTGTAAAACTGTAGAAAAATTCAACTAACAAACGCCTCAAGAGGGACTGTCAACGCGTGGCGTTTCCAGTCCCATTGAGCCGCGGTGGTTATGGCTGTTGTGTTTGAGTTTAGTGGCATGCGTTGCCAGCCCCTTAATTGGGCGTTAGTTTGCTAAAGGTAGTGGATAACTAGCCTAAGCTTGCTCTGATATCAGCAATGGTGATGAAGAGTTTGTTTTCGGCATCTTGAAACGCTTTAAACCCATAGTGCTCATAGAAATGTTTTGCACCATCTTTGGCATCAACGATGACAACAGGGAACGCTACGCTGTCACTGGCTGCGAGTAGCTTTCTGAGAGCGTCAATGAGTAGCCACTCACCAAAATCTTTTCCTTTGTATCTATCGTCGACAGCTAAACGAGCAATGAGCCCTCCAGAGGTTGAAGATTGGTGCTTCTTTTGTAACTTGTCGGGCAAGGCTTTCAAATCAATGGGTGTCATAGTCAGAGTGTAAAAGCCGATGATATAAGCACTGTTATTGTCATCTTCCAAAACGAAGGTTCTGGTGTTGTCTTTTTTGGCTTGCTGACTCGCCATTACTTTTAAGTAATTGTTGAGGGCTTCAATGCCACAATTGAAACGGTTCCTATCGTGCTTAAATTTATCGAGAAGTACCGTATTCATCATTGAGTTTTGCTCTCATAACGTTCGGATGCCAATTTGAGCTTTGCATTTGCTACCGCTGGATTATCAAGAGCTTCCATCAGCAATACGGCATCAGCTTGGCTAAGCTTTAGAGCTTGCTCACGTTCAATGACTTGTTTTGCTTTTTCGATTGCCGCATTCAAAACAAATGAGTTAATACTAGACATACCAGCAAGAGCAGCAGCCTTAGTGAGTAAATCTTGAGTATCGACATCAACTCTAGCGGTGATGCGAGGCAAAGTCGTTGCCATAGTTTTATCTCCTGTTGTGTCAAACTGTCACATGGGCATTATGGCGTTAAAGTGTTCAAGAAGCAATCTCTGTGTCACTTTGGCACGCAAACTAACAAACGCCTCAAGAGGGACTGTCAACGCGTAGCGTTTCCAGTCCCATTGAGCCGCAGTGGTTTCGGTTGTTGTGTTTAAGTTTAGTGGTAATGCGTTGCCAGCCCCTTAGGCGGGCGTTAGGCTGTTATCGATAAATGGAGACAATCATGGAAGAAACAAAACCGACATCAGCGACGGCAAAAGGAATTCCATCATTACTTGAAAATGTTGTCGATATCCGTTTTCTTGTTTTATTGCTGTGTTTCATTTCTTATTTGGATTTATGGTTGGTATCAGCGCAAGTTAACCCTAAAGGGCTTTCACTTTCATCTGCCTACAGTCTTTTACTCACGGCTCCAGTGTTCGATTTAATGTTATTTTTGGGGTCATACTCATTGCTTGTTATTGGTCTAATTCCTGCTTCACGTGGTTTATTATCTTTAGCTCGACTTCAAGTGTTCGGTACATTGTCAATTTCAAACATAACAAAGGAAAGTAAGCAGCTTTCAGATTGGGCTGCTGGTTTTGTGTGTTTCTCAAGCTATGGTGGATTAAGTTGCCTCTTCCTCGAAACAGGCAGTTATAAGGGGCTGTTGCATTTTATCGTAACATTTTCTTCCGCGAACATATTTGTTGGAGCTGTGTTTAAAATAAGCTTCGCTTTTTTTGGTTGTATTGCCTCTCTTTAGCTCTTCGCGCTGATTTTGAAGAGTCGGATAGTTGGTGAGCACCAGCTTAGTATCAAGTTTGAAGTGCAACGTTCAGCGATAATATCCAACAAAGCATTCCTCCGGAGTTTGAAAGCCCAGACGAGCTCTGGGTCTGTTGTTAAGTTTGTGTGCAATCGCATTGCACTTTGCTTGAGTAAGTGTCGCCATCGAGGTGCCTTTGGGCAAATATTGTCGGATAAGTCCGTTAGTATTTTCATTGGTTCCTCGCTCCCAAGAGTGGTGTGGGTTAGCAAAATAAAATCGAGTATCGGTGGCGGCTTCAATAAGCTCATATTGGTTAAACTCAGTGCCATTATCGGCGGTAATGGTGGTAAACAGGCCATCAAATCGACTCATAAGCTGAATGGTTCGCCGGTTAAGTGATGCGGTGGTTCGGTCGTCCATTTGCCCAATCAGGGTGTAGCCGGTCATGCGCTCAACGAGTGTCACGATGCAGTGTTTAGAGCCTTTTCCCATAACCGTATCAATTTCCCAGTGTCCACGCGTTTTACGTGTTTCGACACTTTTGGGTCGTTCCGAGATAGGTCGTTTATTGGCGAGCCTTCCGCGACTATCGTAGGCAGCGTAACGCTTTCGCCGCTGTTTGGTTGATTGCCTTAGATGCTTCCAAAGCGTGCCTCCATTGGCTTTATCTCGCCAGATGTACTGGTAAATGGACTCATGGCTAATGGTTGGCTGTTTATACTGTTTCATTCTTCCGACCACTTGAGCTGGGCTCTAGTCCCATTGAGCCGAAGTGGTTACGGTTGTTGTGGTTGCGTTATGTTGTTGTGCGTCTTTATTCCTTTAAGAGTATTTCATGTTGTAACTTGTTGTTCTAGCTTCTTTTAGGTATCTTAAATCGTTTCTGAGCGTTCCTTTCTTTATTTAGCAAGTTGTTGAGGAAAAAATGGACTATCTCCTTTTAGTGTTAGGTCTGATTTTATTGATTTCAGGGGCTGATGGGCTTGTTAAAGGTGCAGCGCGACTTGCGGCAAGTATTGGCATCCCCAGTTTAGTCATTGGTTTAACTGTGGTTGCGTTTGGAACTAGTGCTCCGGAACTGGCAGTCAGTATTAATTCGGCGTTGTCTAATAAAACTGAGCTGGCAATGGCTAACGTTGTAGGCAGTAATATATTCAATGTTTTGTTTATATTGGGTTTGGCAGCAGTAATTACACCATTGTCCATTTCAAAACAGCTGATACGGCAGGATGTCCCTATCATGGTGTTAGTCAGTGCTGTTGTGTTCTACATGGCTACCGATGGACTACTGAGTTTGTGGGAGTGTGGGATTCTTGTTCTACTCTTAGTCGGTTATACCAGTTTCCTTTTTATACAAGGCAAAAGAAGTGATGTGCAGTCTTCCGATAGCAATGATGAAGTAGCCGTATTGACTACGGGGAATTATCCCACTTGGCAAAGCGCATTGTGGTTAGTTTCAGGCCTTATTCTTCTTATTATCGGTGCCAATTTGTTGGTGAGCAGTGCGGTTAATATTGCGCGAACCTTCGGTGTGAGTGAAGCTATTATCGGATTAACGATTCTTGCAATAGGTACATCGCTGCCAGAGGTTGTGACTTCGATTGTGGCAAGTTTTAAAGGGCAAAGAGACATTGCTGTTGGAAACGTGGTCGGCAGTAACACATTTAACTTATTAGCTGTACTTGGTATTTCGGGCTTGTTCAGCGGTGAAGGGTTAGCTGGGAATGCTCAATTAGTTGAGCAGGATTTTCCTATCATGCTCGGTGTTGCCTTATTGTGTTTACCCCTCATGTTTACCGGAGCTATTCTGAGTCGTCTCGAAGGTGCGTTATTTTTTGGCTTATATCTTCTGTACAGTGCCTTTCTGCTTGGCAATGTTGCAAACGCAGTTTGGCTGCCTACACTCACGACAATAACATGGAGTGTTGTGTTTCCTGTTACTGCTTTTCTGATTGCCATTTCTTTGCTCAAAGACTTATGGAATCAGAAAAACTTAAGGCGCAAATAGGCCGTTCTTTCTATAGATTTGCATAATACACATAGGCTCGATGTTGGCTTGTGAATCAAGTAACATCGAGCCTAATTGAAGTTAAAAGTTAAAAGTTAAAAGTTAAAAGTTAATGTGCGTGATGCAGCATGCCGGTTGATATCATGGCAGTCGTTGCTATGGCTTGACAACGTGGTGATTCCACGCAACTGCCAACGCTAGCATTGGTCTGCTCATTGCTTTTATATACAGTCTTTCCTTCTTTTATCGTTTCCAGTATTTGAATATCGGCGAGTTTTTCTGAGGCAACTTTCAGTGGATTTTCTGACAAGATAACCAGATCAGCCAACTTACCTACTTCGAGAGAGCCTTTGTTATTCTCTTCTTTATATTGTGTTGCAGCCCAGAGTGTTTGTGCTTTGAGGCCATCAAGTGCGGAGGCTTTCTGTTTTGGCCCTAGCACTCTTCCTGTACGGCTTATACGATTTACGGTTGCAGAATAAACGCGCATTGAGTTGGGGAGGGCAACAGGTGCATCATGATGAGAGGTGTAGATCATACCTAGTTCACGAGCCCAACCTGTAGGTGAAATGTTTTGTGCTCGTTTGGGTCCGAGCACTGAGTCCATATGCCAGTCACCCCAATAGAAGGTATGCATGGGGAAAAATGACGGAAATATGCCCAAACGTTTAAAGCTTTCAACTTGATCTTTGCGGGCTGTTTGAGCGTGTACGGCTACAAAGCCTCTGTCTGGCTTTCCGTGTTTTTTCTCGCTCGCTTCAATCCCTTTGAGTAACTGATCAATCGCCGCATCGCCATTGACGTGAGTTAATAACTGCCATCCATTTTTTTGGGCTAACTCAATGTATTCCGCAGCTTTTTCATCACTCATGCTCGGATAGCCTTTGTAACTTGCAGGCTGTCCGGCTGGGGCAATTAAGTAAGGTTGAGTTAACCAAGCGGTTTTGCCCTGTGGTGAACCATCTAGGTTCAGTTTGGCTCCTGCAACCCGAAAACCATTGGTATATTGGCTCGCATAGTAGGGGGGAGTGATCACCTCCTGTGCAATTTGAATATCTGGATAAGCAGCGACATCTATCGGGAGTTTGCTCTTCTGAGCAAGGTTATACATGGTTTTTACAGCAGAACTGGAAGCGCGACCTTCTTGGGCTGTGGTGTACCCAAAACTAGAATAGAGCTTCATACCTGCTTTGAAGATGACCTCGTTTTCCTGATCATTGAGTTTAGAAAATAGAGGGAGCAACATACCAAAAAATGCGGTCTCTTCTAATACGCCGTTAGGCGTTTTACCATCAGCTTCTCGGCGGATCTTTCCCCCTTCAGGATCTTCACTATCGGCTTGTATTCCTGCGAGTTGTAATGCTTTCGAGTTTAAAGCTGCCAAATGTCCAGATTGATGAATGATCAGGATAGGAAGAGTTTGGGATACTTCATCTAGCTCTTGGCGGGTAGGGTGCCTTTGTTCTGCCAATTGAGAGTCGTCATAGCCAAAACCGATAACAATACCGTGTTTAGCGTTATTGGTTTTGCCCATCCACGCTTTTAGCTCTTGCTGTAACGATGGAATATCTTTTACGTTTCCATCTGGTGCTGCTAACAAATTGGCAGACAGAGCTTGAATTCCAGTATTAAAAACATGTCCATGCCCATCGATAAAGCCCGGGATCATGGTTTTACCATTTAAGTTCACGATTTTGGTATTCGTATCGCGGAGTTTCATAATTTCTGATTCACTGCCAAGTGCTAAGATGCGGCCATTTTTTTCGGCTAGAGCCTCAACGGTTGGTACTGCATCATTGACGGTGATGATGTCTCCGCCAATATAAATGGTTTGTGCAAAAGGTTTTGTTGGGCTTGAGGCTTGAACGAGTGAACTTACGCTCAAGCAGGCTACGGCAAATGGTATAAGCTTCATCAGGTTACCCCCGTGATGGTAGTGAACATAAAGGAATAGAATTTTGATGGTCATAAAGTCTTAAAACAGCCTTATTGTAGATTATTCATCAGGTTGTATTTGATATGAGTGTCGGAGTTTTACTGTTTACACGGTTACTTGAGGTTTTTCCTGTTAAATAGGGATTCAATATGCTCAACAAAAATGATTCAGGGCTTATTCTGATTGATATTCAGGGTAAGCTGGCTCGTATAGTGGATGAGAGTGATGTGCTCATAAAACAGTGTCAGGCGTTGATCAAAGGTGTACAGGCTTTAGACATGCCAATACTCTGGTTGGAACAAAACCCTGAAAAATTAGGCGAGACGGTTGAAGAGTTGCATGAGCTCCTGCCCAATATCAAACGGATTAAAAAATACACGTTTGATGCCTGTCTAGAAGCCGATTTCATGCGTGCGATTCAGGAGTTTGGTTGCAAATCATGGTTAGTGGCGGGGATTGAAGCTCATATTTGCGTTTATCAAACCGCCAGTCATTTAAAACAGATAGGCTACGATGTGCATTTGGTCATAGACTGTATATCTTCGCGAACCCAAGCTAATAAAAACTTAGCGATTGATAAACTGACTCAGCAACACGTAGCCATAACTGGGGTTGAGATGTGCCTTTATGAATTGGTGCAAGATTGTCGATCTCGTGAATTCCGCACCATTTTGCAGTTGATCAAATAGTTTGCTTTTCACTTAATCGGTTTGGTTTTGTGATTAAGTAAGGCTGCGTTACGTCAAAATAAAGCTATTTATTAACTGAGCACAAGTTCACCGTTTTCATCAATGTATAAATGTGCTTGGCTGTTTTCAATCAATTCTACCGCACAAATCGGGGTGACAGAAAAGAGCTCTCCTTTAGCATGAAAAACAGGCTCATCCCAGAAACTGTCTTTATAGCTACCCGCTTGATCAAACTGAATCAGAACTTTCATAACGACTTCCTAATAAAACAAGGTGAGTGAATTAAAAATAGGAAAGTTTAGTTGGTTGCGTAAATGTTAAATTTTGTAAGTTAAGGTTGCTGATTTGCGTTCAACTTATTTTTAATGATGCACTACTCACTTTATTTTCTTGGTTTTCTTGGTTTTTTTCTAGCTTTGACCGAGAGCTTGACTGGGTAAAAGAGAATGAGCAATTCGGACCTAGATTGGTTAAACATGTGGGGTTTAAAGAGCTACAAATCAGTTTCAATAAGAAGGAGATATAGAATCCGAATTCTAAAAACATCTGTTGATTCATTGTGTTATCAAAGGCAGAGTGTTCAGGCTCTAAGATTCACTCCGCATCAATCTGCAATAGGAATAAACATGAACTCACCCTATCAATGTAAAAAATTATCCTTAGTGGCTCTTTTAGGATGTTTCCCTTTTGTGGTGAATGCGACCGTTGAATCGATTCCTATGGTAGGAAGTGTTTATAACTCTGCGCAGGTCTTTAAGCATCAAATCACGCATTCGCTGAGTTATTCAACGGCTCTGACTCGTGATGCCGCGCTGTTTACCATCGCTGGTGTCACTCTAGACAGTTATATCTTAACTCTGCCACTAGACGTTAAAACCAAGGCTAGAGTGATCAAGCAAATTTCTGATCCTACTTACGCTATTCCACTAGGCTACTTTCTTTATCAGTATTACGACCGTTACAGCGGAATGTCAGCGGAGGATCAATTTAAAAAATACCTATCAAGCGTGTATGACGACGAAGCATTAAAAGGTTTTGAACACAGCTTATTTTCGCTAGGGAAACCAGTTATCACGGAGCAAAGTCAACATACTAAAGATCAAGCGCACCAAGAGGGGATTAAGGTTGATAGCCAGTTTATTGCTACCATGGTGACTTTGTATGATGCTCTGGTGCAAATTGGCGAATGGCGCGATCTCAAACAGTTGCCAGCGCAGTACCAATATTTATCTGATGCGCCTGCCGATCGTGCTTTGGTGGCTAAAATTCAGCCTCTCGTGGTAGATATCTTGCGACAAGCTGCCAGTGGTATGGATGAGGGCGAAATGAAAAACGCCCTATTGAGTGTATTGGAAGACGCTAAACCAGAAAATGTTGATAAAGTGAATAACAAAGCGCAAGCGGTCACTGTCAGTTTGATTGATTTTGTCCGCTTGAACGTTTTAAAAGGTTATCGTCAATTCCTATATCAGCAAGAACGCACAGAACGCTTACAAGATTGGCTTGCCGATAAGCTGGATCGAGACCCCAAACAGCTGATTGCTTTTTTACAGTCCCAACAACAACGTCGCTTCGCGGTTCAAGTTACAGTGGATGGTTTACAGCAAGGATTGTTAGAAGGCTTGGTTGACCCGCAAAAACCTTTTATTCAAAAGGCTTACCAACAGCATTTGTATGCTGAACAGTTTAAAAGTGTGTTCACGCTTGAAACGCCAGAGCATGAGCAGCAAGTTCGTTTTATGCAGGTACTTTCTGAGCAGCCTTATCATGATCCATATTACTTGCCATTCTTCAAACAGCTTTATCAGAACTATCGTTCAAGTATTGTGCAAGTCGGGATCTCCTCAACCCCGACTATCAGCGTGCGTAATCTTCCTATCATAAAAACAGGAGCTAAAGTTTCAGGGCCTGATGGTACAGGTATTCCCAATTTTCATTTTGTGGATCGGCAAGACGATCGTGCTTATTACTTTTTTGGTAACGATGCTTTGCAGCTCGATCGCCTCATGAATGAGCGCGGGGTGAAGACGATGTTTGATCGCCTCGATTATCTGAAAACGTTGAACTGTAACGGCCAATATGATTGGAATGCTCATGTGACCTATGATGGATTGGTTAACTTAGGCGCAGGAGAAGCACTGCGAGACTTTGGGGAGAAGCGTTGTATACGTGAACTCAATGAGCGAGCCGTGGTGGAACGGCAACTGACGGAATTAAGAACCAAGCTTATTGAGCAGATTACTGCGTACCAGAACACAGCGACATGGGCCCTGCTGACACGCGTTACATTGAAGCAACGCCTTGAGCAACAGTTGGACAAATATGCAGAGCTTGATATGCATGGTATGCCTGACTACACATTGATTTATAACCCTTGGCCAGATCATTTCGCCCATTTCACAGGCCCATTTAGCGATGAAGTGATCATGCCAACTGGAGAGCTAAATCGTCTGGATTACTGGTTGAGGGAAGCGGAAGCCGCATACCAAACGGCGGGGGTTTACGACCGCACCCTATGGGGAATGGCGGGCGATCACGGTTTGTCGCCAGTTTATTACTCACTGAACCCTGAAAAGCAAATTTTCATGCCGCTGCAACGAGAATTGGGCATCTCAATCACGGTGGATAAAATCTCTTCTGATGAAGGGGAAGGGCCCAAATTAACCAATGCATTAAATGCGCCGAGCTACCAAACGGTGGATGTGGTGGTGGCTTCCACGGCGGGTGGCAATTTCATGTTGGACTTTTTTAACTCTGCGGCGGGGTGGGCAACCCAACCTGTTTTTCAAGAATTAACTCAATGGCAGCCGAGAGGCAGCCGTAAATCCATTGACATTATTCATGAAAGCTTAAAGCGGTTAGGCGATACATTAGATTACCTTGTGGTGAGAGAATCTCCTTGTAAACAGGGGGAGTGCGCGGTGCGGGTGATCGGGATGCGTGATGGAAAACGGAAAGATGAAATCATCCGACAATCTGGCAACAAACGTTTCTATTCGGCTGTACAAGGTAAGCCGCAGCTTTTGCAACTGCAGCAACTTAACCCGTATTTACCCACACCAAACACTGACATACTTAATGAATTCGCTCAGTTGGTGGATAAGTGCCTGTATCGTGCACAAGAAAATGATGTATCCAGTTGGTGTGACGAAACGGAATGGAGAAGGCTCACACGTTTTACACCTCGTCCTGATTCCGTGAATCAATTAGCGGCAATTTATGAAGAAGAACGCGCAGGCACTATCAATCTCTTTCCGCGTGAAGGCTTAGGTTATAACACCAAAGTTCCTGGCCGGCATGCGGGGGAAAGTTACCTAGAAAAAGATGCCTTTTTAGGTTTCTGGGGAAAACCGATAGGGCGTAATGTCAACGCCTTGCAATCGGAGCAAAATGGCTCACTCGCTCCAACGTTGTATGAATACCTCACCGGTGAAAGTGTGGTCGTGGGTGAGAACGGATGGGGATACCCCTCATTGCTTAATCAGCTAGATATTCGGTAGATCTCATCATCACAGTGAGAGGTTATGTCGCCTGTGGTTCATTCTGTAGGGTCACTATTTCGTTTATGTTGTTGCAACCAACGCGTTGGTGTTAAACCAAATTGGCGTTCGAAGGCGCGAGAAAAAGCCACCCCACCGCTGTATCCCACTTCTAAAGCAATAAACTTGATAGGTTGCCCTGAAAGCAGCAATTGCTTCGCCAGCAGTAAGCGTGACTCAGTCACGTAACTTAGCGGAGGCTGACCGATCACTTGATGAAAACGTGCTGCGAATTGAGCCCGAGACATACCGGCCAAATTGGCTAATTCTGCAATGGTCCACGGAGTATCGAGGTTAGCATGAATGGCTTCGATGGCTTTGGCGAGTTTAGGATCCGTCATCGCGGCCAATAAGCCCGATTCACATAAATGGTGTTCAACCAGATGGCGCAATAGTAGCAGTAGCAGAAGATCCAATAAGCTAGCCACTACCGCAGTATGGGCATAGCGCTGAGAAAACGCTTCTTCAAACAGCAAATTAATGGTAGGTGCTAGCCCATCGAGTTGTGCAAGGGGAATGATCAATGTGTCCGGCAACGCACGAAATAAGGGGGAGTCTCTAAAGGTTAAGCGAGCACAAACCAAATCACACCCACTGAAATGCATAGGCTGCAAGCGATGATGTCGACCTCGAGGGTATACGATCAGTGTCGGTTCGCGGAGTGTAAGGGCGGAACTGCCCGCTTGGTGTAGAGCCAACTCGCCGCTGCGTAATAAATGGAGTTGCCCTGTATTGCCGTATTCGGCACTTTCCGAACTTTGACAAAGATTGCCAGAGAAAAACAAGCTGGCTTTGGGGGCGGCATGTTGAATTAGGGTTGAGAGCGCATCCATGAGATAAGACGTATTGTGTGATTTTATGGATTTTTAGTGATAATTCGTATTTTTCATTGTGTCAATATACACAACGTTAATTCACTGAAACACAAATCACAAAATCAATAAGGAGCTTATCATGAGCCGTATTACCCCTGTATCCAACCCACAAGGCGAAGCTGCTGTAACCCTAAATGCGATCAAACAGAAAATCGGCATGGTTCCGAATCTGTATGCGACGGTGGCACACTCATCGACCGTATTGAATGCTTATTTGGCATTTAGCGAAGCGCTTAGCCAAGGCCGCTTAACGGCTAAGCAGCGTGAACTCATTGCGCTTGCCGTTGGTCAAGCTAATGCGTGCCAATACTGTTTGTCTGCCCACACCATGATTAGCCGTAGTACGGGGTTGTCTGATGATCAAATTCTCGCCGCACGTCAAGGTACAGCAGCTAATGCGTTGGATAACGCCTTAGTGCAACTGGCTGTCTCTCTGGTAAAACAGCGTGGTGTGATTGCGGATGAACAATTGGAAGCAGCACGAGTACAGGGTGTCGATGAAGGATTGATTTTTGAAGTATTAGCTCAAGTGAGTGCGAATACCTTTACAAACTATGCAAACCACGTAGCTGGCACTGATATAGATTTTCCTAAAGTAAACGTGCAACTGTAACAGCAGTTCAAATTCTTTTTCGGCATGGCTGGAAGTTTTCAAGAGCGCCGTGATGGCGCTCTTTTTCCACTTGTAACGACTAGTGATAGGGCGATAGCTTCGCTACAAAAATGAGAAGTTAATCCGTATCTAAGACGTTAAATTTTTGCGCACTTTCATCGCTTAAAAATAGATTGCTTGCGGTAACTCAGTCACCACAATAAGCAGGGTTACACTTTCCTCAGTTCAGTTACTCAAATCACAAAAATAGTTATTTTCAAGGTTTCTTTCTGGTTTGGGATCTTCCCCAATAAGATCGCATTGATCTTACTCATTGGTCTATTTTCGTTGATCTAAATCAATACTCTCACTTGATGCATTTCGTTAAATACGCCACAACATATAGTGTCAGTCGCAGAAAAATTAGCCCTATATAGTGTATTTGTGGATAACTCTGTGAGTATGCTGGGTAAGGAGAAAAGGTGAAACCTATCGTAATCAAGCGTGATGGCTCAAAAGCCCCGTTTAACAGGGATCGTATCCAGGCTGCTGTGGAAAGCGCAGCTGAACATGCAGATCAAGAAATCGCCATTTATGCGTTGAATGTCGCGTTAGCGGTTGAGCTCAAGCTAAAAGGTTACGAAGAGGTGCATATCGCCGAGATTCAAACCCTCGTAGAGAACGAGCTAATGCAAGGCCCGTACAAAGCATTAGCTCGTTCATACATTGAATATCGCCATGACCGAGATGTTGCGCGTGAGAAGCAGAGCAAACTGACTAAAGAGATTGAAGGACTGATCGAAGAGAGCAATGCCGATCTGCTTAACGAAAATGCGAATAAAGATGGCAAAGTGATCCCAACTCAGCGTGATTTGTTAGCAGGTATTGTGGCTAAACATTATGCTAAAACGCGTATTTTGCCGCGTGATGTAGTGCAGGCACATGAGAAGGGTGATATTCACTATCACGATCTGGATTACGCACCATTCTTCCCAATGTTTAACTGCATGCTGATTGATCTCAAAGGCATGTTAACCCACGGTTTCAAAATGGGTAATGCGGAAATTGATACGCCTAAGTCAATTTCAACCGCAACGGCGGTAACTGCGCAAATTATCGCTCAAGTCGCTAGCCATATTTATGGTGGCACTACCATCAACCGGATTGATGAAGTGCTCGCACCTTATGTGACGGCTAGTTACGAAAAGCATTTAGAGATTGCTCGTGAGTGGGATATTCATAGCCCAGAAGCGTTTGCTAAATCACGCACTGAGAAAGAGTGTTACGATGCATTCCAATCTTTGGAATATGAAGTGAACACCCTACATACAGCAAATGGGCAAACCCCGTTTGTGACTTTCGGTTTTGGCTTAGGTACCAGCTGGGAATCGCGTTTGATCCAGCAATCGATTTTGAAAAATCGCATCGCAGGTTTGGGCAAAAACCGTAAAACGGCGGTATTCCCGAAACTGGTATTTGCGATTAAAGATGGTCTTAACCACAAAACCGAAGATCCTAACTACGACATTAAGCAGCTGGCGCTGGAATGTGCTTCTAAGCGCATGTACCCAGACATTCTGAACTACGACAAAGTGGTTGAAGTTACGGGGTCATTCAAAACCCCAATGGGTTGCCGTTCATTCCTGAACACCTATGAAGAAAATGGTGAGCTGATCCATGAAGGGCGTAACAACCTTGGTGTGGTGAGCTTAAACTTGCCACGCATCGCGCTTAAAGCCAAAGGTGATGTGAAGCAGTTTTACACACTACTCGATGAAAAACTAAAACTGGCACGTCGCGCGTTGGATACTCGAATTAACCGTTTAGAAAATGTGAAAGCCCGTGTAGCCCCTATTCTGTATATGGAAGGTGCGTGTGGTGTGCGTTTGAAAGCCGATGATTCGATTGCCGATATTTTCAAACATGGCCGCGCCTCTATTTCACTAGGCTATATTGGCGTGCACGAAACCATCACGGCATTGTTTGGTGCTCAAAAACACGTTTACGATGATGAACAGCTGCGTGAAGAAGCGGTGAAAATTATCCAGCACATGCGCAACACCGTAGAGCAGTGGAAGAAAGAAACGGGCTACGCGTTTAGCCTGTATGGCACGCCAAGTGAAAACTTGTGTAGCCGATTCTGCCGTATTGATGCCAAACAATTTGGCGTGGTAGAAGGGGTGACCGATAAAGGTTACTACACCAACAGTTTCCACTTAGATGTACAGAAGAAGGTTAACCCGTACGACAAAATCGATTTTGAAATGCCGTACCCAGAAATTTCCAGCGGTGGTTTCATCTGTTACGGTGAATTCCCTAACATGCAACGCAATGTTGAAGCGCTGGAAAACGTGTGGGATTACAGCTATCAGCGAGTGCCGTATTACGGGACTAACACGCCAATTGATGAGTGTTACGAGTGTGGCTTTACTGGGGAGTTTGATTGCACGAGCAAAGGGTTTGTTTGCCCGCGCTGTGGCAACCATGAACCAACGAAAGTTTCTGTGACACGCCGTGTGTGTGGTTATTTGGGCAGCCCAGATGCACGTCCATTTAACGTTGGTAAGCAAGAAGAAGTAAAACGTCGGGTAAAACACCTGTAACACTATGAATTATCATCAATACTATCCAATTGATGTGGTCAACGGGCCGGGGACACGCTGCACGCTGTTTGTCTCCGGTTGCGTGCATCAATGCAAAGGGTGCTACAACCAAAGTACTTGGTCCGTTTCATCTGGCCATCTTTATACTCAAGAGTTGGAAGATCAGATCATTGCGGACTTAAACGATACACGCATTAAACGCCGCGGTTTATCGCTCTCTGGCGGTGATCCTCTTCATCCTGCAAATCTCGAAGCGGTTTTACGTTTGGTACGCAGAGTAAGAGAGGAATGTCTGGGTAAAGACATCTGGCTATGGACAGGTTATCGTCTAGACGAACTTAGTGAACAGCAGCAACACATTTTGCCTTATCTCGATGTGCTGGTGGATGGTAAGTTTGAGCAAGCACTGGCGGATCCTATGCTGGAGTGGCGGGGTAGCGCAAATCAAGTGATCCACCGTTTTACTCTCTAATTTTGTTGTTCTCAGCGCCGCGCTTAAGGCTGTGGTGCTGAGAGCAAAAAATCCCTTTCGGTTTTTATCTATCTGGTTTACTTTGTGGGTTGTTACCTGAATTTCAAAGGGTTGTGACTTTCATGTTTACTCATTTACCAGCTCCAGTTTTAGATCCAATACTCTCTCTCTCTGTTGCCTTTCGTAATGATCCTCGTCCGCAAAAAGTGGATTTAGGCATAGGCGTTTATAAAAACAGTCTTGGCGAAACTCCTATCATGCGCGCCGTAGCTATGGCGCAAGATAAAGTGGTTGCGACTCAAAAAACCAAGTCGTACGTTGGCCTTGCCGGTTGTGAAGAATTCAACCAGAGCATGATGCAATTAGTTTTAGGTTCCACACTCGATACTGAGCGCACGATCGCGATCCAGACTCCTGGTGCCAGTGGTGCACTAAGAATGCTTGGCGATTTGATGCGTGTCGCGCAGCCTGAAACCACAGTCTGGATCACCGATCCTAGCTATGTGAACCACAAACCCGTGATGGAAGCAGCAGGGCTAAAAGTGCGTTACTACCGCTATTTCAGCCGTGAGACCAAAATGGTCGATACCGAGCTGATGTTGGCGGATTTAGCACAAGCCGGCCCGAAAGATGTGGTTCTACTGCATGGTTGCTGCCATAACCCAACGGGGGCTGACATCGACTTTTCAGCATGGCAAGCGATCACTGATCTTGCACAGAAAAACGGCTTCATTCCATTTGTGGATATTGCTTACCAAGGTTTTGGTGATGGTTTGGAGCAAGATGCGCAAGGTTTACGTTATATGGCTGAACGCATGGAAGAGATGTTGATCACCACCTCTTGTTCAAAGAACTTTGGCTTGTACCGTGAACGTACAGGAGCGGCCATCGTCATTGGTAAAAGCCAGCAGGATGTGACCAATGCTCGTGGAAAAATGCTAACACTCGCGCGCTCCACATACACCATGCCACCTGATCATGGCGCTGCTTTGGTGAAAACCGTGCTTAGAGATGAACAGCTCACCACTATTTGGAAGCAAGAACTGAGCGAAATGCAGCAACGTTTGTTAACTCTGCGCAAAGATTTGTGTAATGAGTTGAGAAATCAACACAATACGAGACAATTCGATTTTATTGAAAGCCATAGAGGGATGTTTACTGTACTCGGGTTTTCGGCTGAACAAATGGGTCGCCTACGTGAAGAGTTCGCGATTTATGGCGTTGCAGATGGGCGGATCAATATCGCCGGTCTGACCGAAAAAGACATTCCTTATGTCGCGAATGCAATTATTCAAGTGTCGTAAATGAAGATGGCAAACACATACCCAATCAGGAAGGGTGGTATTTGATTAGGTGAAGAGATGAATCAACCACTGAAATTGTTAGTGTCGTTAATGTTAAGTAGTGGGTTAGTGGCTTGTGCTACGACTCCCGTGCCCAAGGAACCTGAGAAAAAACCGGAAGCTACAGTGCCGGTGCAACCAGTAGAGAAGCCTGTGGTGGAAACGCCAACTGAGGACAACGCTCCTCTAGTGGAAACCTTGCCTGTGCTTGAGCCTGCACACACGTTGGAAACTGAAGTCAAACCCAAGGATGACTTTTCCACGGCAAAACGTACCTCTGATGGCAAAATCATTTTAGGTGAGAAAGAGTGGGCTTATATCCCAGGTTTGAAAGAGAGCTTTAAAGCGCGGATTGATACTGGGGCGACCACCTCTTCAATCAGTGCGGTAGATGTGGTTCCTTTTGAGCGAGATGGCAAAGATTGGGTGAAGTTTCGCATTGAGCACGACAATATTCGTAGTGAAGAGTTGAGCTTGCCCGTTGAACGCTGGGTGAAAATTCGTCAATCGAGCACCGATAAGACTCAGCGCCGTGCTGTTGTTGTCGCATGGATTCAGATTGGGGATTTGAAAGAGCAAACGGAGTTTACTTTAGCAGATCGCACTCATTTGACTTACCCATTATTACTTGGCCGTAGTTTCTTTAAAGATGTCGCTGTCGTGGATGTTTCACGCCAGTTTATTCAAGACAAACGAACGGACAAAAAATAGAGTGAAATAGAAAAGCCAGTGGGAGTCCACTGGCTTTTTTGTGAGTAGAGTATGAGTCGGCAGCCACTAAGCCGTTGCGACTTTCGCGGGGGCAGCTTTTTTCACCATGGCATAGCCAAAACCAGTAATCGCAGTACCTACAGCAATCGCAACGAGGTAAAGCAATACAGGGCTAATTGCATTGGGGATCAAGAGTACGAAAAGACCACCGTGTGGTGCCATCAGTTTTGCACCAAACAACATGGAAAGTGCACCTGTTACCGCTCCACCAGCCATACAAGCGGGGATGACACGCATCGGATCTTTGGCCGCAAATGGAATCGCACCTTCGGAGATGAAACACAAACCTAAGACAAAAGATGCTTTGCCGGCTTCACGCTCACCCGCTTCAAATTTATCTTTCGCGATGAAAGTAGCCAGACCCATCCCTAAGGCTGGAACCATACCTGCTGCCATGATCGCCGCCATTGGCGCATAAGTTTGCGAGGCGAGTAGACCAACACCGAAAGTGTATGCCGCTTTGTTGACTGGGCCACCTAAGTCGAAACACATCATCGCACCGAGTACAATGCCCAACAAAACCGCATTCGCGGATCCCATATTATTGAGGAAGCTTGTCATGCCAGACATGATGCTCGACATTGGGCCACCCACCACATAAATCATCACAAGACCCGTGAATAAGCTCGCGATGAAAGGGATGATCAGGATAGGTTTAAGCGCCGCCATTGATTGAGGCAGTTGTACTTTATCGGCAATAAATTTTGCACTATAGCCGGCTAGGAAACCCGCCACGATACCGCCAAGGAAACCTGCGCCAGTTGAGCTTGCGAGCATACCGCCAATTAAACCGGGTGCTAATCCAGGGCGGTCAGCAATCGAAAAGGCAATGTAACCGGCTAAAACGGGGATCATCAGTGCAAAGGCGGAGCCTCCCCCGATCTGCATCAAAGCGGCGGCTAAAGTCCCCTCTTGCTTAAAGGCTTCGATACCGAAGACGAAAGAGAGCGCGATGATAAGGCCACCGGCAACCACCACTGGAAGCATGTGAGAAACACCTGTCATCAGATGTTTATATACACCTTTCTTCTCTTCCGTTTTTTCGCTCGCACCGCTGTTTACTGAGCTTGTGAAAGTTTTGGCAAGTGAAAATGCGTTATTCAGTTCTTGAGCGGTTTTCTTTAAAGCCAAACCTGTGCTGGTTTTGTACAGTTTTTTGCCGTGGAAGCGTTCTAATGGGACATCAATATCAGCAGCGATGATCACTAAGTCAGCTTGAGCGATCTCTTGATCCGTGAGTTGGTTTTTCGCACCGACAGAGCCTCGTGTTTCGACTTTGATTTGATGACCTTGACGTACCGCTTCTGCCTCTAGAGCTTCGGCTGCCATGAAGGTATGAGCCACACCCGTTGGACAGGCGGTGATGGCAACGATTCTTTTCGCTGCAACCTGATTACTTGCAGCTGTAATGGGTTTTGCTGCCTCAGCCTGAGTGACTTGTGCTTGAGTCAGCTCGCTCGCTTGCGCAGCCGCTTGATTCAAATATGCGACAGGGTCGGTCGTACAAGCTGAAATCGAGCTTTGATACACTTTTTTACCCACGAAGCGTTGCGTGTCAATGGTGCTGTTGGTGGCGAGCACGATAAGATCTGCCGCTCGGATTTCATCCTCTGTTAGGGTATGGCCAGCAATCACTGTAGAGTGGCATTCAATGATTGCCTCCCAACCTAAGGTTTTACAGGCTTGCTGCAATAAACCTGCAGCGATAATGCTGTTAGCAACGCCACTTGGGCATGCGGTTACAATGGCTATTTTCATATTCACGACCTTCTGTCCTTAGGCACTCATCACAGGATGGAGTGCGGATACTTGCACTTGTTGTTGTAGAGTATTGAGTTGTTCCTTATCACTGATACCCACACCCACTTGCGTTACAGCAAGTGCGGATAGGGCGGTAGCGAAACGAAGCAGATGTTCTTTTTCCATCTGTTGCATGTGTCCCCAGCAGAGACCAGCAACCAGCGTATCACCAGCACCGACTGTGCTGACAACGTGCATTTTGGGTGGTTTAGCATGCAGCCATTCATTGTGATGTAGCCACATAACCCCCGCAGCGCCCATAGAGATAACAATGTTTTCAATCTCTTTTTGAGCGAGTTCCGCTGCGGCTTGTTGGCAGTCCATTAGGGTTGCCAATTCTCGGCCACACCACTGCGCGAGTTCTTCATCGTTGGGTTTGATCAACCACGGTTTAGCATCTAGCCCTGCGAGTAATGCCTCGCGGCTACTATCAAACAGCACTTTTTTATTCATGCTGCGTAATTGAGCAATCCAACCTGCACAGCGTTGTGGCGAAACCCCTTTTGGTAAGCTGCCTGCGAGAACAAAATAATCATGATCTTGCGCTAAACGCAGTAAGGTGTGTTCAAAGGCTTCGATATCAGTTTGAGAGACGGAAATGCCAGGGAAGTTAATATCACTGACCTCGCCATTCTGCTCGACCAGTTTGACATTGATGCGTGTGGCTCCCGCGATGCGGATGAACTCGTCACGCACGCCAAGTTCAGTAAACAGTTGGCAAAACAGCTCTTGGTTATCACGGCCTAGAAAACCTGTGACGGTAACATCAGCCCCCAGTTCACTCAGCACTTTAGCCACGTTGACGCCTTTTCCGGCGGCATGCAGTGAGCTTTGTTCAACAAGGCTGACCGACCCTACATTTAGCTGCGCCATGCTGCCGGTTAAATCCAATGCTGGATTTAAGGTAATGGTGACGACTTTATTGTTCATCATCTGCACCTCAACCTTCACCCAAACCGGCATTAATCGCGGCACCAATCGCTTGCAGTGCCGCTTCGGCATCTGGGCCTTCTGCACTGAATTGCAACTGATGATTATTTTTCACACCTAAGGCAATCACTTTCATCAAACTTTTTGCGTTGACTACTTGTCCATCACCATCAAGATTGGAAACCCGAATGCTAGATTCAAATTTCTTCGCTTCGGCGACCAACATCGCGCCTGGGCGGGCGTGCAAGCCGTGAGTGTTTTTGATGCGAAACACGGCACTATGCTCTGCTTGTGAGGCGGTATCGGTGCTGACTTGTGGTTCTACCTCCGTGAACATGGCAAGGAGTTGGTTCACATCCGCTTGTAAGAGTTGTTCTTGCTGCTGTTGAAAAACAAGTTGAGAAAGTTTGTTTAACTGGGATTGATGGGCATCATTACACACGGAAAATGCGATCAGTGCTTTAACCGTTTGTTCTTGGTATTCGCAATGATTTGCGGTGGTTACGATAGACATTCCCGTGCGTTTTACGGCGCGATCACTGGCAACTAGCCAAACACCACGGCCCAAGTGGGTAGGGGATTTGGTCACTAACTCTGCAACAAATTCGCTGTCTGCGCAGCCTGTATTTTTCAGTAGTCCACCAGCGACTGCACTCATTTGTACCATGTCGCTTGCCGGAAATTGCAGTTGGATCAATGAGGCATCAAAATCGGCGCTGAGTTGTGCTTCACCCTTAATAATTGCGATGATCTGCTGCGCCGTTTTCGCTTTCTGTAAGGCTTGCTCTACGCCCTCTGCAGATAACACTTTCGTGAGCTGTTTGAGAATGCCTAAGTGTTCATCCGATTTTGCCGCAATCCCAATCGCAACATAAACACGGTTGCCATCTCCCCAATCTAAACCTTGTGGAAAATGCATGGCGGTTACACCCGTTTGCTGTACCAATTCTCGGGTATCTGTTGTGCCATGAGGAATTGCAATACCATTCCCCAAATAAGTCGAGTGCTGCGCTTCGCGATTGAGCATACCTTGCGCGTAACCTTCAGCAACGAAACCTTTTGCGGTCAGTGCGTTCGCGAGTCCTTGGATTGCAGCTTGCTTATTGTCGAACTGCTGCTGCAATTGAATATCTTGTGTGGTGAGTTCCAACATACTTAACCCCTTGTTGCCTGCCTATTTTGGCGGGATGCATCCATACCACTGACCTATGAAGTGTAGGTGGCTTTGGATATGTTTAACGGATGCGATCCGCTCTCTATTTTCTTAAGCTGAATCGGTTCAGCTTTAAGGGCAAAAAAATTCAGCAAAACCCCGAATAATCACGATGATGCTGCTTGTTCCTATTCTCATTCATGCACCGATTGTTGGTGAGAGTGTGAAGTCTCTATGCTTTTGCTGAATCCTTTCAGCTTTAATACTGAATCGATTCAGCATATAATTCAACTCCGAGCAGAGATCAAAAATCGCGTTCTATGATCAGACGCACATAAAACGAGTAGGGATTATGACACTGGATGAAATTGCGAAATTGGCTGGGGTATCGAAAACCACCGCCAGTTATGTGATCAATGGTAAAGCACAAAAATACCGGATCAGTGAGAAAACTCAGCAAAAAGTGATGGCGGTGGTTGAGCAATACAATTTCCGGCCGGATCATGCAGCCTCTGCGCTGCGTGCGGGTAACAGCCGCTCCTTTGGTTTGATCATTCCTGATTTAGAGAACACCAGTTATGCGCGATTAGCCAAACTACTGGAGCAAAATTCGCGACAAGCCGGTTACCAAATCTTGATCGCTTGTTCGGATGATGATCCTGAGATTGAAGTGGCGGCGGCTGAGGCTCTGGTCTCTCGGCGGATTGATGCCTTGTTTGTTGCTAGCAGTATTCCTAATGCCAGTGATTTCTATCTCAAGCTGCAACAATCAGGAACCCCTGTGATTGCGATAGACCGAGCGTTGGACGATGAGTATTTCTCTTGCGTGATCAGTGAAGATTTTGGCGCCGCTTTTGAGCTCACTCGCTCAGTATTAAACAAGCAGATCCACAGTATCGGTTTAGTTGGGGCATTGCCTGAATTGAGCGTGTCTCGAGAGCGTGAGCAAGGCTTTGTCATGGCAGCAAAAGAGTGGGGGCTATCTACGCGGATTGGATATGGCGAACACTTTAACCGTGAAGAAGGACGTAAAGTGTTTGCTAAATGGGTGGAAAACCAACAGCTGCCGGATGCAGTAGTGGCCACCTCCTACACACTGTTGGAAGGTATTTTGGATGTCTTGCTTGAGCAGCCAGAATTGATGCAAAAAGTACGTTTAGCCACGTTTGGTGACAACCGGCTACTGGATTTTTTACCGATGCGTGTGAATTCGCTGCCTCAACAGTTTGAACTAATCGCGGATAGCGCATTGGCTTTAGCACTAAATGCTTCGGCAAAACGGTATCAAACTGGGGTTGAGCTCATTCCACGTCAATTGAAGGTAAGAAGCTAAAATTGCGCTGATAGCAAGGTGATGCCGATGAATGGTTCTGTTCACTTGTTGGCCGTCTTTGTGGCCAAGCGATGGCATTCATGGTTACGTTTTCATCGAAAAGGATGGGCTTAAGCCTAACTTATCGCAGTCACGCATCGAAATTGCGTGAAATAAAGGTATGATGTGCGCCAGTTTTTGTTTCCTCGACAGGAAAGGCATGAAATTTCTGCATACCTCTGACTGGCATCTTGGCCGCCAATTTCATCAAGTTTCCCTCTTGGCCGATCAGCGCGCCGTACTCGAGCAGTTGATCCACTTTCTGCGCGACAATCCTGTCGATGCGGTGATCGTAGCCGGTGATATTTATGATCGCTCAGTGCCGCCTACTGCGGCGATTGATCTGCTTGATGAAGTTGTGAGTGTGATATGCGGAGAACTCAACACGCCTTTGCTGATGATCCCCGGTAACCATGATGGTGCAAAGCGTTTAGGCTTTGCGGCCAAACAGATGAAAAAATCCGGCTTACACATTTTCGCGGATTTTGAACAGATGATGGAGCCTTTGGTGCTCCACTCTGAGCAAGCGGGTGAAGTGGCTTTTTGGGGCATGCCATACAACGATCCCGAATTGGTGCGCCACTATTATCAAAATGAAATCAACAGCCATGATGCTGCGCATCAACTGCTGTGTGAAAAAATCCTCGCTAAAGTGTCATCTTCCCAACGCAATGTTTTGATCAGTCACTGTTTTGTCGATGGAGCGATGGAGTCAGAATCTGAGCGTCCGTTATCCATTGGGGGATCTGATCGCGTTGATCATCGCCATTTTTTGCCGTTTGATTATGTCGCATTAGGGCACCTGCATCAGCCACAAATGAAAGGGGTTGAATACATCCGTTATTCGGGTTCTTTAATGAAATACAGTTTTGGGGAGCAGCACCAAAGCAAAGGAGCAACCTTAGTGGAGTTAGATCGCCAAGGTTTTGTCCGAGCAACAGCAATACCTCTGCAAGCCCCACATCAGATGCGAATTATTGAAGGTGAACTGGAAGCGATTCTCGCGGCAGGTGCAACCGATCCGCAGGCTGAGGATTATCTCTTGGTTCGTCTCTTAGATAAGCATGCCATTCTTGACCCAATGGAAAAATTACGCCAAGTCTATCCGAATGTGCTGCATATCGAAAAGCCCGGCATGCTGATTGGAATCGATCAGGAGATGGGCAAGGCGCGATTAGCTCGTGGAGAGCTTGATATGTTTCGTGACTTTTTCTTAGAGGCTAAACGTGAACCGCTAACGGAGCAACAAGAGCAAGTGGTGGTCGAGGTGATCCAACGTTTAAAAACAGAGGGGCAATAACATGCGTCCGATAATGCTAACCTTGCAAGCCTTTGGTCCTTTCGCTGGTAGAGAAGTCATTGATTTCACAGAACTTGGTGATGCTCCACTGTTTTTGATTAATGGCGCAACTGGGGCGGGGAAAAGCTCGATTCTTGATGCAATTTGTTATGCCTTGTACGGTGAAACTACTGGTAGTGAGCGAACTGGCGACCAAATGCGCTGTGATTTCGCCGATCCAGACACGTTAACCGAAGTTTGCTTTGAGTTTGAACTGGGTGGAGCGCATTACCAAATCACTCGGCAGCCGGATCAGGAAATCCCGAAAAAACGTGGCGAAGGCATGACTAAGAAAGCCCATTCCGCCACTTTGCTTGCTTTAAAGCAGGGCTCTGAGGAACTGATCGCCAATCGCCCGACACCGGTGGCTAAAGCGGTGGTTGAATTAATTGGGCTGGATGTAAAACAATTCCGCCAAGTGATGGTGTTGCCACAGGGCAAGTTTCGTGAATTGCTGACGGCCAATTCTAAAGAGCGCGAGCAGATTTTTGGTCAGCTTTTTCAAACTCAACTCTATAGCCAGATTGAGCGTGCGCTATTTGAACGCGCAGCAGGCATTCGCAAAGAGAAAGAAGAATTTGATCAGCAAATCAAAGGTACATTGCATGTAGTGGGCTTGGAGAATGAACAGCAGCTGCACCTCGAGCTTGCGCAAATTGCACCATTAGTTGTGCAAGCACAGCAGGCATTAAAAAATGAGCAACAGGTTCTGGATCAAAGCAAAGCCCAGTATCAATCGGCTCTTGAACTCAATCAGCAGTTTGCTCGTCAGCAGCAATTAGTCACAGAAATAGCCTTGCATCAGCAACAGAAAATGCAGATTGATGTGTTACGCGAACAGCGTCAGCAAGCCCAAAAGGCGATACACCTAACGGCGGTGCATCAGCAGTGGCATCAAACCCATAAAACGCAAATCCATGCTGCGCAGAGAGTTGAACAGCAAAATCTACTGCTACAACAGAGCGAACAGCAACAGCAGCAAGCCCAGTGGGCAAGCCAACAGGCTAGTTTAGCTTGTGAAGTATTACCTGAGTTAAACGAACAACGTATACAGTGGCAGCGTGCTGAACAAAAACTTTTAGCGCAAGAGAGTGTGCAGCAACGGGTTGCCAAAGCTGAACGTGATTTACAGCTCACTACTCAAAATACGCTCAATTTACAAAGTGCCAGTGAGCAGCTAGTTCAAGAGATCCAAAATAAACGTTTGGAATGGGAGCAGCAACAGCGCCAACTGACTCGTCTGGAAGCTCAAAAAGCGCAGCTCAACTTGCTTACACCACAGATCCAAGATCGAGAACGGGAACAAACGCTCAGCAATGAACGACAGCGTGCTCTGCAAGAATCCCAGCGTTTTGAACAGCAATATCGACAAATACAGACACAAGCGCAACAAGCGAAGCAAGTGGCCGATGAGCTAGAACTGTCATGGCATACTCAACGTGCTGCTGAGTTGGCACAGGAGTTGATGCCCAATCAACCTTGCCCTGTGTGCGGCAGTTTTGAGCACCCCCATAAAGCACAGCTTCATGGTGACGTTGTCACCAAAGTTCAGGTTAAGCAGGCTCGGCAATACCAACAGCAATGGCTTGAACAAGAACAAGCCGCGCTCAGTGCATGGCAGCAGCAGTGCTTTCAGTTGCAGCAGCTAGAGCAAGGATCGAACACGCTCGTTGCTGAATTAAAAACGCAAAATATTGCATCTCTTGCAGAGCTAATCGAGCAGCAACGAGCTCTGCGCAATGAAATCAATGCGTTACAACAACTCAATCCTGATCTTTTGCAGCGACAAATTGAAGAGTGCGAGCAACGTTTAGTACAAAGTAAAGCGGCACTCGAAAAACAAAATCATAATAAACAGCAAGCATGGCAGGTGTTGACTCAAGCACAAGCCGAGCTTGCAAGTCTGCAACAAGAGATACCAGAAGCACTTTCTGATCTCACTCAGCTACGCAGTGAAATTCAGCGAGTGCAAATCCAAATTGACTCATTGCAAAAAAACGAACAAGTGGCTCGAGAGCAATGGGTTCAAGCGCAAAAGCACCTTGCCAGTGTTCAGGCGGCATATCAAGCCGCCGTTGAGCAGCATAAGGAAAGCCAGCAACAAGCCCAACAGGCTGCACAAGCGTGGCAAGAAGGATTGAAATATTACGGTATGCATGATGAGCAGCACTATTTGCAATCACGCTTAACAGATGAAGCCATGCTCCAAATCGAAACACAAATTGCTCAGTATGAAGAGCGGGGAGCGATGCTCAACGGTGAGCAACAGGCTTTGACACGCAAGCTTGTGGATAAAACGCCACCGGATCTTGAACCGATGTTAGCCATGGTGCAAGAGCATGAAGTGCGCGTTTCCAACGCGTTACAACAGTTTACACAGCATCAATCGCGCATGGATGGTTTGCAGCGAGTGTCTAAACAACTCACTGAGCTTTATCAAAAAAACCAAGTGCTTGAAGCCGAATATCAAGTAGTGGGCACACTCAGTGATATTGCGAATGGCAAAACGGGAGCCAAAGTGAGCTTGCATCGCTTTGTGTTGGGGGTGCTATTGGATGATGTACTACTCCAAGCCTCGCAGAGGCTACTCAAAATGAGTCGTGGCCGCTATCTACTCAAACGCAAAGAGGAGCGGGCAAAAGGCAACGTTGGCTCTGGTTTAGATTTGATGGTCGAAGATAGCTACAGTGGCAAATGGCGTGATGTTGCGACGTTATCTGGCGGGGAGTCTTTCATGGCGGCACTCGCGTTGGCGCTTGGGTTGTCGGATGTGGTGCAATCGTATAGTGGTGGAATCCGCTTAGATACCCTGTTTATTGATGAAGGCTTCGGCAGCTTAGATCCTGAATCGCTCGATCTCGCGATTCAAACTCTAATAGATCTACAGCAGGGAGGTAGAACCATAGGTATTATTTCTCATGTTTCCGAGCTAAAGGAGCAGATCGGGCAAAGATTGGATGTGTTGGCGACAAGAATGGGTAGCACATTGCACCTGGTTTCCTAGAGTAAAACGATGAGCTTTGATGATTATCACTGACCTCAGTGATAATCATCGATAGACTATGCGCATTTTGATGAGTATGAAAAGAATAAAGAGTCAGTGGCTGTGAGCATAGATGTAATAAAAAAAGTATACCAGTTTGCCGAACCCAACCTTTCTTTGGTGGGATGGATGGGAATGCTTGGTTTCCCTGCTTATTACATCATTTGGGAGTATTGGTTTCCGCAATCATACGAAAATTTAGGGCTGCGCTGTGCGGCAGCGGTTCTGTTTGGCGGGCTGGTGTTTCGTGATTCGATGCCTAAGAAATGGCAGCGGTATATGCCGGGCTATTTTCTATTCACCATAGGTTTCTGCTTACCCTTTTTCTTCGCTTTTATGATGTTAATGAATGACTGGTCGACAATTTGGGCCATGTCGTTTATGGCGTCCATTTTTCTGCATATTCTCTTAGTGCACGATACGAGAGTGATGGCGTTACAAGCACTTTTCTCCGTGTTGGTGGCCTATCTTGCGGTATATGGTTTGACGGATTTTCACCCGACGACTTTGATTGAATGGCAATACATACCGATCTTTTTGTTTACTTATGTGTTTGGGAATTTATGTTTTTTCCGTAACCAAATTTCTCATGAGACCAAAGTGTCGATTGCCAAAACGTTCGGAGCGGGGATTGCCCATGAAATGCGTAATCCACTCAGCGCTTTGAAAACGTCGATTGATGTTGTGCGAACCATGATCCCTAAACCGCAAACTGCAGCTCATACGGATTATTCCTTGGATGCGCAAGAGCTGGATCTGCTGCATCAAATTTTGAATGAAGCTGATGATGTCATCTACTCTGGCAATAACGCGATTGATTTGCTGCTCACCTCGATTGATGAAAACCGTGTCTCTCAGGCGAGTTTTAAAAAACACTCAGTGGTAGATGTGATTGAAAAAGCAGTGAAAACTTTTCCGTATAAAAATGCAGCGGACCAGCACTCGGTAGAGCTTGAAGTGCATCAGCCGTTTGACTTTTTTGGCAGTGATACTCTACTGACTTATGCGCTATTTAACCTGTTGAAAAATGCCTTCTATTACCAAAAAGAGCATTTCTCGGTGCGTATTTCCATTGAACAAACCAGTGAGCAGAACCTTATTCGAGTCCGTGATAACGGCGTGGGGATTGCGCCAGAGATGTTGGAAGACATTTTCCGTGATTTCTATACCTTCGGTAAAAATGGCAGCTATGGGCTAGGATTGCCATTTTGCCGCAAAGTGATGTCCGCATTTGGGGGGATGATTCGCTGTGCGTCTCAACAAGGTCAATGGACAGAATTCGTATTGAGCTTTCCTCGTTACGATTCCGATACGGTTAACGAGATAAAAACAGAACTGCTGAAAACCAAATCGCTCATTTATATTGGCTCAAATCAAGCTATCGTTCGAGAGTTAAATCAGCTCGCAGTAGAAGATGAGTTTGGTTTTACCGCTATTTCTGCGCAGCAAGCAGTAAGACGCCAAGATTATGAGTTTGAGTTCGACCTTATTTTGCTCGACCTTGATGACGCTACGGCGCAGGGAGAACTACTGCCGAAACTTGAAGGGACATTGAGTTTTGCAGAAGGCTGTATCGGCTATGTGTATGATCCGGGCAAAACGTATGCAGTAAACATTAACCGTTATCTGCGTATCCAACCGATCAGTATTCACTCTATTCTCAGAAAGCCGCGGAAAATCATCGAACGCTTGTTGTTTGAGCAAGAATCCTTATCGATGAATCGTAACGTGATCCCCTTGCAAAAGAGTCGGCATGAACGACGTATTTTGGTGGTTGATGATAATCAATCGATCCGAACTTTTACGGCTATTTTGCTTGAGCAACAAGGTTATGAAGTGGTGCAAGCCAACGATGGTAGTGAAGTGCTCAAGCATATGGAGAGTAAAAACATCGATTTAGTGTTGATGGACATTGAAATGCCGAATGTCGGGGGATTAGAAGCGACGCGTTTAATTCGCGACTCTGAGCATGAATATAAAAATATTCCGATCATTGGTTACACCGGTGATAACAGCCCCAAAACCTTGGCTCTGGTACAAACCTCCGGCATGAATGATTTCATTGTGAAGCCTGCTGACCGTGATGTATTGCTAAATAAAGTGGCAGCTTGGGTGTAGCTATTTTAGAGAAAAGTGGGAGAACGAGTTCTCCCACGGCTTATGCAAGGAAACGTTAAATTCTTTAGGAATAACGTTTAGCAGTTTTTGTTATTTATGCATTTAACGAAAATAAAAATCACCGCAGTTGACCGCATCAGAACAAACCTCAATTATTTTGGCGATTTGATCATCGTTCACATCACTATTGAGTGATAAGCGAATAATGTTTTTATTCTTTGAAGTTGCCGGTCGGCAGAATACTGAGCCAAACACTCCATTATTTTCTAAATAATCACGAACTTTTTCGGTATTTCGTTCATCTCCTGTTTCTAGACCAATAATTTGGCTCTCACTGCGAATGGTTAATCCCAGCTGGGATAATCCTATGCGTAATTTTCTTGCCATACGATCTAAATGCTGACGACGATTATCCGCAGATTCAATAATCTCTAAAGTCGTTTCTAATCCTGCCGCTTCATAAGGCAGCAAAGTAGAACTAAAAATAGCTGGATAACTAATAAAAGGAACGCAGCGATTCACTTCATTGTTACACCAAATGGCTCCTGCGCGATAAGCAAAGGTTTTGGCCAAACTAGCGGTCATAAAATGCACTTCACGAGTGAGGCCTAATTCTGCCAATAAACCTGCACCATTAGGGCCATGTGTGCCCAAAGAGTGGGATTCATCGACTAATAAGGCGCAGCCAAACTCTTTACTGATATTGACCAGTTCCGCCAGCGGTGCAATCGTACCTAAAGTGCTGTAAATCGAGTCTACGACAATGATCCCAGGACCATGACGTTGAATCAGCATACGTAAATGGTCACAGTTATTATGCATAAAAGGATGCGCCTGAGCATTGGCGTAGCGTGCCCCTTCCCATAACGACATGTGCGCGAAAAAATCAATGTAAACATTCGTACTGGGCTGGCAGATGGTTTGTAATAAACCGACGTTTGCGTTCCAACCAGATTGAGATAATAGACATTCATCAAAGCCTGTGAACTTAGCCAGACGTTTCTCAATCATGGGTTTGTCATAGTCATTTTGTAGAAATGAGGCTGACATAAATAAGCTTTGTTGTTCTTCCAGTAATGACTTCGCCAAACGAGCTTTAATCAATGGATGGTTAGCTAAAGCAAGATAATCATTACTTTGTAAAATAATATCCTCTTTGCTGGCGTGTTTGCCTAATACTAAATGTTTCCCATTTTTGTTTATAGCAATAAAATTTTCAATATAGTGATTAATCTTATCCTGAATAAAATCAGGAAGATGTGGTCTATTCATTACAATATATCCTAGTTCTAAATTATTTAATGCCAGCTGACGAGTGATATATTGCGTGATTAAAAACGTCTGTCATCTGGGAAAAATTATTTTTATTAGCAACTTAGAATAATTAATAATTCTCGATGGTGAGGGGAGGAAAAATCATTAGGGGTAGGGGCTCTACCCCGAAGAATATCCTGACATTAAAAATAAATTAAGAGCTTACTGAATTATTTTTAAATAGCTCAGGCCAATACATTTTTAGGTAACCCCAAGAAACCCAAGCGACCAAAATAGTCGCAATCGTGATCTCTAAAAAACCAAAATAGTGTAACCAGTACCATTGGGGATGCTGAGTTGAAAAAAATTCCGTTAAACGTTGCATCGCTACAGCGCTTATCACTGAAGGAAAAGTTACAGCGGCAATCGAAGGCTGAAATTGCAACCGTAACAGGCGTAAATAACAAAGATAGATCAGCAGCGTCATGGTGATGGCGATGCCGGCGAGTGCTCCCGTTAAAATGGGGTCTGGCTGATGGAAGTTAACCAGATAAGTGGCGAGCGTTAAGTTGATTGGTGCGGCCATGATAGCCAAAGTTGGGCGTGCTCGTTTGGGCAGGGTCCCTGCAAATACCAACCGATAGAGCACGACAGGCAGCATCACAAAGTAGATCGCAATGCAAACATTCACTAGGGTTTCAGAAAAGAGTGTGTGACCAAATTGGGTTCCCGCCAATGAGCTACTAATTACCCCTACCGGATACAAAAACCAGCTAGGGACAATATTGGCAAGTTTGAACTGACGAAGCTGAAAATAGAAGAACAGTATCATCATAGTCAAATGCAGTAACAATGCGGCAGCCCAGATCGGGTAGGCAATAAAAGGAGAAAGGATGGCAAGATAATCACACAAAATCAGTAGTGCCATACTCATAGGAGCCATTAAACTCCCAGAGATGGGATGTCTTAGATCGGAGATAAACGTTCGCCAATTCAAATACTTAAGTAATACTGGCAGCAGTAACAAGGCACCACTAAATGCCAAGTAAGGACGAAGTATTAACCCAAGTGGTGGATAATAGAGCACCCAAGCGTGGCCCAGCCCGATCATTCCTAATGCCAATGCTGCTTGTGAAGGGGGCACGTTTTGCACTTGGGTAAACCTATACCAATTCAATTGCTTCTCCTTGCTGAAATATCCTGAATTTAATGAAAAAAGCCGCTCATTTTGCGAGCGGCTATTATCTGGTTTCATTATGCGTTAGGCAAATTGACTTTTATGAAACGGGATTTTGAGGTGGAAGATCTTGCTGCTGTAGCTTTTGGTTTTTCAAAGTACGGTGTAGCAACTGACTGTAAATCGGTTGTCCACCGAGCATCTGAGCAAAAATCACAGCCCCTAAGCTAGTAATGATAAGCGGAAGAATAAGGTGATAGTTATTAGTCATCTCAATGACCAATAAAATCCCAGTAATCGGTGCCCGAACGGTTGCGGCGAATAATGCCCCCATACCAGCAATCGCAAACATACCAGGCTCAATATTTAGTTCAGGAAACCACACCTTAGCGATTAAGCCGAACGCATAACCAAAGAGTGTGCCAAGTGCTAGCATAGGTGCAAAAATTCCACCGGGAGCACCTGACCCAAAACAGAGCAAAGTAGTAAGAATTCGCCCGAGAAACAGCAGTAATAAAATGCCCGCACCATAACCACCGTTAGTGATGGTTGGAATTAAGCTAATACCGCCCCCAGTGAGTTCGGGAACATAGAGGAGGAGTAAACCAAAACTGCCACCTAATAATGATCCCGTCAATAAATATCGCTTTCGGTCATTGCGATGAAATTTGACGAACAAGTCCTGAGCCGAGGTGATCAAATAATTAAACAGAACTCCAAATACCCCAAATAAAGCGCCGAGGAGTAAGAAAAGTCCTAACGTTGATAAATCAGGGGCGTCGTATTGCGGCATAGTGATCACGGCATCTTGTCCGTTGATGAAGCGGAACACCACATTCGCTGCGACCGCAGAGATAATCACCGCCCGAACAGAAATCAATGTATAACGAAATTGTGGCCGCATCTCTTCGATCACAAACATAATGCCGGCAAGAGGCGCGTTAAATGCGGCAGCAAGACCACCTGCAGCCCCCGCGGCCAGTAATGAATGGCGTGTATCTTCGTTTTTTACTCGGAAAATATCGGAGATCATCCGCCCAACGGCGCCTCCCATTTGTACTGTTGGACCTTCTCTTCCAAGTACCATGCCAGAGCCTAGCGCTCCCATTCCTCCAAAGAACTTCACTGGTAAAACCCGCCACCAACGCACAGGGCGCATACCATCCATTGCCCCTTCAATTTCTGGAATGCCAGATCCCGCCGCTTCAGGTGCAAAGCGGTGCACTAAAAAATAGCCGATAAACGCCAAAAGAGCGCTAATGAGAAATGCAGCAAGCCACAGAGGTAAAAAGCTCCCAATTTCACTTTTTAGCCAGTCAGTACGTGTTTCTGAAACTAGATGTACCGCTTGTTCAAAATAGGTTCCAACGAGGCCCGCTAATATCCCCACTAGCAAGGATAAAAACAACACAGAGAGTGGCGTTTTGTCTTTTGAGAGAAATTGATTGATCGAATCTTTCGGCATTTTTGCCAGGAGACTAGTGATAAGTATCTCTCTTTTCGACATATTTTTAGTGCCTTATGCTTGCTAAAGGGGAGGGAGTGCGAGAATTATACGCCCTGACAGGTTCAACTATAGCGATAAACATGGAATTTTGATTTTCATATATGGTTGATTTATTGGATAGTTCTATAAATAGTGAGATCTTCGTCAGAAAATTGCATAGCCACCTTGATAATCTAGCGTTATGTACCATAGTTAAAGCGTAAGGTTAGTGAGAACATTTCTTATGGAGGATATGGAACCTTACAGACAATTTGGATGGAATCAAAACGTTCATATCAGTACCTCGTTAAATAGACGCTTGCAAACATAGCCAAGCGAATTCGCAAAAACTCACGATTGAGTACACGAGGAAAAAGGCGCGCTTTACAGTGCGCCTTTTGCATTTTGGATTTTTACACAGCCATAAAATTTGAAACTGCTTCTTCAAAAGCTTTTGGATATACTGCCGCCAAAAGGAGAATTAGCATGAACAATCGAGTTCCGACTAACATTATTACGGGTTTTCTAGGCGTTGGAAAAACCACCGCAATTTTGCACCTGTTAGCCACTAAACCTACCAATGAAAAGTGGGCTGTACTCGTTAATGAGTTTGGTGAGATTGGCATTGATGGTGCCATCATGAGCGAGCAGGGTGCGATGATCAAAGAAGTACCGGGGGGATGTCTGTGCTGCACGGCTGGGGTTCCAATGTCCGTTGGCATTAACGCCTTGTTACGTCAAAAGCCCGATCGTTTAATCATTGAACCAACAGGATTAGGGCATCCTAAGCAAGTGGTCGCCACGTTAATTTCTGAGCAGTATCAGCCTTATGTGGACTTAAAAGCCACGATTGCGTTGATGGATCCACGCCACTTGAGCATGGATAAATACCGCAGTAACCAAAATTTCAACGACCAACTGGCGAGCGCGGATATTGTTTTGGGGAACAAAGTCGATCAGTGCAGCAGTAGTGACATTGATGCTTTTAATGATTGGGTTACGGACCAAACGCCGGCCAAAACCTTTAGTCAGCTCATCAAGCAAGGTCAATTCCCTATAGAGTTACTGGATATGCCGCGTTTGGTTGGCCATGCATCCACTCATATTGACTCCCATCATCACCACCATGCTGCCGATGAGCCGCAATTTCAGCTTGCACCCCAACAGCCATTTTTGCGCAAAGAAAATCGCGGACAAGGCTATTTTAGTTGCGGTTGGCTGTTTGGCGCCGAGTTTCAGTTCAACTTCGATCTGTTGTTTCAACTGCTGAATGATTTAACTGCCGAGCGAGTGAAAGGGGTGCTGAATACCGATCGCGGTTGTTATGCTTTCAATGTGGCGAATGGCGTGGTTTCTGTGACTGAAATGAGCCTAGAAGGTTTTGAATCACGCTTAGAAGTGATTGATTCACAACTGATGCCTTGGAGCGAGTTAGAAAGCATACTGCTCAAGATTGCAGGTATTCCACAGGCGTAAATCACAGGCCTTTCTTTGCGAAAAAGATTTACGAAAAAGATTTGTGAAAAAGGCGAGTCATACTCGCCTTTCTGTTATGCGCGGAATGATTAACGCTTGTTGCGCAGATAACGCTTACGGCGCTCTTCTTTACGTTTGGCTTTCTCTTCGGCTTTCAGCGCTTCATCAATTTCAACTTGTTGTAACTCTTCGGTGATCATTTCTGGGCGCTCCAAGGTGATTTGTCCAAGTACACCTTGACGCAGCTCATGCAGTAGGATTTCAGAGGCTTTATGCAGATCCACTCGCGCCCCCGCACGTAGCGCGCCACGCTTACGACCGATCTCTTCCATCAATTCAACATCGGTTTCTGGAAGTTCATCGATTTGGTAACGCTCTTTCAATCTTTCTGGGTAGTGCTTAGCCAGATACTCGACGGTGTAAAACGCCACTTCATCGTATTCCATCGCGGTATCTTTCACCGCGCCAGTGGCCGCCAAACGAAAACCGCTATGAGGGTTTTCCACTTTTGGCCACAAAATTCCCGGAGTATCAGAAAGCACAATTCCGTTTTGTAGATTGATGCGCTGTTGACGGCGAGTCACAGCGGGTTGGTTTCCGGTTTGAGCAATTGCACGACCCGCTAAGGTATTGATAATGGTTGATTTCCCTACGTTCGGAATGCCCATGATCATGGTGCGAATGTTTTTGCCGATCTCTTCACGCTGTGGAGCGAGCTTGCGGCACAGTTCGAGGATCTTGTGTACTTCCTGCGGATTGGATGTGGTGATCGCCATCGCTTTCACCCCTTTCTCTTGCTCAAGATGGGCAATCCACAGCTCGGTTAACTCAGGATCCGCAAGATCGCGCTTATTCAGTACCTTCACACAAGGTTTTTCCCCACGGATATGCGAAATCAGCGGGTTTTCGCTACTGAAAGGAATACGCGCATCAAGCACTTCGATAATCACATCGACTTGCGGAATCGCTTCTTCGATTTCCTTGCGTGCTTTGTGCATGTGCCCCGGAAACCATTGGATTGAGTTGTTAACCATTTGAAAAATTAGCCTTTTAATACAGTCTTAAATGAGTTGAGAGCTAAGAATGATGCTTAACATGGAGTCAGCAGGAGCCACCTTGTTCTCAACTCCGTGACGCTATGGTCATTTGAATGCGCCAATGCTAACACTTTACGCCGGATGCGGGAATCGTCATAAACCCGAACCATGGATTACACCAGTGGATGAAGGCGTGGAAACGGGTATTTCTATATATTTTCTTTATACCCGACTGGCGCTTTTATACACCTTCTTTAAATCGGGCTAGTTAGTATGCTGAAAGTTGTGATTTAGGAAGCACTGCGGTGCTTAAGAACCATGAAACCTGCAAAACAAACGACAGCCAGCTTGGCATTTCTGGCAATGGGTATCGTCTATGGCGATATTGGAACCAGTCCTCTTTACGCTTTTAAAGAAGTATTCTTCAGTCACCATCCACTCGCGATTAACCCTGACAATGTGTTGGGGATTTTATCTTTGGTGTTTTGGGCATTTGTCCTGATCGTTTCCATTAAATATCTTTTGCTGGTGACACGCGCCGATCAAAATGGTGAAGGCGGTATTCTGACTTTATCCGCCATTGCTCAACAAAATGCCCCCAAAGGTTGGCGGAGGATTGCCATGTTACTCGGGATTTTGGCGACGGGCTTTTTCTTTGGTGAAGCGGTGATAACGCCCGCTATGTCAGTACTTTCTGCGGTGGAAGGGATTGCGGTGGCGCAACCGGACTTAGCTCCTTATGTACTGCCCATTGCCATGATGATCATTGTGGCGCTGTTTGCTGTGCAAGCGATGGGAACCGAGCGTATCGGGCGCTTTTTCGCGCCAGTGATGTTGCTGTGGTTTTTGGTGCTGGCTTTACTCGGTGCCCATGCAATTTGGCACGCGCCCCAAGTATTACGTGCACTCAACCCAGCGTATGCGGTGCATTTTGTCTTGCTTCATGGGCAACATACCCTGTTTATTTTGGGCTTAGTCGTGCTTTCGGTGACTGGGGTTGAAGCACTGTACGCCGATATGGGGCACTTTGGGATTAAGCCGATCCGCATTGCGTGGTTTGCACTGGTGATGCCCAGTTTGCTGCTCAACTATTTTGGGCAAGGGGCGTATCTGCTTACCCTGTCTGAGCCCACAGGTTCTACTTTCTTTAGCCTGGCGCCTAAAGCTTGGTTGTGGCCTTTGATCTTGCTGGCGACGTTTGCCACTGTTATTGCTTCGCAAGCGGTCATCTCTGGGATTTTTTCGTTAGCGAGACAGGCCATTAATTATGGCTATTTGCCGCCGATGAAAATTGCGCATACTTCAGAGCATTCACAAGGGCAGATTTATGTGCCCGCGGCGAACATGTTGTTGTTTGTGGCCGTGATTTTTGTGATGTTGCGTTTTCGCTCATCCGCCAACTTAGCGGCCGCCTACGGTATTGCGGTCACGGCGATCATGATGATCTCTTCGCTACTGTTGGTTTTGGTTGCGCGTTATCAATGGCAGTGGAGATGGCCGCGAGTCGTCACGATTGGGATCGTGTTTATTGGCATGGATACTTTGTTGTTAGCGTCGACCTCAACCAAATTGATGGAGGGTGGTTGGCTGCCTCTGCTGTTAGGATGTGCGGTGTTTATCGTCATGTATATCTGGCAGCAACAGCGCCAACGTTTGCTGGAAATTGCCGGTAACGAGCTCTCGGTTTCGGCGATGATTCAGTCATTGGAGGAAGAGTCTTTCCAACGCGCCGCAGGAACCGCCGTTTATCTGTCTCGCTCGCTGAATCATGTGCCGCGCTCGCTGCTGCACAATATCAAATACAACAAGACCTTACATGAAAGAAATGTATTGATGACTTTTCAATATGAAGCGGTACCAAGGGTTCACCCATGTCGCAGAGCTGAGATAGAGCAGGTCTCGGCCAGTTTTTGGCAAGTGGTGATCCATATCGGTTATCAAGAGGAGCCAGATATGGCGCAAGTGATGCACTGCTGCGGTCTAAAAGGCTTGTATTTGCATCCCAATGAAACGCTCTTTTTGCTCTCTTCAGAGCGATTGAAAGTACAAAAACTGGGGATGTGGCATGACCTGAAAGTCTGGTTCTTTATTCAGATGAGCAAACATGCGCTGAAAACGTCGGAAAGATTGAATATTCCCCCCGATCGCCTAATTGAGATGGGTGTGTATCGAGAGATGTAAGGCTCGCACGAAAAAACCGTTCAAGATTGAACGGTTTTTTTTAGCTCAGAGGTTTAGCCTTTACAAGGCTCCCCTAGTTTTTCGCTAGGGGAGCGAGGCTAATCTTGTTGCGCGACGCCCGCATACAGCGTCCATGCGCCAGATTTCACCACCTCTTTTGTAACTTGCGCACTGTGTGCCAAATCGTAATGGTGCTCGATGCAGGGCGAATAGGCGACAACCAATGACGGACCAGAATGTTCACCTGCAGCTTGCAGCGCTTTAATGGTCTGATTGATGTTGGCACCCAAGGCTATTCTCGCCACAAACGCACCGGGCAGATCTTGGTAAAGTTTAACCAGATCTTTGGCTGGACTTGGATTGGGTAAACTGCACAATTTCGCGGTTTGTCCTTGCGGGGTGGACTTGGATTTTTGTCCACCAGTGTTGGAGTAACACTGCGTATCCAGAACCAGAATATTGATGTTACGTCCGCTGCGCATCACATGATCGAGTCCGCCAAAGCCGATGTCATAAGCCCAGCCGTCACCTCCTATCATCCACACCATTTTTTCGCTTAAATAATCGGCCAGCAGTTGCTCTTCCGAGTGAGCAGGAAGTCGCTGCTTCAGATCAGCAATCTGCGATATTAGATCGGGAAGCGGAGATTGCGGGGTATGTCCGCCTAGCAAACGCTGCGCACGCGATTGTAAGGCTTCCAGTGCCATATTCATGCCCAAGCCAAATTCGGCATTATCCTCAAATAGGCTGTTGGCCCAAGCAGGACCTCGTCCATCACTATCCTGACTGTAAGGGGTAGTGGGTAGATTACCGCCAAAAATTGAGGAGCAGCCTGTCGCGTTCGCAATCATCAATCGATCGCCGAATAACTGAGTCAAAATGCGGATATAAGGCGTTTCTCCGCATCCTGCACAGGCATTCGGGTATTCAAAATAGGGCTCAACGTGCTGCAATGTTTTGACATCAATTCGCTGCTGCTGATAGGCCGACTGCTTCGGCAAGGCTTGGAAATGAGTGAATCTTTGTTGCTCTGATTGATAACTGAGGTTCTTCTCAACCATATTCAATGCCTTACGCTCTGGCTCTTGTCGATCTTTTGCTGGGCAAACCTGAGTGCATAACTGGCAGCCAGTACAGTCATCCGGCGACACTTGCAGTACATAGTGCGCATCGGGTTGCTGTCTTGAGCGATAAGGCCGGCTTTTTAACTCACTCAAGGTGGGATGGGTTTCACTCACAATGCGGGCACGAATCGCCGAATGCGGGCAAATCGCGACGCAGTAACCGCATTGAGTGCAAAGATCGGTTTCCCAAACCGGCAGCTGTTCAGCAAGATTACGTTTTTCTAACTGCGAAGTATTGGTAGGCCATACTCCATCGGCCGGATAAACCGAGACAGGTAGCGCATCGCCTTTCCCCGCCAGCAGCTGTTCAACCAAGCTCGCGCCCCAAATCTTCGGCTGGCTTTGGATGGCCACCGTTGTTTCACTTGGGATCGCAAAAGGCATCTCACACACCGACTGGTACGCTTGGTTTAGGCATTGCAGGCTTTGTGTCAGTTGCTGGGCTGAACGGTGTTTGAGCTGTTCGGTTAGACTCGCTTCCAGTGGGGTCAATAACGCCTGTTCGGTATGCTGGCCTAATAATCGAGCCGCCGCGGCTTGCATCACAATACTGGTTTTATTGCCGAGTTGATGGCGCTCAATCAAGCCATCGGCATCGATGGTGGCCACTTGAACCGATAAAGCCTGCAGGCGACTTTGCAATGCGGGCGGTAAAGCGGCCCACAGTGCTTGCCCCGTCAGTGCGGTGTTGAGCAACAGATAGCCATTGGCGATCAGCTTGCTGGCAATATCACGTTCATGGAGAAGTTTCAGATTGCTGAGCGAAACCAACCAAGCCTGACGAACCGGATAGGGAGCAGTGATCGGTTGCTGACTGAAACGGATATGTGTCGTGGTGACATTGGCAGATTTTTTGGAGTCGTATTCAAACTGACCCTGTACATGCCAGTTTTGGCCTAGGGTTTTAATCAGATTTTTTCCCGCACTGACACTCCCATCGCCGCCATAGCCATACATTAGAACACTTTGATAGGGCTTATCTCTCGTCGCTGAAATCGTTTTCGGTAGAGTAAGTTGGCTTACGTCATCTTCAATACCCACCACAAATTCGAGCACTTGCTCCTGCTCGGGAGCTTGCATCATAGTGAAAATCGCTTCGACATCTTCTGGGTAAAACGCTTTTCCTGATAACCCATAGCGACCGCGAGAGAGTCGGATCGAGTTTGCCCTCTGGGTATACAAGGCACTTAAAACGTCAAGATAAAGCGGTTCGCCGTGACTGCCCGGCTCTTTGGTGCGATCCAATACGCTGATATGAGTCACCGTGGCTGGAAGCGCATCCCGTAAGGCTTGGCTTGGAAAAGGGCGATATAGTCGTATCTGAATAACGCCAATCCGCTCACCTTGTTGAACGCCGGCAAGGACGACTGGTTTGATGGTGTCGACGGAAGATCCCATTGCGACAATCACAGATTGTGCTTGCGGATGACCGATATACTCGACCAACCGGTAGCGGCGTCCGGTCTGTGTTTCAAAACAGTTCATGATGTTCTGCACCTGTTCAGGCGTACTTTGATGGTACGGCGTTTGAGCCTCACGACACTGAAAGTAACTGTCGGGATCGGCAGTGGCTCCGCGTAGAGTTGGCCGATCGGGCGTTAAGGCTCGGGCACGAAAATCAACTAACGCTGGCATGGGTAGCAGTGCAGATAACGCCTCTTCGGAGAGCGGCTCAATCTGGGTAATGGCGTGTGAGGTGAGGAATCCATCAAAGAAATGCACAAACGGTAAGCGGCATTGTAAAGCACTGAAAGTGGCAATGGCGGCCAGATCTTGCGCCTCTTGCGCATTACTGGCGCAGAGCATTGCAACGCCCGTTTGGCGGATGGCCATCACGTCCGAATGATCGCAGTAAATGGATAACGCATGGGTAGCGACGGTGCGAGCCGCCACATGAATGACACAAGGCGTCAGCTCACCAGCAAGCTTGTATAAGCTTGGGATCATGAGCAATAAACCTTGCGATGAGGTAAAGGTGGGGGCAAGTGCACCGCTCATGGCGGCGCCATGAACAACCGCAATACTGCCTGCTTCCGATTGCATTTCCACAAGTTTGGGTACATCACCCAGCAGATTGCTCTTTTGCTGGCTTGCCCATTGTTCACAGCTTTCGGCCATGCTTGTGCTCGGTGTAATAGGGTAAACGGCTAGCACTTCACTCAGTTGATAAGCAACGCGGGCAACTGCCGTATTTGCGTCAGTAATCCAAGTCATAATTCACCTCTGTCGGTATCGCAGCGTTTGCGATGGAGGATGGAAGATGTATGATCCGGCCACCTAGGTGACGAGATCACGAGCCAACAGGATTAAGAAGCAGTGGTGACAAGACTTAATGAAGCACACAAAGCGCTGATTTTGGTTGCGCTGTACGCCATGGTCACTGTCGTGGGTGTGATGTACCGCAAAGATATGATTGAGACTGATGTGGCTATGCTGTTTTTGCTGCTCAATATCTTGAGCGCATCAGTACTCAAACCGCGCAACGCTTACTTGATGATGGGATTAAGCATCATCGATTATCACTACTTTCTGCTACCGGATTATCAATCGTTCCGATTTGAGAATGCGCAGTACGTGATTACCTATGCGGTGTTAGCTTTTAGTGGGATTTTCGCGGTGAATATAACACAGGCTCAGCGCAAGCAAATAGAGAAAAATAAGCGCCTGCAGCAGCAACACAAGAAGTACTATGAACTTGCTTGCCATCTTTCTGCACTCAGTACCAGTGAAGACATTGCTCAAGCCACCGTCAAATTTTTAAGTAAAGAGAAGGGGATAGTCAGTGCGATCGCGCTATACCAACTGCAGTGGCAATGGGCGGCGCAGCACCCTGATTTCCCCATTGCAGCAATTGAACTACCACAGCCTCTTTCGACTGATAGCACATCAACCTTGGTGCAAGATGAGCAGATCAATGCCTTCACCTTGGTGGATCGTGGGACAACCCTTGGGGCTATTTATTTCCTACGTTATCCCCATGACCGCTTCGCATCGCCAGAGGCTTTGCGGCGTGAATCTAAAATCGCACCTTGGGTTCGCTCTCTTCTGACCCTCTCGTTAGCAAGGGCACATGCGCATCGCACCTTGGCCAATGTGGAAGCGGAAAAACAGCTGGAAAGTACGCGCACAACGTTACTCGCGTCTGTCTCGCACGATCTAAAAACGCCGCTTGGCGCGATCATTGGCTCTGCTACCACTTTAACCGATCCGAGTCTTCACCTCTCGACGGAAACCCAGCAAGAGCTGCTGACGTCAATTGCTGAGCAAGGCGAGCGGTTAAATCGCAGTTTGACCAAACTGCTCGATATCACCCGCTATACGGCATCCGCGCTAGTACCTAAGTTAGATTGGGTTGAACCGGAGGAGTTGATTGGAACGGTGCTCAGTCGTTTAGCACCGCGATTAACCCATCACAAAGTACAGATTGAGAGTCAACCGATGTTGGTTGAGCTTGATAGCTTACTGATTGAACAGGTGCTGATTAACTTAGTGGAAAATGCCGCGAAATATACACCTAGAGGCAGCGAAATTGAGATCGCTTGTGCTTATCAAGATCAGCAGTTTACGCTGGCGGTAATGGATAACGGCGCGGGCATCCCCGATGAGGCATTGCCTAGAATTTTTGACCGGTTTTATCGTGTGGAAGGCAATCATGCTGATGGAACGGGGCTTGGCTTGGCGATTTGCCAAGTGATTGTTGCGGCTCACCAAGGTTCGATTCGAGTACATAATCGAGAGTCTGGTGGCGCATGTTTTACGGTGACGATTCCTTGCCGCCAATACAATTTAAAGGAACTGTATGAACAGTGAAATTAAGATCCTCATTATTGAAGACGAAGCGCCAATTCAACGGTTTTTGACTGTGCTTATTTCTGGTTATGAGTATCAAGTGAAAGTGGCCAGCACGGCAGAGCAAGGGCTGCATCTGGTGGCGAATTGGAACCCGCATTTGATCCTGTTGGACTTAGGTTTGCCAGATCAAGACGGCATCAGTTTGACGAGAGAACTGCGAGCATGGACGCAAACCCCAATCATGGTGATTTCTGCCCGAGAAAAAGAAGCGGATAAAGTGCAAGCTCTGGATGCCGGGGCGAACGACTATTTGACTAAACCCTTTGGCAGTGAAGAGCTGATGGCTCGTATTCGGGTGGCGCTGCGTTTAGCGCCGAGCAACGAAAGTGTAGAGCAAACTCGTTTTGAATTGGGGGATCTGGTGTTGGATCTTGTGTTAAAGCAAGTCACCAAGGCTGGAGAGCCAGTAAAACTGACCAAAACCGAATACAACATTTTGAAATTCCTAGCAAAAAACATGGGTAAGGTGCTCACGCACAAGCAGATCTTAAAAGAAGTGTGGGGCGGCAATTATGTCGAGCATCATCACTATGTGCGCATCCATGTCGCGCAGTTACGCCATAAAGTGGAAGACAATCCCGCGCAACCGCGCTTCATCTTGACAGAAAATGGGGTCGGTTACCGTTTAGTGGATAAATAGGCACGTAAAATAAAACTATCTTTATAAAATCTATACAGATGTATGCCTTATCCATACAACCGATTTATACAGGGTTCGCTACACTGCTTCACAGGTTAAGGACAGGTAAGGCGTGAACTTTTAGTGGGATTGTTTACGTGCACTTTGCATGGTCTGAAATCTACTTGGTAAACACACATTGTAAAAAGCAGAGGACAACATGGGTGGAGTCAGTGTGGGTAAGCTCTTAATCTTGGGGTGTATTGTTGCGCTGGTTTTCGGCACTAAGAAATTGCGAACCATAGGTGAAGATGCGGGTTATGCGATTCGCTCTTTTCAAAAAGCGTTACGCGGTGACGAAGTGACGACTCAGTCATCCACGACCGAGGAATCTGTGGACAGCTTCGCTATTGAGCAAGAGTCGTCCCATTCTTCTGATTCTCAGCGCCACTCATAATGTTCCCATTCTCAATACCATCGCATTTGCGGGGCTCTTATGAGCCCCTTTTTTTATGTTCAAATCGATAAAACGTCTCTCGACGTAAGCGACTAGGAAAAAGTGACTATGACTCACATCCTTTAGTTAGCCGGATGTTCGCATTTGTCTATGCTGGCGCTTTAACTGGGGAATACTTATAAAGCGGCTCTGAATACAGTGCCGCTTTGAGACTTTCAATCTTCTACCGTGACTTTCACTTTACGCTCGCGTTTTTTGAGTATGGCGCTGACGGAAAATGTGAGTAAGGCCAGCACCAGTGTGAAGATCGGTGCGATCATCAGTAGCTTGGTCGCAAATTGTTCGAGCTTAGTGGGTAACAGTGAAATACCGAAGCCTGCGCCGACCAAGAATAAAATCCAACATAGAGCACTGATAGCAGAAGCTGAAAAGAACTGCAGCGGTTTAACGCAATTACGTAAACCCATAACCATTGGCAATAAAGAACGAACAACAGGGAAGAAGCGACCAAAAAATAAAGCAATTAATCCATAGCGACGCATCAGTTTATCGGTCGTCATTAATTGTTTATCTGGAACTTTTGCTAACCAATTGTTAATTATTCGCCAGTGCTTGAGCTGAGAGCCTTGGTAGAAAGCCACCAGACTACCCAACCAGCCCGCGAGGAATAGGGTAATAAGCACCCAGTGCAGTTGCAATACACCAGTTGCAGCGAGCGAGCCACTCAGTACGATGACACTATCACAAGGCAGTGGCGCAGCAGGCAAGAAACCACTTTCCAAAAAAATCAGTAGCGCTAGGCAGAAATACAACAAGAGTAAATTAACGTTTTGTAGGGCGAAGGCATCGTGATGCCAAAGCGCACTAAAAATAGAGAGTACGGAATCCAAACGGAGCTCCTCTTTAATGAAGGTGTAAACGTCCAACATGAGTAATAACAAAGAGATTGCTTGCTCAGCTTCGGCGGAGAGATTCTGACGGCCGATGTTCAATGCATTGACGACTTGTTATAACAACTCATTGAGAATAAAAGAGAAAAGAGGAGAGTTAAGCGTGAGCGTAACGAGAGTACAGGTTTGTGAATAACCATGCTTTTCGAGCATAGGTCAGTGGTGTTAAGTTCAGTAAAGCAACGTTATCAGCACGAATGCTTTGGCTTAGAGCTAAACGAATGGAATCATTGGTTGCATTAGGCAGATAAGAAAACGGAGATTCTTCCTTTTCTTCCAGTTCACAACTTAGCAGTAAACGATGCCCTTGGAGGCGAGTGGGCAACATAGCCAGTTTAGTAACAGTATGATGCGTTTGATGCTGTATCTGGTTATCGAAGTAAGACGCAGAGGAAAAAGGCTTGTCAGCATGATGCAGCAAAGACGCTGCACAGAGCAGAATAAAACTCAACAGTGACGCCGCAGTTTGAAACATGGGTGATTAGCCTAAATGACACATAGGGCGAGTATGCTGCGCTTCCCCTTAGTGTAAAGAATCAAGTTCTCTTCGGGGGTGATTGTCGAGAGTTCAATCGCCCGATCTTGGCATTAATGTGCATTAGCGACTTTCGCTGATTGTGCAATCCCTTCTGGTAAAGCGAGGTAGTAACCTTGATACATATGGATATCCAGTTTTTGCATCGCTGCCAGTTGTTCCGCTGTTTCAATACCTTCAACAACAGTGTACGCCCCTGTATTGTTTGCTAGCTGTAGACCAGCAAGTAAACCGCAACAATCGCCCGCCATGAAATCGAGTAACAACTGTCTATCCAATTTTATGATGTTCGGACGTAGCATCGCCACTCGTGCGGGAGTGGATGCTTTACAGCCAAAGTCATCAATAGCAATTTGAAACCCATTAGCAACAAGTTTTTCGGTGGCGACTTGCAGCATTTCTTCATCACCGGATTCAACCTCAACCAATTCCATGACAACTCGATGATGAGGAATGTTGAGCTCTGCCAACCGAGTGGCAAGCAATGTTGAGCTGATATCACAATAAGCAAATTGTTCGCCTGCGACAGGTAATACATTGAGAAATAAGCGAGTTTCACGGTAAGGGGAGAGGCTAAAATTGCGGATGTGAATAGCTCGACTTAGGCGTTCGACATTTAATTTATCGGTAGCGGAAAAGGCATCTGAGTGAAAAAACAGGTCAGGTCTAACTTGAGAATGTTGCTGGGTATAAATTCGAACTAAAGCTTCAGCGCCAACAATTTGGTGTTGTTTATCGAAGATGGGTTGAAAGACACTACGTAACGTAAGGTTGTTGTATCTTGCAAAATATTCTCCGTTCTCATCGTAGTGGATGCAGTCGAGAAATTGTTGTTTATCAGTCAGAACCATACAAATTAAGCATCCTAGGGTGAAAACAGCACAACGTTTCCCAGAAATATTACTTTTGACGTACGCCATGTTATTGGTGAAACGTGCAGCCTGTCAAATGGGAAGCCATACGATAGCATGAAGTATGGATGTTGTTTTTTGCGCCAAATTAAGTATTAAGCAGTCTTGATTAGAAGGACTGATTCTTAAACATCACCTTAAATTACATACCCTTAGTTGTGGATGATAGGGATCACATAAATATTCGGTAAAAATGCGTTAATCAGTAATATTGCGGTGCTCAATGAATGAGTTTGTTTGCTGTGCGCAAAAAGGTTTTATAAAAATCGACCAGCTTCACTATTTTGAAAGACTGGTAATCATGTATGGACGAGTAAAATGCATGAGCAAACGATTAACTCCACTGTAGAACAGCGTAAAGCTGAACATATTTACGTACTAATTGCTGATTTTTGGAGCGTTTAAGGGGGTGTCCATATTTAATAAAACAAGGGCTAATTTGGTAGTAATGCTCTAACGTTTGGGTGAGTTGTGAGTCGCTTTCTTGCAAGGCAATCCCCTGAGCATGGTATTCATCCATTTCATCAGGCAATTGCCCAGTCCACCAATGCAGTAACTCTCGGCTTTTTTGGCTTCGTCCCATCCAATGATCATTGAGCAATAAAAGCAAATCATTGGGTTGAATAGCATAAGCGTATTCTTGTTTCCATTGACTGATATCACGCATTAACTTTGCTCGGCATGCTTTGCCTGCACTCATTAAATGGTGAGTTAAGATCCAAACAGTTCCAACATCACTGGTTACACGAAAGTGATGGGGGAGATCACGCTGATAAATCGATTCAATTGGTGTGTATTGGCAAGGGTGACCAAATTCACTCAAGGTGCGCGCAAGGCGTCTCGCAAATGCTAAGCCTAAATGGTGTTCACTCATTCCTTGGTTATGGATGGTAGGATAGTTTTTCTCACACAATCTGAGGCAATCCACCTGAAATTCATTGACACTTTGCGTAACGATATCCAGTAGCAAGATGTTGTTCTCCCTTACAAAAACCAAGCAAGATTATCACAGTTACATTTTGTCACTACCAATAAACGGTGACTTCTTGATCTCTAGCGCCTTTCTATTGAAATGGCTAACTCGCATCGCACACTTCAAATTACTCATTATCATTTATATTTTGTTACAACCTAGTAAAGGTTTTAGATATGCCAAGTAACACATATCTGCTTGTCGATGAGGCTAGAGCAGGTAAGCCACAAAGGTCATTAAGAAAAAGTTCATTCGAAATTTTTGATGTAGTTCTTCAGGCTACTTGTCTATGCGCGTTGTAAAAATTGGGGAATACTCTTTAACAAATGGGTATTAACGAATAGGCTACAGGTGCGTAACTAAATTTCTATATGGGCAAGAATGTAATGAATAATTCAAACAACCAACACTATAACTTAGTCGCACGCAGCATCCATTGGGTATCAGCCTTGGTCGTGATTGGCATGTTTGCTGTCGGGACTTGGATGGTCGATCTCTCTTATTACAGTGAATGGTATCGTACCGCTCCCCATTGGCATAAGTCTGTAGGGATCTTATTGATTGCACTTACGGCTTTTCGTCTTGTGTGGAAGTTACTGACCACATCACCGAAGATTGAAGGCGCACGTTGGGAAATATTAACGGCGAAGAGCGTTCATCATTTGATGTATTTGGGGCTCTTTGTACTTTTTGTCTCTGGTTATCTTATTTCAACAGAAGATGGCCGAGGGATTGACGTGTTTAACTGGTTTACTGTTCCGGGTATGGGCGCGTTTTTTGAAAACCAAGCGGATATAGCGGGGGAAGTTCATTTCTATATGGCTTGGGGATTAATTTTACTGGCGGCACTGCATGCTGCCGCTGCACTCAAACATCACTTTATTCATCGCGATAACACACTACGCAAAATGCTGACAGGAGCATCAAAATGAAAAAAACACTAATGGCAGTTGGTCTTGCTGCGGTCATGTCAATTCCATTCGCAGCCAATGCGGCTGATTATGTAATTGATACCAACGGCGCGCATGCTTCAATCAACTTCAAAGTAAACCATTTGGGTTACAGCTATATCAAAGGACGATTCAATAAATTTGATGGTGAATTTTCTTTTGACCCTGCCAACATTGCCGCTTCGAGCGTGATGGTAAATGTCGACACTCGCAGCTTGGATTCAAACCACGCTGAGCGTGATAAGCACATTCGCAGTTCAGATTTTATTGATGCCTCTAAATATTCAACAGCTACGTTCAAGAGTACGGAAGTGGCAGATAAAGGCAATGGTCAGCTTGAAGTGAAAGGTGACTTGACTCTGCATGGTCAAACTAAACCCATCGTGATTAATGCCGAATTTATTGGTGCAGGACAGGACCCATGGGGTGGTCAACGCGCTGGCTTTATGGGAACGACTCGCATAGAACTGAAAGACTTTGGTATCCAAGTGATGGGTGCTTCAAGCTATGTTGATATGGAACTTCATGTTGAAGGCGTTCAAAAGTAATCTTTTCCATTCTGAATCCCAACTCATTGACTGGCTCAGGTGAGTTGATCAAAAAAGCCCCCTAGTTATGCTAGGGGGCTTGTTTTTGGTTAAGCGACTTATTTCCTAACCAAAATGAGGGAGAGATTAGGCTCGTGCCAATTCTTTCTCTTTAATTATATGAACTCGCTCGCCGTAAATAGGGCGTAATGCTTCAAGCACATGATTGCGTTCTAAAACACCGACAAACTGACCATTTTGTAGTACAGGCAGCATCTGTGGCTTGTTTACTTTCATGCTTTTTGCGCGCTCTTCCAGTGAGAGTGCACTGAAGCGAGTGGCGATCCCCATGCTAGTGGTTGGGAAAAGTTGCTCTTTATCAATACAGAAGAACTCTGTTACATCAACCAGCTTATCGTTGATATCAATGGCAATAACATCGCGCGACATGAGGTCAACCACTTTTTGGTCTTTACTTGGTAGGTAATCTTGGCACCACAGGTCAATCATGATGTCATGGGTAGAGAGTACGCCAACCAAACGACCTTGAACATCGACAACCGGCGCTGCAGATAAATGGTGGTCGAGTAGAGTGTCGATCGCGGCTGGAGTTGTCATATCAACGCTGAGAGTGACAGGTTGAGTGTTCATCATATCTTTTACTGTAATGGTGCTTTTCATAATAGTTTCCTTGACTGACGTAAGTGCTTGAGTTTCCGTAATAGTGGCAATGTTGGCGGCTTTCAGTTGTGGGCGGCGGTAGATACTCCAATTGGCTAACCCCACTAATACAGCTCCACCAACTATGTTGCCGAGGGTGACAGGAATTAAATTGGCCGTAACAAATTGAGTGACATTTAAATCACTGTATTGGCTGGCGGAAACGCCAACTTGTAGCCAAAAGCTATCCGGTGCAAAGTTTTGAATAACAATGCCCAGTGGCACCATAAACATGTTGGCAACACAGTGTTCAAAGCCACTTGAGACAAACATCGCAACGGGCATGATGGTCATTGCTGCTTTAGTCATAGCATTGGCTGAACTGAAAGTGAGCCAAATAGCCAAACACACCAACAAGTTACACAAAATACCTAACGCAAAAGCTTGAATGACGGTGTGGTGAAGTTTGTGCTGTGCAATATTCAGCGCGTTCAATCCCCATTGACCGTTATCGAGCTGGTATAACCCTGCTGCGGTAACGAGTAGCAGTAGAAAAATGGCACCGATAAAATTGCCGATGTAAACTTTTCCCCAGATTGACAACATTTTTCCGAAGCTGATTTCGCGGTTTGCCCATGAAATGCTGGACAACACAGAGCTCGTGAACAACTCGCCACCACAGATGACGATCAAAATCAGCCCCATACTGAATGCAACACCACCCGCAAGGCGGCTTAGTCCCCAACCAGCGGAAGCGCTGCCCGTGGTGACCGTGATGTAGAACAGAAAAGCCAAACCGATAAAAGCGCCCGCCATAACGGAAAGACCTAAAATCATACCGCTGGTTTTTTTCGCTTTGCTCAGTGCAAACTTTTCTGCTTCCGCCATCATTTCTGTAGGTGAAAAGCAGTTTTGGTTTTTAGAGTAGGCTGCAGACATATTCGCTCCCCAAACTCAATTTCATGTTTACCTCCGTTTAATCAACAACGCCTGATGCGTTGCTTCGGCATCAGATTAGGGGGCAAAGCGAGTAAACGTAAAATTGATAATTTTTAAAAACCTCATCAATTATGTTGATAAGGCAAGTTGGAGGCGTAAAATGAAACCACTTGCTCATGTAGAGCAAAACAATTAAAGAAAAGAATAGGATAGGCAGTGCGGTATTCATTAAAACAATTAGCAGTATTTGATGCTGTAGCCGATTGTGGCAGCGTGAGTCAGGCTGCGGATAAACTGGCGCTCACCCAGTCAGCGACTAGCATGTCTTTAGCTCAGTTGGAAAAAATGTTAGGTCGTCCTCTGTTTGAAAGGCAAGGTAAACAGATGGCATTAACCCATTGGGGCATGTGGTTGCGCCCTAAGGCAAAACGCTTGTTGCAAGATGCTCAGCAGATTGAAATGGGCTTTTACGATCAGCATTTACTCAGTGGTGAAATACGTTTGGGAGCAAGCCAAACCCCTGCAGAGCATTTAGTGCCTGATCTCATCAGCATTATTGATGGCGACTTTCCGGAGATCCGGATTTCACTGGGCGTAAAGAGTACCAAAGGTGTCATTGAGGGCGTTCTTGATTATAAATATGACCTTGGCATCATCGAAGGCCGGTGTGATGACAATCGTATTTATCAAGAAGTGTGGTGTCGTGATCACTTAACTATTGTTGCTTCAGCCCATCATCCATTCGCTAAACGAGAATCGGTCAGTCTCGCTCAGCTTGAACAAGCCAAATGGGTTCTGCGTGAACAAGGTGCAGGTACTCGCAATATTTTTGATAGTGTTATTCATCCATTAATTGCGGACTTAGACGTATGGCGTGAATATGAACATGTCCCTGTACTGCGTACTCTGGTCGCTAATGGCCCCTATCTGACCTGTTTACCTTACTTGGATGTAGAGCGCTTTATCGAAAGCGGACTGTTGGTGGCGTTGAATGTGCCCGAACTCAATATGGAGCGTACACTTTCGTTTATTTGGCGTGCCGATATGGAGGAAAATCCTCTGGCTGAGTGCATCAAACGTGAAGGATTACGCATGATGAAGGGAAAACCGAGCATCTTATAAGTAATATCATATTTCCTGAATCTGTTGATTTATCGGTTGCGTCACCAAATGAATGCAATGAAATAATTATTGCCAACTTTTATGTGATTTATATCACTTATTGATGGATTGTATTCCGTTAGCATGTCGCCTTGATTCACGCACGCTGAATAACATCAGCATCATGAGGCGGATATGAGCACACTGTTTGCGATTGCACTGACCACCGGTATTCTTTCTGGCATCTGGGGTTGGATTGCCGTCTCACTTGGCTTGCTTTCTTGGGCTGGATTTTTAGGTTGTACTAGCTACTTTGCTTCGCCCAGAGATGGATTGAAAGGGCTAGGGCAAAGTTTATTGACCAATCTTAGTGGCGTTTTCTGGGCTATGGTGATTATTCATACTAGTCAATGGGTGAGCATTGAGATTATCGGTTACGTTGTGACGGCTATAGTGGCTTTTGTCATGTGCATTCAAGCTCAAAAATCTTGGCTAGCTTACATTCCTGGAACCTTTATTGGCTGCTGTGCAACATTTGCGGCTGCAGGTAACTGGCAATTGGTTATTCCTTCTTTGATGCTTGGTGGTGTGTTTGGCTATCTAATGAAAGCCAGTGGCCTTTGGTTACATCAAAAAATCAATCAACAACCAACCGTTTCAGCCAAAAGACCTGAAGTGGCTTCTCGTTAAGCGATAAATTTAGAATTACCCCGAACTTCGTATCACCCTTTTCATTGGATACCGCCACACCTTTTGGGTGTGGCTTTTTTATTGTCATCCCTAAACTACCACTTTTAGCTGTGGTGATTGTTTTGCCTACTTGCCAGCGATCTGTTACTCCAAGTCGCTTGCTATAGAGTTCATCGCTATTGGGGAAGACTAAAGTGGGGAAGACTAAGTATTACCGTTTGCCATGGTGATCACTCGCTTTAATGTCCAGCGTAAAAGTACAGGTATGCACTCCATCCTATTGGCTTCACAATGCGAAACGATAGCCAAAGCTAAATCTGGTTTCGCATGTTTTTTCAAGACTTTAGAAACTACTTTTTTGGCTGGGATAGGGTGATCGTGCGGTATTTTGGCAAGCTCTTTAAAGAAAAACTCAAAACCGTGCGCATAAAGAAAGTGTTCAATATCTCGATCGGGCAGTTCTGTGAGCCTATGCCGTTCCTGGTCATGCCCGAGCATGCCACGTACAGTCGCTGAGTATTTTTTACCGGCAGGATCCCCATCTGTCACCACATGCCAGTCAATTCCAAAAGCGCGCGCGACTTTGATTAGGGACTTGAGACCAGATTGCGCAAACTCGATTATTTGTACCCCTTCTGCTGCCAAGTTGTAACCGCATTGATGGGCTAGTTCATTAAACAGCCAAACTTCTGTTTCACCTTCTACCAGCAGCCAGCAGCGAGCAAAAAGGGCGCCGGATCGATGAAAACGGATATGAAAACCAATTCGGCGTAGTTCATCGCGGCTTAAACTGCGCTGAGAAACGTGGGTGGCAATTGTGCGATCCGATTTTCTTACTAATCGACGAATGGAATGCAAAGGTACAGCACCCAGTAGGTCGCTACTGTTGGTGGTCAGAATTTTCTGCATTGGCAGCAAATCTAAGAAGCTCCAAGCCCGCGCCAAGTGAGTAGGATGCAAGCGACCCTCAGGATCTTCGATGATCAAAATTGGACGAGCACAGCGGCGTAACTCCTGTGGTCCTTTTCCTTGTAAATAAGCATTCAATAATCCAAGCAGTAGAAGCTTAGTCTGTTTGTTTTTGGTTTCATTAATGATTTGGCTGACCGTTTTTTCGCTAGGAGATGCGGAATACAGTAAGCTGTCACGTTCACGGCGTGGATTTTTTCGGGTTTGGCTTTTGAAAGAAAAGTAGTGCTCAATCAGTGAGTTCATTGCACTGAGGCTGCTACGGATTTCGCCTTTATTTACATGACCGGGTGTCGCCATTAGGCGCCGCCAAGTATTGCTGATCCGCTTTTCAACACGGGCATTCTTGCCATTACCATTTGATTGCGTTTTTTCAAAACGTCTTGAATCCTTTAAACGGATCACCGGATGTAAACTCATCAGCTCTTGTGCCAGTTTTTCGGAGTGGTGGAGCGTGAGTGGATTTCCCTCTAAGTCTAAAAACGCGTATTGGGTGCTGATATCATATTTAACTCGCGAAGCACTGATTCGATAAATGATTGTCTGCGAGCCTTGCTCATCGATTTGCCACAGAGGCTTAAGTTTACGATAGCGGCCAGCTTTCGGTTCAAAAGAATCCACAGAACGAAAAACAAGGATGATTTGCAAGTTTTGGGTCTGTGGATCAGCAATAGAATAATCCACATGGAAATCTTGTAAGGTGAACGGATACAAAGAACCATCCGCTGGAAGTGCCACCGATAAGGCATCTAACAGAGACGATTTCCCCCATGTATTTTCCCCAATTAGGGTGGTGATCTCATCAAAAGTCAGTGAAAGTCGGCGGATGCCACGGAAACCAGCGATTTCAATTCGCTCTAAATGCATAGGCTGCTCCTTAGATGCCTCAAAAGATCTATCCTATGAGGTTTTCTTTAAGAATAAAGGAAAAAACCAGTATAAGCAGGGTGTTAAGCTTGGGTTTTCCGATGAGATCTCACACTTTTGTGATGAGCTAACCGCAAAAAATGTGACACAAATTATTTAACGTCACTAAAATTTCAGAGAGGTTTCATAAAAGTCACGATTCTGTCATGATCGGCAGGCTAGGATAGGAGTGGATAAAAGAGAAGACGTATGCCTATGAGAAAAAAAAATCAGCCAGCGTCGATCACGTTGGCGCACATTAATGACACCCATTCCTACTTTGAGCCTACCTCACTACAACTGACCCTAGAACACGGATCGGATACGCTGAAACCATTTGTGAGTGCAGGTGGTTTTGCTCGTATTGCTACCCGTGTTGCGCAGCTACGTGATGATGCTCAGCGCATGCAGCGTGAGTTTCTGTTTCTGCATGCTGGGGATTGCTTCCAAGGCACTCTGTATTTTTCGTTGTTCAAAGGCAAAGCCAATGCAGACATGCTTAACGCGCTTAAGCTCGATGCGATGGCGGTCGGCAATCATGAATTAGATATGGGTAACTTACCGGTCGCTCAATTTGCTCAACGAATTCAGTTTCCATTATTAGCCGGTAACTGGGACTTATCTCAGGAGCGTGAAAGTAAATCACTGCGTTTAGCAAGTAATCCCAAGGTTTACAGCTATAACGCTGAGCAAGGCCACGCGCGCTGGATAGAAAAGGATGTCAGTGGTGAGAAAATCGCCATCTTTGGCTTGTCAATAGATAAAATGGCGGACATTGCCAACCCAGACAGCGACACCCCGTTTGTCAATGCCATTGCTACCGCGAAAGCCAGCGTATCAGCCATTCATCAATCAGGTATCAATAAAATTATTCTGTTGAGTCACTTAGGATATGAAGGGGATATTGCCTTAGCTCAACAAGTTTCTGGGATAAGTATCATTGTTGGGGGGCATAGCCATGTATTGCAGGGCGATTTCTCGGCGCTAGGCATTGCTAGCCGTGATGAATATGGCCTGCGTATCAAAGACACCTATATTGTTCAGGCGGGTTTATATGCCCTGACTCTGGGTCATTGTCAGATCGATTTTGCCGCTGATGGACAAGTGACAAAATTTGAAGGGCGTAATGAGTTACTACTGGGTAGACGCATGTTTGTCGATGCCAGTATGAGCCAAGAACAAATCAGTGAACGTTATAGCCAGGCTCGGGATGAGGTGGATAATCATCCCAATGTTGTGGTATGCAAAAAAGATCCTGCACTGCAAAAGTTGTTGCAGGAAAAATACATCCCCAAAGTGCGTCAATTGCAGCAGCAAATCATTGCCCATGCTGACCGAACATTGCGCCATATCCGTATTCCAGATCTGGAAGGGGGCAGTGAAATCGCACCATTGGTCGCTAAAGCTTTTGTGCATGCCCTAAATAAACGAGGGTTAGATGTTCAATTCGCTATCCACAATGCGGGGGGCGTTCGTACCTCCGTTTTGCCTGGAACGATTTCTGTTGCCGATGTGGCAGGAAAACTTTTGCCTTTTGCCGTACCGATTGGGGTCTATCAAGTCTCTGGACGTGTCATTGCTCGCGCACTGGAAGGGGCAATCAATAATGCTTTAAGTAATGGTGTTGAAGGAACAGGGTCGGGCAGCTACCCGTATTGCCATCAACTGCGGTACCAATACCTAGCTGATAAACCTATTGGACAACGCATCACCCAATTGCAGATTCAACAAGAAGGAAAATGGCAACCTGTTGATTTTGAAGCTATGTATTGGGGAACCTCATCGGCATACACTATGAAAGGCAAAGAAGGTTATGATGCTTTGTTGGATATGGAAGGTGAAGGGATGGTGACACAAATCTCGATGGCGGATGCATTCATCGAGCTGCTTTCCGATTGTCCTGGTTTATTAACCAATGAAACTCAGACTGCTTGTGAATGCACTCATCATTAAAACTGATATTGATTAACTCCGCCTGATCTAAAAGAGATTGGCATGCAGCTTGCTTTGTTCTGCTTGGTTTCTGCTCAACAATGAGCAGCAAAGGGGGAGAGCATGTTAAATCAGGATTGGTTCGATACATTCGTGGTGGTGGCTTGGGTTGGTGTATGGTCAGCGCTCATCTATCTGTTACCTTTCGCAGGCGTGTAGCAGTAAAAACGCACCCAGTAGTCTGTGATACCGATGAAATTCGAGCATAAAAGGAGCGACTTACTAGCTCCTTTTTTATTGAACTGGACACGGTATAGGTACAGGAATAGAATGGCGGCGTTTTGGGGAGTAGTCGCCTTCGGTTTATTTGTCGTCATCACGTTGAGATTCACTCAACCGGCAAATATAAGCTCTGAATTCAAGTTCAACGCTTCGACGAGACCAACGCATTCCATACTGCATTCGTTGCAGTGGTTATTGGTATGCGGAAGGTCTTGATGTGAAGTGACTTACCAAGATCTTCCGTTTTCGGAGGAAATATGTCCCCAATTACTTATTTGGGCTTTGGCCTACTCACGTTAGCTCTTGTGGCTGTCGATCTATGGCAAACCCGCGGTGGTAAGGTCACGATCAAAAAGGCCGCCATCTGGAGCCTTTTCTGGTTTCTTCTTGCTTTTGTTTTCGCAATCAGTCTGTACTACGGTTGGCAATGGTATGCCCCAGAGAGCAGCTACAGTGCGGAGAAAGCCACACTCGCCTTTATTACTGGTTACTTGCTCGAAAAATCGTTGAGTGTGGATAACTTATTTGTCTTTGCGATTATTTTTCATCAATACACGGTACCAGAACATTTACGCCCACGTGCGTTACTGTGGGGCGTGATAGGGGCATTGGTGCTACGAGCGATAATGATTGCGGTCGGAGCCCAACTGTTAAGCCAGTATCATTGGATTTTGTATGTGTTTGCTTTGTTCCTGATTTGGACTGGTATTCAATTGGCCCGAGATAAAGGTGAAGATGCCATCAATCCGCTGCCAGAGCGATTAATTCGCCGCTGGTTTAAAGTGACCGACGATTATCAAGGCAATGCACTGATCACTAAACAACAAGGGCAGTGGTGGGTAACACCGATGTTTATTGTGATTGGTGTGATCGCCTTTATGGATGTGATGTTTGCGCTGGATTCTATTCCTGCCATTTTTGCCGTAACACAAGAGCCATTTTTGGTGTTAGCGGCTAACGTGTTCGCCCTATTGGGTCTGCGATCTCTGTACTTTGTGTTGCAGGGAATGATGGATAAATTTTTCTATCTAAAACCTGCATTGGCTTTCATCATGATGTTCATCGGCGTAAAGATGATGTTAGTCGGAACGACTTGGGCGATCCCAACTCCGATCTCTTTATGTGTGCTACTGGCTACCATGACGCTTGCCGTGGTTGCTTCGATTTTCCGAGAACGCTCGCAGAGCAAGAACATCACAGAAAAAACGGTTTAAATATGGCAAGTTATCTCCTTGAGATTTATCTCAGGGAGATAAAAATTAACTCGTAAATAAGTTGTTAAATTCTATTGTGGGTAAAATTTTATCTTAATAATTATGCGGTAAATGTGCCTAATGTTTAGGCTTTTCTGTCAAGTTTCGCATAACTCGAACAGGTGTTTGTTAATGTGTTGTTTCATTATTTTTTCTAATTCGAAAAGGTAAAATTAGTCATTTTCTAAGCGCTAAGTGATTGACTAATATTCACATCAACACAGTAAGTGACCGATTCAAGAGAGGCAATCATGGCTCATGCAATGCAAATGGGAACAATGACAGTCCCAACCTCCAAGGATAAAAAAACCTATACGGTTAACTTCAAAGGATTGATTGCTCATCTGCTCGACATTCTGTTCGTAGATAATGCTCCACGTCATTACTACGCTGCTGAATTGTCAGCACACATCCAAAAAGATGTGGGTTTATACCGTTAAGCGAAATAGCAATAGATATTAAAAAGTCGGCACTTTGCCGACTTTTTTGCATTTTAAATGCTCTAGCTTGAGCTGCATAAATTACGGATAAAGAAAAAGCGCCTAAAGCGCTTTTTCTATCGAACTTAATTCAACCTTTGCAGGCTTCATCAGCGATTATTTCTTACGGCAGTATTCGGCAATGATGTACATAGTTTGGCCGTTGACTTTGCCTTGAATGTGCTTTGGATCTTCGGTCAGAGTAATACCGCGTACTGCAGTACCTTGTTTGATCACCATGCTTGAGCCTTTCACTGGCAGATCTTTGATTACAGTGACATCATCACCTTTTTTCAGCTCGACACCATTCACGTCACGTGGCTTTTCAGCATCGTCATCCATACCAATTTCTGCCCACTTAGCGGTCTCTTCATCCAGATACATCATATCTAGTAGATCACGAGCCCAGCTTTCTGTTTCAGAAATACGTTTCAGTTGGCGCCATGCTTGAACCTGAACCGGTTGAACTTGGCTCCACATGCTATCGTTAAGACAACGCCAGTGGTTCATATCCATGGTTTCTGGGTTTTCGATTTGTCCTTTACAGGTGTCACAGATCATCACAGCGTGATCGACAGTGACAAGTGCATGCGGTGCAACCACAAAAGGAGAAAGAGGAGCAGAGGCAGCGCAAAGCTCGCATTGTGATTGACAGCGTTCAAGTAAAGTTGCTTCAGTAGACATAGTACCCACCTTGTAAATAAATGTAAGCGCGTATTATCCATTTTAAGCTCAAAATTTAAAGGGATATTCGGTAATTTCATCCAAATCACTGCATTTCCGCGTCAATATCCAAGCCTAGGGAGGGGAAATTTCTGCTTCCTTTCAAGGCTTTCGGTATAATGCCGCATCATTTGTTGACCACTGGATTGAAATTTGGAACTGCTTCGTATTGATTACTTAGGAAAGCCTTTACGACTCGAAGGGTCGATGGCTGGTTGGCAGCAACTGTTCTGGAACAACATTTTGGTTGCTCAGCGTCCAGCTCAAGAGAATTATCAAGGTGATATTCAGCACCATTTTCAACTGACTCAAGGCGAAACTGTGTTGGATTGTTGCTTAGATCTGGAGCTTTCTTGGCAGCCGTTTGAGTTAAAGTATCAAGCCAAAATTAATGATGAGATTGTCGCGCAAGGGGTGCGTAGTGAAAAAGATATTGAACGCCAGACACCCTATGAAGCACCAAAAGTAGAGCGGAAGTTCAGTGTTGTTGGTTTAGTCTCTTTAGCCATGAAAGCACTCAAGAGCGCGAAGATGATCAAAGTCGTGATGGCGTCAGCCAGTCTTGCCGCTTATTCATGGTTATTTTCATTTCAATTTGCTCTCGCTCTGATTGGTTGCTTGATTTTCCATGAATATGGCCATGTGAGAGCTATGAAATACTTTGGCATGAAAACCAAGGGGATTTACCTCGTTCCATTTCTCGGTGGTCTTGCGCTCAGTGACGAGAAAATTAATACCCGCTGGCAAGATGTGGTGATCTCCATTATGGGACCTTGCTTTGGTTTGTTCCTTTCTTTGTGTTTAGTGGGTGTGTATTGGGTGACAGATTCACCTTTTTGGGCAGCGCTTGCGGTATTCAATGCTTTTCTCAATCTGTTTAATTTATTGCCTGTCTTACCACTTGATGGGGGTCATATACTGAAAAGCGTGAGCTTTTCGATGAACAGCAAAGCGGGCGTGTTTGTGTGTGCGCTAGCGATCCTTGGAGGGATCGTGCTGAGTTACAGTTTAGGCTTAACCTTGTTTGGTTTTCTGCTGCTAATGGGCACGTTGGATATTATTTTTGAATGGCGCCAACGCCATCATAGCCATTTGTTACCACTCAATCGCTATGCGCAGATTGTCTCTACTGTTTGGTACCTCGCTTTAGTCAGTGGTCTAATCGGGATTATTATTGGTTTCGCTTCAACGAGGGATACCTTGCTGAGCTTACCATTGCTCATCTTGGGTACTTAGTTCAACAATAAAAAGAAGCCGAATCTTAATGATTCGGCTTCTGGGTATAACACAGCAAATTTTCTTAACGCCAATCACTATCCCAGTAATCTCGTCCTTCTGGTGCATAAGGTTCATCAAACCTATTTAATGCTTTACCTCTTAACTGTTCTAATTGCTGCTCGAGCAGGTTAACAGTGTCTAAATCTCCTTCAGAAAAAGCGATATAGATTTCTTGCTCTATGGCTTCGATGTGGTCTCTGGTTGTCATCTCATACCTCCTGTGTAGCTTGGTTGGTATTAGTGATGCCAATATAGCTGACGCATTATGTAACCTTATTTTTGACTAAGTGTAGTCTAGCCATCGGTGAAATGCGCCATCTCCCTTCACAAGGGGTGGGGAGATGAAAGTTTGATGGTTTCTTATAGTTAGTAATCATCAAATGTATCGTTAGACCAGTTTGCATTGATATTTGTGATATTGTGCGCAAATAATTTATTGTTAATGAGGTTATTCATGATCATTTTTGATGCGGCATCAGTTCTCTACATCGCTCAGTTTTTAGATAGTCATAAGATTCATTTGAACGGTAACGTTTATTTTGATGATCGCCAAAGAAAGAGACTGGTACTGAATGTAGAAAGGATCTATGAGGACTTCGATGTAAGCGGTATGTTCATGAATGTACTATCGGGATATAAGCTTCTGTTCGCTGATGCTGAATTGAGGTTAAGTATACGCGACTCAACCATTGAATTTTACGACAATGCCGTTACTCAATTTACAAGCCAAGAGCTAGAAGATGAAGTGGCAGCTTGGGTACATGCTGAAGTGAATGAATATATGTTTTAAATAATCGGAAATTAGCGAAAGTAAATGCCCCATCTTGAAGTGGGGCATCACTGGAACTAACGATTTTCGAAACGGTTGTAATCGAGTAAGCCATATTCAATCGGTTGATCTTGACGATACCATTGATGCACTTGATCACTGAATGCCCAAAAATCGGGAGAACTGCGACGTACAGCAAAGCGATCAAGTAATGCTACGTAGTCCTGTTCGGATTTCATGGTAGAGAGGCGTTGATATAGCTCTGGGATCTGGTTTTCTTTGAGCTTTAGATAAGCAGAAGGATAACTTCCCACTACGCCTCGCACCAAAGTCAGATTATCATTTTGGGGGTCACGGTTATTATGCTCATCAAACAAGCTAGAGATATTGGTGTGTGCGTTATTGTGGATTAATGTAAATAATTGCGATGTTCCACGGTCACTTTCCACCATTAACATCATAAGTTGTGGGATTGGAAGCAAACCTTTGCCACGCAAGTGGTCTAATTGTCGTAAAGCAAATTCGTTTTCTACTTTTAAGCCTGTTTGAGTAATCGCATATCGGTTACTTAGCACGGGTTTCACTTGAGCTCGTAATTTAGCAAACAGCTCCTGCTTAGGATCGTTTGTGGTGTATTTTACGCTCGTTGGCTGGTCAAACGGTTTTACGTTCCGTTGCAAGAAAGCAGAGAATTGCACGCTTTGGTCTTGATACCAACTAGAGAGCTCTTGATGTCGCATATCGCGTGGTAACAAAGCCACGAAGTTACTTTCGCCTTCCATTCGTAGGAAATCCATAAACATGCGAGTAATGAGCTGGTGCCCGAAATTACCATAGACATCAAACCCTGCAACTAATAAATAGTGGATCCGCTCTAACAGCGCGTAATCGAGTACCCACGCCGTTTTTGGTGGCTCACCGACTAACCCTTGCACCACGGAAGCACTGTCGAAATGGCGGAAAATGGTTAAAGCGGCATTAGAGTTAGTGCCAGCTCCATCCCAAATGATATCCGTGGTTAGATGAGTTCCATTTTTAAACCATTGGTTAATAAATTCAGACTTTGCCTCTAAATATCGGCTTTGTTGTAGTGAATAGCGCACCCAGTTGCTCAGAGGAAGGGCGGTGTTTTCTTGTTCGGCAGGCAGTTTTAAATTTTCGACCTGTGAGCGATAGAATTCATTCACCTCAGGTAAGTCCGCTTTATCCGGATCGAGGAAGAAAATCCAGAATCTATCGTTAATCACATTCAACGCTAATTGGCCGCGACAAACTGGGCCTTTAATAAAGGCCATAACGGTATTTTGTGCGTTATCGAGCAAAAATTTAAACCGTGCCTTCACAGGTAAATCGATAAACGCTGACATTGGGTTAGCCGCAATTTCTGGGTTATAACTCGGCAATTCAGCCACGTTGTAGTCAGCTTCAATAAACCAGGTTTTCCAATTAGTGATCCGCTGTTGATTGAGTGCAAACGGCATATGTGTTTTATCAACAATCGTTTCTTGCTCAGGGATCAGGCGGTAGTACACTCGTTCAACCTTAGGATCATCGTAAGGACGGCGAGTGGCAATCAACTTCACTGGTTCACCGGGTGGGGTGGCAGAACGAACCAATTTAAAGAAACGTGGACGCTCCACTGTAATTTCAGAAAAGAACAGGTGCGAGAGAAATAAATGCTCATAAATATAACGGGCAGCAAGCTGGTTTTTACGTGCGCCGTAGTTAAATAGTGTCTCGTATTCCACGATGAAGGCTTGCTCTTGCTGCGTGAGAGGGAGGTGCTGATTCATCACAGCTCCCTCTTTTAGCCAAGTCATCAGCGTTGCATATTCTTTGGAAGATAAATTGGGCATGCCAAAAGGCATTCCCCAATTCGGGTTAGCTTGCTCGAAATGATCCATCTCATTGATCGTAGGGCAAGTTTGTTCCCGATCGATGGAGAAATCAAAACCTTCTAATTGATCTTGTTGAGGAAGTGGATGATGCTCTTTCTGCATTAATAGACGAGCCATTACTCCGGCATCAACATTGGCTTGCGCGGTTTGATTGCGCTCATTCAAAATCGGATGAAAACCAGCCTCTCGCCATTCTTGAGTGAACTGTGCATCTTCATAGAGGTGAGTCGGTGCGGCAGCAGTAAGACGAGTTCCTTGATAGACAAGAGCTTTGCTTGCTCCGCGATCAATCCCTTCGCTTGACGTCATTTTTAACTGACAAGGAGCATCGTAACAAGCGTGGCAAACGACACATCGATTATCCAAAATCGGTTTTACTTCATTTAAGAAATACTGCGCTTGATTTGATTGCAATGGCATCTGCCTGTCGCGGACATGCTCCACGCCAAATAGCTGATCATAATTGATACCTGCATACATGGCACAACCAGAGAAAATCGTCACCATCAGTAGAAGAATTGAGGATTTGGAATTCATAATTACAAAACGAAAAATGAGAATGGGTGGATTAAAGCAAAGGATATAGGGATATGTCCAACTTGTGATGTATTTTACTTGGAGTTGCAGATAGGCGGGATAGTAGTCAGCATAGCTACAGCGCCAAATAGAAAGGGGAAAAAACTTCAGAAAAATAAAGAGCCTGACACTGTCAGGCTCTTTATATGCGTATGTTGGCTTATTATGCCGTTTGCAGCTGCGCCACTTTTTCAGCTGAAATTGGCTTAGTAACAAGAGCGAGAACAATACACACGGCCATCATGACCGCTGATATTGTGTAGGCTAAATTATAACCGCCACCGTGCGTCATAGAATAACCCACTACAGCGGCACCAATTGCGCCACCAATACCCCATGAGGTATAGAGTACACCGTAGTTAGTGCCGTAGTTTTTCAAGCCGTAAAATTCAGCGGTGATCGATGGGAATACAGCCAGCAAAGTGCCGTAACCAACTGCCGCAATAGCAGTACCAATGATCAATGTGAACTCCGAATCAAATGAGGCAAACAACACCATATTCGCGCCTTGCAGCAGGAAAGCAAGAAGCAGAGTGCGCACACCACCGATCTTATCGGACAGGATGCCAGCTGCAATACGGCCACCAGAGTTGAAGATAGCTAGGATTGAAGCAAGGTAAACCGCATTAGGCAGATTTGCCTGAACACTTGCGATGTTAGTGATGTTTCCGATGATCATTAAACCAACAGAAGCGGCTAAGGCATACATTAACCACAGAGCATAAAACTGTGGGGTTTTTAGCATTGCTTTCCAGCTTAAGTTTGCAGCTTTAACAATCGCTTTTGCTTCTTGGCCTGCTTTCAGTTTTGGTTCTACGGGTACATAGCCGGTAGGTGGGTTGTTGATAGTACAAGCCAAAGGTACAGCAATCGCCAACACGCCAGCCCCAAGAATCATAAAACTGGTTTGGATGCCAAGATGAGTGATCAAAGTTGAGGTTAGCGGTGCAAGGTAAATTGCGGCCAAGCCAAAACCTGCCGCAATCAGGCCGTTAACCATACCTTTTTTGCTTGGGTGGAACCATTTCATCGCTGATGGTGAAAGGCATGCGTAGCCAAAACCGATACCTGCACCAGTGATCACACCGAAAGTGATATTGAGCATCAAGACTGAAGAAGCAAAACCAGAGGCAATCATGCCAAGGCCTGTTAGAGTTGTACCCAGAATTAGGATGTTACGAGGTCCCATACGGTCTTGCAAAATGCCAGCAACTAAAAGGCAGACAGAAAAAGCGATGGTTGCAATAGCATAAGGAGAAGATGCATCGGCAGCACTCCAGCCAAAGTCAGTTACGAGGGCTTTGTTAAATACGCTCCAGGCATAAAGAATGCCAAGACAAAGGTTGATACAGAAACCCGCCAGCAGAATGCGCATAGCTTTATCAATCTTGCTCATTGTTTGTGATACTCAATTAAAAATTAGGATAGGCAACCCCATAGACTGGGGTATTTGTTCAAAATTACTTTGCAAAATTCAACTCTTTTGGCAAAGCGCGCGGATTATAACCAATACCCTTGTGATTGGAATCACTTTTTTCAGGCTAATAAAAAATAATTTTTGCTTGTTTCATTCTTGTTGCGCATGTAAGTAAATTCGGTGTTTTTTTATCTGGGTTCGGGGTAAAGCGTGGAGTCCGCTTCAGTGGAAATAAAGGTTAAAGCGCATATTCCATACTCTGAAATTGATGGTTTTTATCATTGAAATTAATGTTACTGCCTTGTTTTGAACCATCATCATTCCATATCAATGGTGAGTAACATAAATGGCTTAGTCAGAAAATGGTTAATTCCCTTTTTCAACTCTTCCTTAACAATGAAAAAACTTTACCATCGCCCACCTTTTAAATTGTGTGGAGATGATATCAATATGAATAAGCAAGCATTAAAAATGGCACTTATTGTTGGGTTAGGTGCAACATCCTTGACTGGTTGTATGGGACAAATGGCAACAACAGGACTCGTCAACAAATTCAATCTAGAGGTTGTTGATAACCGTTATGCTCGTGAAGGCCTCTTCCTGTTACTTTCTCCTGTTTATGGCTTAACCAGTGCTGCTGACCTGTTTATTTTCAACTCAATTGAATTTTGGACAGGCAAAAACCCGATTTCAGGGAAATCACCAGCAGTGGTTGATATGCCAGCGAATTCGATCATTAAAGTGAATGGACAATTGGATCGTGCGCTGACAGAAGCTCCTTTGCAAACCAATCTACTGCCAATCGAAAAAGCGACTATGCAGCAGCTGGATTCACAAACTCTTCAAATGGAAGTGACCTACGTGGATGGTTCTCACAAAACTTTGCGTGGTGAAAAAGGGCAAAATGATGTTTCTTTTTATCTAGATGGCGAACTGCTGACCGTTGTGAGCAACCAAGAGCTGAATGCTTATATTGAAGCAAGCCAAATTTAATTATTTGTTTTCTAAACGACTTGAAGTTGCCGTGAATCAATCATCATTCCTTCTCAATTGGTATATCGACCATTTAGAATGCGGTGTATTGTTGTGGCAACTTCAAGCATTAAGCAAGGTTGAATGTTTTTTATACGCAAAACATAATCATCTGCTCAACTCGTAAGCAATCAGCATGCAAATGATTAAAAAGGGGTTTTCTTTTCTCAAGAGTGTGGCATATTAGCGGCGTCTCTTCGATGCGCGGGCATCGTATAATGGCTATTACCTCAGCCTTCCAAGCTGATGATGCGGGTTCGATTCCCGCTGCCCGCTCCAAATCTCCATGCTCCCCAACATTTCTACCAATGTTCAATAGCTTGTTCTGAGTAAAACCCTTAAGTTGTTCTCGTATTTTATTTTACGAGGTGATTCATGGCACAAGTTGCGTTTACAGCCCCACACCATAAAGCGAGTGAAGTTGGTTTAACGATTCTTCGCCAAGGTGGAACTGCATGTGAAGCTATGGTTGCAGCTGCAGCGATGATTGCTGTCCAGTACCCCCATATGAACAGTATTGGCGGGGATGGTTTCTGGTTAATTGCCGCTAAAGATAAGCCGCCAGTAACGATAGATGCTTGTGGTGCTTCTGCGTTAGAACTCCAAGTCAGTCGTTATAAGTTGGCACAAGGTATCGCACAGCAAGGTGGTGATGCTGCACTGACTATGGCCGGTACGATTTCTGGTTGGGAAGCGGCGTTGAAGCTATTTTCATCTGGCTTGAGTCTTCATTCGATTTTAGACCCCGCCATTCGATCGGCAGAGCAGGGGATTTACACCACTGCAAGTTTGGCGGCGGCAAGTCATAAGACATGGTCAAGACTGGCGTCTCTCGATCATTTTGCTGACGTTTACTTAAAGAAAAATCGACAACCGTTAGATATTGGTGACATTGTCACACAAAGCGCCTTAGCGGAAACTCTCTCTACCCTTGCTGACTGTGGACTTAACTGTTTTTATCGTGGTCATTTAGCTAAACAAATGGGCAAAGAGCTAGAACTGGCAGGTAGCCCACTACGACTAAACGATTTTAATCAGCATAAAGCACGCTTAAATAGCCCGTTAAATCATGAATTATCACGAGGGCAGTTTTATAATTTGGGAGCCCCCACACAAGGGTTGGCATCATTGCTTATTTTGGGTATTTACGATCGATGGGTACATCAGGCCAAATCGGCTGCCGATCATATTCATATACTTATCGAAGCAACCAAAGTGGCGTTTGACATCCGTAACCAAGCGATTGCGGATGAAAACGTCATTCCTATTGCTCTGCAAGATTATCTGACTGCAGAGCGGGTGGATGCCATGGCGAGAAATATTCAATTACACCAAGCTGCCACTTGGCCTAAGGAAACTCAGCTCGGGGATACCATATGGATGGGGGCGGTAGATCAACACGGTACTATGGTCAGTTTTATTCAGAGCATTTATTGGGAATTTGGCAGCGGAGTGGTGCTCCCCTCGAGTGGAGTGCTTTGGAATATTCGTAGTCAAAGTTTTTCATTGGATCCCAACCATATCAATTGCCTCGCGCCCAACAAAAAACCATTTCATACACTCAATCCTGCGTATGCTGAGCTCAACGATGGGCGAAGAATGGTATACGGAACAATGGGCGGAGATGGGCAACCTCAAACGCAAGCTTGTCTCATCAGCCGATATCTTTATCAATCAGAGTCACTTCAACAAGCAATTGCCAACCCTCGCTGGCTCTTAGGAAGGACATGGGGAGACACCTCCGCACAACTGCGCATGGAGAACTCATTAGTTGACCAAATCATGCCTATTTTAGCCGCTCGAGGGCATCGCGTTTATTCGGTTCCTGATCGTAGTGAAATGATGGGACATGCGGGAGCAATTGTTCTCGATAGTTCAGGAGTTGTCGATGTAGCAAGTGATCCTCGAAGCGATGGTGCGGCACTCTCGACTTATATAGAATAATTCTACGTTACAGTACCTTAACTGTATCAAGTCGATTATTATTACGCCCTCAACATCAAACAGGTATCAGAGTTTATGAAGTTATCTTTCGGCTTGGGCTGCTGTGCTTTTTTTCTGGTATCAAGCCCTGCATTTGCACAAAGTTATGCTTTTATTGAAGAGCACCTTGAACAGGCGTTTTCTTCCAGCGTCATTCTTGCCGATAGCGATGTTTTTACCGCAGGGTTTAATAATTTTGATCCGAATGATTGGTTTCATACCGATAACGAAAATTTGGGTACCGCCGAATCAATTGAAAATCGCCAAAAATACAAGTCAAGTACGTTGCCCATCACGCTTTCGCTAAGTAATGATGAGGCTGTGCATCAACACCAACTTTTTTTTCGTTTATCTGCTACGGTGATTGATGACGAACTAAGCCTACCTGATTCTTTCAACTCAACAGCAACAGAGCGCTATCGACAATCAGTATTGGGGAGTGCGGTTTTTTATCGTTACCAACATCAATTGACTGAACACTGGACTCTGACTCCAGCGGTTGGTACACATCTGCTCTATTACAGAAATAGTGTGACGTTAACAAACCCGCTATTTAAAGAGATTTTGTCACCTTTCGCTGGGGTTCTGGTGAACACTTATGCGTGGGCAAATTTGTTTGAAACCAACCTAAAAATCCAATACGACGAAGAGAAGAACTGGGGACACTGGCGAGCTTCTTCAATGTGGCATTATTTTGGTGGATATGGCTGGGGTAAAGCCAATGATGGCCAAATTGGTAATCCGGAAGGATGGTATGTCGCCAATACCTTGACTGGCGTTTATGACTTTACTCAACTTGGCCGTTCGGTGCAGTCTATTTATGGCAGTATCAAACGGGTCGATGTCGGGAGCACTACCCAGAAACCGCTTGGTACCTCAAATTATTACGAGGCAAGTATTGGTTGGTTGATGACTCCACCTTTTGAAATTGAACTCGTGGACAACATTGGCCTCGGGTTAACATTCAATTACGGAAGCGCTTTTAAAGGTGGCAGCATTGTACTCTTTTTTAATCAAGATTAACTGGCGCTAGCTTGACGCAATTTCTCCCAGCTTGCTTGGCTTTGTATAGCGCGGTATCTGCTGCTTTTAAAGCTTCATTAGGTTTACGATGTAATTCGGAATCACATACACCTATGCTCACAGTTATAGTGACAATGTCACTATTGGTCTTGCGCGTTCTCTTCTTTGCTCCTTCAAGGTCATTTTTTGGTCGCTTATTTGAGTTTCGGATAACCAGCTCATAAGATGCAATGTCTTGACGTAAATCTTCAATAAAAGGAAGTACGTCATTTGCCAATTTTCCACGATAGATGATTGAAAACTCTTCTCCTCCATAGCGGTAAACCCGCGCCTTCCCTTCAATCTGACGTAAGCGTGATGCAACCAACTTGAGTACGTCATCACCCGTATCATGGCCATAGGTATCGTTGAACTTCTTAAAGTGATCAACATCGAGCATGGCAAGAGTAAATTTTCTGCCTATATGTTTAAGGTCCTGATCTAAGGCTTGTCGGCCCGGAATCTGAGTCAGTGGATCATTAAATGCCATTTCATACCCTGCTGAGATTAGGTAGACCAAAATAAGCAATCCAGAAAGAGAAAACATAGTGGTAGAAACATAAGGAATGTGGAAGAGTACGAAGGCATTCATGCCCAGTAATGTAGCACTATAAACCACGACATCGATGATCTGATTACGAGTCAAAACGGAAATGCCTGCAATACCAACTAAAGCAACCAAATAGGCAACGATAATCAGAGGTAGCCGAGAGAGCTGTGGTACGACAAAAAAGATGTTTTGAGTCAGCTCAGAATGTTCTGTTTCACCGATGTGTAAGCGGGTTAACCAAGCCCAAAACGTACACAACAGAAGAAAGGCGATGTAGCTGAGAAATGATTTACTCAATAGGCCTGCATTTTTATAGGCGTAAGGCAAAAAACACGCAACGGGTAGCAGTAGGCAGAGCATGATCAGCTCCAACATCGTTGAGCTTTCCGTTAGCGGGGTTTGTAAGCGAGTTTGAATGAGCCAATAGGAAAGTAGCATCGCCATCGCTACCATTGCGATACGGCTTTGCTTAAAAAGGTGAGCCACAATTAAAGAAACAAAAAGCAGTATATAAGGGAGACTAACCGCCATACCTAAGTTGGCGTTTATTACTAACACCACATTGTCCATGCCCAACCACAGTGCGGCTAAAAGCAACAAAGGCAGACTAAATCGGAACCAAGGTGAAGTAACAAAGCTAGAAGACATGGATTCCTAAGGTTCTATATCGAATTAATGACAATTCTACGATTAAAAAGCTGCGCACAAGCATACTTTGATTTCGTGATTTTCCAAGCTTTTTACTCAAGTTAAGTGATGGTATCAATACTTATGAAGAACGCGAATTGTGATAAGCATATGATTGATTAAATATAAACCGCTACATTTTCGACTACAGTAATTTCAGTGCTTAGAATTATTTTTGAAAGAGTAATCGACAAATGATTAGCGCTAATTTTCGATTGTCTTAATGGGAGAGGCAAGATGCAATTGAGTGAAGACGTTCATAATTACATGGAGACACTGGTAGGTCAGGTGCTTGGGCAACCTGAATATTCAGAGGTTTACGATCAAGAACAATTGGCTGATTTAGCTTGTTTAGCTTTATGTCAGCTAAGACCCATCTACATACGTCATGACATCGATTTTCTCGCGGCCTTACCAGAAAATAAACTCGTTATTCTTAAAGATCATGCACTGATAGCTGTTCAAGCCGCCGTATCCATGATAGTTAATGACCGACGTCAAAATCGAAACAATGATGTACCAGTGATCTTCACTCATGCACGTTTTGATGATGATGCAGAATTAGAGTGGTTTGAAACTCCAATAGTGAATCAAATTGAGCACCATTAAATAAGGAAAAATAAACGTGGGATTATTTTCGCGACTTTTTGGAAAACCCAAACAACAAGTAATTCCTCAAGTAGAGCCAGTTGAGTACAAAGATTTTCTCATCTACCAAGAGCCAATTGCCGAAAACGGCCAGTTTCGTGTAGCAGGTCGAATCACTAAAGAGATCGATGGAGAGCTTCAGACGCATCGTTTTATTCGCTCTGATTTAGTTTCAAGTAAAGTGGATGCAGAAGAATTAATGCTTAAAAAAGCTCAACTTTTTATTGATCAAATGTCAGGTCAAATTTTTAACTGACCTAGATTTTGATAGAAATCATGAATACCTCACTCCTCAGAGGCTATGCTAAGTCACTTTTCAATGCTGGCGCAAGGTAAGCCTCTGTTTTCAAGGAAGAACGCCAACACTGGTTCGACCTCTATTTTGTGTGAAAATCGTTGTAATTATCTAACAGAGTTCACACAATCAGCCTCAACTTGATATTAAAAGTAACCTAAGTTCGTAATCGAATTACAAACAGCTTGCAGTTGATGTCATCGTCCGATAAAAACAGTTAATCATTGTGCCAATAGTCAAGGAACCGCTATGCAAATTGGTGTACCAAGAGAACAACTCGTAAGTGAAACGCGAGTGGCTGCTTCACCGTCTTCGGTTGAACAGCTAATTAAATTAGGTTTTGAGGTCTGTATCGAAACAAAAGCCGGAGCGCTTGCGAGTTTCGATGATGCAGCTTATGTCGCTGCTGGAGCAACTTTGGGCTCAAGTGAAGACGTTTGGGCTTGTCCGCTTATCCTGAAAGTTAACGCCCCACTCGATGAAGAAATCTCTCTACTTAAAGAGGGTACAACACTGGTCAGCTTTATCTGGCCAGCGCAAAACCCTGCCTTGATGGAAAAGCTGGCGAGCAAAAACATCAACGTTTTAGCAATGGATGCGGTTCCTCGTATCTCTCGTGCACAAGCACTTGATGCACTGTCATCGATGGCAAATATTGCCGGTTATCGCGCTGTAGTTGAAGCAGCCCATGAATTTGGACGCTTCTTCACAGGTCAAATCACCGCAGCAGGTAAAGTACCTCCAGCAAAAGTGTTTGTTGCTGGGGCTGGTGTTGCTGGCTTGGCGGCAATCGGTGCTGCAGGCAGTTTAGGCGCGATTGTTCGTGCTTTTGACGTTCGTCCAGAAGTTAAAGAGCAAGTACAATCGATGGGGGCCGAGTTTTTGGAAGTTAACTTCCAAGAAACCGCTGGCTCAGGTGATGGCTATGCCAAAGAGATGTCTGATGATTTCAATCGCAAAGCTGCTGAACTTTATGCTGCCCAAGCGAAAGATGTAGACATCATAATTACTACCGCACTGATCCCAGGCAAACCTGCGCCAAAACTGATCACCAAAGAAATGGTGGACAGTATGAAAGCAGGCAGTGTGATTGTCGATCTCGCCGCTGCAAACGGTGGTAACTGTGAATACACAGTAAAAGATCAGGTGATTACTACGGCTAATGGCGTAAAAGTGATCGGCTATACTGATATGGTGGGGCGCCTACCAACACAATCTTCACAACTTTATGCCACTAACTTGGTCAACCTCCTCAAACTTCTGTGCAAAGAAAAAGATGGCAATATCGACATTAACTTTGAAGATGTAGTGCTTCGTGGTGTTACTGTCATTAAAGAAGGTGAAGTCACTTGGCCAGCGCCACCTATTCAGGTGTCAGCTCAACCTCAGCAAAAAACGAAAGCACAGCCAGTAAAAGCGCAGAAAAAAGAAGCAGAACCCACATCACCAATCAAAAAACTGGCGGGTTTAGCGATTGGTGTAGGTCTATTTGCGTGGGTTGCCTCTGTTGCACCAGCGGCTTTCCTTGGTCACTTCACAGTATTTGTACTCGCTTGTGTGGTTGGTTACTACGTAGTTTGGAACGTAACCCATGCATTGCACACACCCTTAATGTCAGTAACTAACGCAATCTCAGGCATTATTGTTGTAGGTGCATTGTTACAAATTGGGCAGGGCAGTGGCATTGTGACCTTTTTGTCTTTTATCGCTATTTTGATTGCAAGCATTAACATTTTTGGTGGTTTTACTGTCACCAAACGTATGCTTGAAATGTTCCGTAAGAACTAAGGAGTACACAATGTCTGCAGGATTGGTACAAGCAGCGTACATTGTTGCTGCTGTTTTTTTCATCATGAGTTTGGCTGGCTTATCTAAACAAGAATCAGCACGATTTGGTAACTACTATGGTATTGCTGGTATGGCGATTGCCTTACTGGCCACCATTTTTAGCCCAAGTGCACAGGGTATTGCGTGGGTGCTATTGGCTATGGTGATCGGTGGTGGTATCGGTATCCACTACGCAAAGAAAGTGGAAATGACCGAGATGCCAGAGTTGGTTGCGGTGTTACACAGCTTCGTGGGTATGGCGGCGGTATTGGTTGGTTTTAACAGCTACATCGATGCGCCAGAAGCTGCAACCCATGCTGAACACGTAATTCACTTGGTAGAAGTATTCTTGGGTATCTTTATCGGTGCCGTAACCTTTACTGGGTCGATTGTCGCGTTTGGAAAGCTGCGTGGTATCATCAAGTCAACACCATTAAATCTACCTCACAAGCACAAACTGAATTTGGCAGCTCTGGTTGTTTCAGGTTTACTACTCATCCATTTTGTCAACGTGGATGGTAGTTTATTTGCACTGATCGTGATGACCTTGATCGCTTTTGCCTTTGGTTACCACCTGGTAGCTTCAATTGGCGGTGCTGATATGCCAGTTGTTGTTTCAATGCTCAACTCTTATTCTGGATGGGCAGCGGCAGCAGCAGGTTTCATGTTAGCTAACGATCTACTGATTGTGACTGGTGCACTTGTTGGTTCATCAGGTGCGATTCTGTCTTACATCATGTGTAAAGCCATGAATCGTTCGTTTATCAGTGTAATCGCAGGTGGTTTTGGCCAAGAAGTTGTGATTAGCAGTGATGAAGAGCAGGGTGAACACCGTGAAACTACGGCGGAAGAAGTCGCTGACATGCTGAAAAATTCTAAGTCAGTTATCATCACTCCGGGATATGGTATGGCCGTCGCTCAGGCACAGTATCCGGTTTACGAAATTACAGAGAAACTGCGTGCGCAAGGCGTAACGGTTCGATTTGGTATTCACCCAGTAGCGGGACGTTTGCCTGGTCATATGAACGTATTGTTAGCTGAAGCGAAAGTGCCTTACGACATCGTATTGGAAATGGATGAAATCAATGAAGATTTCAATGAAACCGATACGGTATTAGTCATCGGAGCAAACGACACCGTAAATCCAGCTGCATTGGAAGATCCCAACAGCCCGATTGCAGGTATGCCAGTTCTTGAAGTATGGAATGCGAAGAACGTAATCGTATTCAAACGTTCCATGAATACGGGTTATGCTGGCGTTCAGAATCCGCTGTTCTTCAAAGAAAATACGATGATGTTATTTGGTGATGCAAAAGAAAGTGTCGATGCCATTGCTAAAGCGCTCTAAAATTATCGTCTAACAAGAAGCCAGCATAATGCTGGCTTCTTTACTTTGTGAAGTGTCATTATTGACATCAATATAACACTGGAATATCTCTTTACCGGATAATGCGTTATAGTTTTTGCATGCTAGTTAAACCAAATAATCCCTTGATAAGAGCGCTCAATTTAACGTTGGCAAGTTTGTACTTTGTCATCATATCCAACCCAGTTTATGCAGATTCGCTTCCTGAGCGTATCGATCTGTTTGTTTCGCTCTTTGACTCCAATTCTGCGAAGACCTCTTACGATATCCGAACTATACAGAATGATTTCCCAACACGTTTGTTGACCCCAGACAGCATGTTGCCACAAACATCCGTTTATCCACTGAAAGATATTCAATTGCTGTACAAGCTCTCACAAACTTGTACAGGAAAGCTTCCCCTTAGCCCATTAATTACCGAGCCATTGGTTTTCACGCGGACCTTATGCAAAGGTTCCAGCCTCTCGCCTCGCTGGTTTGCTCGTAGTGGTCTTATCCATCCTGGAGGGGGAACCTATGCGTTCCGTTATGCGGAAAAATATCCAGCTCAGTTTGAAAAACTGCTCCCGTATATGCATATACAAGAGCGCCCCAATGCAGCTGATGGAACCTTGTTGTATCGGTTACAAAATATGACTGAGGATTCGATTACAGCCTTGATCTCTGGTGCATCTATGTTTGGTTCTGGCAATGAATTATGGCTGAGAAAAGGGGATATTTATTACCTTTTCAATGAAGAAAACTGGTTAACCAATGCCAATAAGGCAGGGCTGAGCTATAGCCTTTTATCATCAGATAACACCTGTTTTATTCAACGAGGTAACATTTGCTGGGATGTAGAGGATCATTCCGATCTTTTGCGCACTAGCATGATCATTCTAGTCATGGCCAATATTTTCCTCGTTTTGGGATGGTCTGCGTATCGTTGGAATTCCAAACGGCAAGAAATGCGTAGCCGAATGCTAATTCTGCAAATCCTTACGCATGAGCTACGCACTCCTATTGCGAGTTTATCTTTAACTGTCGAAGGGTTTCGCCGAGAGTTTGAGCATTTGCCAGAATCTCTGTACGATGAGTTTCGACGTCTGTGTGAAGACTCACGACGTTTACGTCAACTCGCAGAGGCCAGCAAAGATTATTTACAGTCTGATAGTAAACCACTAGCCTCAGACTGGGTTCCTTCTGTGGAAGAGTGGTTACAATACAAAGTTGAAGAAGAGTTCAGTGGAGCCATCACTCTTAAACTCAATCAAGATGTCGCAGCCAAGCTAAATGTGTATTGGCTAGGAACTTGCGTGGATAATTTATTGCGTAATGCTGTCAAATACGGCGTAGCACCTGTCACTCTTGAAGTGATAACTCAAACTAACCTAGTCACTTTTAAAGTGACAGACCAAGGTTTATTAACTCATCGTGATTGGCGCCATTTACGCAAACCATTTGTGAGTAAAAGCGGTTTAGGCCTTGGTTTGACTATTGTCGAATCTATGGTGGCTCGTATGGGCGGCAAAATGTTGCTCGAAGGACCACCGACTACCTTTATTTTGGAGATACCTTGTGAAACAGACACTGCTTCTCGTTGAAGATGACAAAAACCTCGCTGATGGCCTATTGGTCAGTTTAGAACAAGCTGGTTATGACTGTTTACATGCAGAAACCATTGCAGATGTTAAACAACATTGGGACAAGGCGGATCTCGTCATTCTTGATCGCCAGCTGCCTGACGGTGATTCCGTTCAGCACTTAGTAGATTGGAAAAACATCAAAGATATCCCTGTTATCCTTCTAACCGCCTTAGTGACCGTAAAAGATAAAGTCACGGGTTTGGATGCTGGTGCCAATGATTATCTAACTAAACCTTTTGCCGAGGCGGAATTATTTGCTCGAATCCGCGCTCAGCTTCGTTCTCCGGATAATGGCCAAGATGATAGTAAAGTAGTCACCGCGAACTTGACCATTGATAAGGCAACTCGCGAAGTGTTTTTTAATGGTGAATCAGTCACACTGACTCGTACAGAGTTTGATCTGCTACTATTTTTGGCCAGCAATCTTGGCCGAGTTTTTACCCGAGATGAACTTCTCGATCATGTTTGGGGATACAACCATTTTCCAACCACACGTACCGTCGATACCCATGTATTACAGCTACGTCAAAAACTACCTGGCTTGGAAATAGAAACACTTCGCGGTGTCGGTTATAAAATGAAAGCGTGATTATGGCAAAGCCTAATGCACTTATGTTGTTATCAGGTGTACTACTTAGTACACCTGCATTTGCGGATGCGACAGGGTGGTTTGAAAAAAACACACCGCTAACTCAAGCGCATCAACATCTACTAAATAATGATCTGGAAAATATGTTCAGTTCATTGGTTGAAGTGTGGCAACTAGAAAAAAATAAAAATCTGAAAACACATCTAAATGATCTTTTAATTCAGTCGTTAACAGTGGATTGCGGTAAAGGGCTAGATAACAAACCTTTTCCTGAATGGATACAAGCAGTCACTATAAGGCGAGTGGATGTACAAAGCCCTGGTCGTGATGCTTATCAGGTTGCAATTGACACAAAAACTAAGGTTCCAATTGCGGACATTCGACTAACGAAGTGGATCGATAAAATTGTCTCTACGGATAGCGCACTCACCAATCGAGGTGACGTTGTCGCATCTGGGGTTTATAGTTATGCGCAACGCTATAACTTAACCAATCCTCTTAGTGCTGGTCTATATCGAATTGATATTACGGCGACTGACCAAGAGTCATGGAGCGCATGGGTCGTATTTGGAGATACAATTGCCAAGCAAGTCGTTCGATGGACTTCCAAGGATGAGTGGCAGATTCAGAAAACTCAGTTGCTAAATCCACATTGCCCGCTACCTAAGCTATCCATCTCTGTTTTCGATCATATTGATGGCAACTATAAACAGATTTGGAATGAAAGCTATGAATCCGATTATCCAACCAACTTGGAAAATATTTCACTACCGTCAGAACGTTACATTGTCACTGTATCTATGATTCATCAGCGTTGGCAGGGACCACTGGCAATTGAGCAATCTCAGGTTATTAGCAAAACCTATGACGTTAATGTGGAGGAATAACTGAAGATATTGGACAATATGCCGCTATAAATAAAAAGGACTAATAGGCTTACATCACTATGAATAAAATCTTTCTTTCCGTTGGTTGTTCGTTAATTCTCACATCCCCACTCGCACTAAGTGCCAACTATGCAATTGAAGCGCGTGGCGATGCAATGGGGGGAGTTGGAGTTGTCTCAGGAAATTTTCTAACTGGCCCATTTTACAACCCTGCGCTCGTTGCAATCTATCGTCGTAATGATGATGCGGGAATGATCTTACCAAGCATAGGCTTATCTTATAATGATCCTAATGATTTAATTTCTGATTTAGATAATGTTTCGTCAATCATAGAGCAGACCTCAAAAGGCGATTTCAGCAATATAGATCAGCTTAATAAAAACCTGAACGCCATGCAGGGAGATGTACTCAATGCAGAGTTAGGCGGAGTGATCGCTTTTGCTATTCCGAACCAGTTTATTTCCGCCAACGTGTTTGGTAAAGCCTACACTGAATCTTTTGTTTCACCTAATATTGATAGCCGAGTATGTTCCGATGATCTCTGTGAGCTTGAACGAGCGAAAGCCAGTTCAGTTAATGCTGTATCCGTTGGGGTAACGGAACTTGGAATTACTCTGGCTAAATATCAAACGTTCTTAGGTCAGCATATCGCTTTTGGTATAACTCCAAAGCTACAGCGGGTGTATACGTATGTTTATGAAGCAAACTTAAATAGCTACGATATTAAAGATTTGCGTGACAACGGTACTGGAGAAACCATTTTCAATATGGATGCAGGGGCTCTATGGTTTTATGGCCCTATACGCATTGGTTTTGCAGCAACCAATTTAATTTCACGCGAAATAAAAACTAAGACCATCACCTCGATCTCAGGAAGTCCGGTTTCATACTCCTATGACATGAAACCCCAGTACACGATAGGTGCAGGCATTGTCGCAGATTACTTCACTTTTAGTGTGGATTATGACTTAAATGAAGAAGAGCGTTACAAGGATTTCAACGATAACACCCAAATGATTCGTGTCGGTGGTGAGATTGACATAATGCGTCAGCTAAAGTTGAGGGCAGGGTACAATAAAAATCTTGCTTACGATAACACAGAGGGAACCATTACCGGTGGCATCGGTCTTTCCCCACTTAATCTTTTCCAATTGGATATCGGTGCAAGCTATACCAATGACAATGCAATGGGAGCGTATGTCAACTTCCTTGCGAGTTACTAAGCATCTCTCTATAGTATGGCTCCTTTCAAAGGAGCCTTTTTTATGTTTGATGATCTACCTACATTGACTCATGCTGAACAGCAAGCGGCGGTCGAACAAATTCAGAAGCTGATGGCAGAAGGTATTAGCACTGCAGAAGCAATAAAAATCATAGCCCAACAAATCCGACAAGAAAAAATGGAACAAAGCCAAGGCACTCATTGAGTGCCTTTTTTCTTATCAAGAACCTGAATGTAAAACCACCGAGAGATCTTTGTGATTTTAATATTTTCCTTTTATAACAATGTGTTGTGTTGGTTTTTTATTCCAAATAACATGTGCCGAATCAATGCAAGATCTAGGTTTTGTAATTTAATTACAGATGGCTGAGTTGAGGGAGTATTTGACAGAATAAATCACTAAGCAAGTAACAACGTCACGTTCCAAGCTGGATTTCGTTGCAACACCCACCAAAAAAAACCATCCCAAAACCAAAACACCTTAGTTCGTATTATGAGGCACGTCATTATGTTGAGTGGCAGCCGTCAGTACCATTGCGCAAGCACTGGCGGCCTCACTTGCAGCAGAAGGTGGGCAGCTTGCTGCATCGTTCTGCCAAAGTGAGCACGTAATATAATGTCGGATAATACGCATTAAGTGTGTGCCTGTATCTTGAGCAGTTAACTCTGATGAACTTGTGTATCTTTTACCTCTAATTTACTATGCACTCAATTTTACAGTACGATGGGGCATATATTTATGAGCGTTATTGAAGATATTCTTAGACATCAACTAAGTATTGGTTTCTATGATAATGTCGAGCCAGATTTTGCTAGAGGTCTTGCTCAAAGAGCAGTTGACCATGGGTTTTCATCTCTATCAGAAAGGCAACAAGATGTACTTTCTGACTTTCTTACTCAAACTTGTTCTGGTGTAACTGACCCAGGCGGGCATCATAACAACTGTACATGTGAGTTATCAGATGCTGAATTGTTACAAGCTTACCGCGAAGCATTTGGCGGAGATGATGTCCAATGTGAGGATTGCAGAGAAGAAGCTTCTTTTCATAGTTTCCAACGAGATCGTTTAGATCACGAATAACCTGTAACTCGATTTTCTCTGCTATACGCTCGCGTGTAGAGAGAAAATGAGTAACCAAGCGGAACGAATACCAAGCACTTCCTGCGTTGCTAATTCCGCGCGGTAGTTTCGTCATAACCTTCTTTGATTCTATCGCGCCTAGTGCGCGATTTTTATTTTATGGCATAACCCACAATAACGACCAAACGACGGAATGACAACGACGAGAACTGAGGAGGAGGATTGGAGGAGAGAAGGGAGTGGCTTAGTGCGAATGGATGCGGATGCAGACTTCATCCTGAAGACTGCGCCGCACCATCGCACAAGCAATCACGTAATCGGCCAAAATGACCGCGAAGCGGTTCGGGTTCCTGTTACACCCGAACTAAGTCCGGAATTCCGGACTTTTACCCTTTTAACTCTTCAATTTTTCTTTCTAGTTCTGCGATTCTTTCAGAGAACAGTACATCGTTCATTGTTGCCAAACCTTTAACGATTTCAGCCATGTATTTTTCAACTGGAGACTCTTCATCTTCTCCATAGGCTATTTTGTTCAAGGGTATTCCTGTTGCTGAACTTATTAACATTACATCTTTTAGTTTTGGCTCTGTTTTGCCTTTTGCTGCCCGAACTAAAGTGCTAACACTGATGCCAGTTATTTCACTAATTTTTTGATATCCGCCATTTTGGGTTATGGCGTCATTAATTCTCTTCGCTATTGCTTCTTCTGACATGAGAATCCCCCGAATTTTTGTTAACACATTATACCCCCCGCTTTTTCGCTTCTGATTTTCACATGTTCACTTGTGGCAATTAAATGTGCACAACTGCATAGATTTTTATCTCTCATCATATTATCATTTCTGCGCATACAAATGTTCATTATTGCTAATTGACAGGTTTTTGCCGTGTTTTTTATCGACCAACTTTTCATGCAACAAGATTACCCTGACGGTGGGCTTCCATTCGTTGGGACGCATGTTATTGAACGGCTCGATTTGGAAACGGGCGAGAAGCTTCCCCCTAGTGTCAACCAAAAGATTTTGGAGGGGTCATACAGCACCAAATTAACTATCCGCTGTAATGGCGATCGTGTCAGAGTTGAGGGGAATCCATCACGCTGGCAGCGCATGGATAACTTAGTTGGCCTAAACACTCTTGATGAGTGTGTTGAAATCTATAACCATGTTCTTGCTAAGTACGATTTACCTCCATTCACTAAAAACACTCGCGTATTCCATCGACAATCACCAGATGGAAAATCTTCATCCCTTATCGGTAATGGTGCTGAAATCACCCTCATTGACTGGACTCGTAATCACACAGTCGGGCAGGGCAAGGAAGCTTCTTTTATCCGCGGTATGTCATCCATGCAAATCGGCCGTGGCCGCGAGCCAAAGCTTTACCCAAACGGCATGACCTGTAACTGGGGTGAGGCATCAGAATGGATGATGACAAAACTTTATTGCAAGGCTTACGAGCTCCGTAAGCACCTCAAAGAAGACAAGCGCAAAAAGAATCGCGTTGTCACTGAACAACTTGAATACCTTGAAAAGCTTATCGGCTACTGCGAAGAGCAGGGCGTAGTACGAGAAGAGCACAGCCTCAGACAAAAACTATTGAAACGACATAATTTACAGTTTTATGGCTTGGTTACTGAACAAGACTTTCACGCACATTTAAACGATATCGAGAACGCCATGAAGACACTACACGCCACACACGATACACATCAATCTATTGCTCATCAGTTACTCGAAGCGGGCGCTGTTGATACGTTACGCAAAGCCAATTCCACAATGAGTTATTTTACTCTTTGGCAACACGGCTCCGACTTGAAGGCTGTATTAACTCGCTCCCAATTTTTTGAGCATAAAGCACGCTTAAAACAAATTGGTATCGATATCTCTCGTCCATTCGATGTGTCTCGTATGTGTCCCACACTCAAGCGTTCTGAAGTCATCGAGGTTAAACCGCTTTCTGTTCCCGACTGGTATCGATTACCCGTTGTGGCTCAATCCAATGTACTGCCATTCCGTGCAGTCGCTTAATCAATAGAGGTACTTATGCTCAAGATAGAGATTTTTAAAGAGAACGAACGTGCAGAGCCGCGCACCATAAACGGCAAAGATGGTAAGCCACCACGCACAATCTACGAACAAACCGCTTACGTTTACCTGGGCGGTAAATTCCCTGTTGAAATGAAACTTGGTTTACAGGAGGGTCAACCGCCTTATGCAGCCGGAGTCTATACCCCTCATAGTTCTAGTTACGTTGTTAATGCTTTCGGCGGTCTGGAACTCAAAAAATACGGATTAACCATCGAACCACTAGAATCACCAGATTTATAACTCGTAACCACTTTGTGGTGACGTAAGGAACAACGTCATGGCTAAAACATCTTCATATACCAATCTATATAGCTTTGTCCCAACAGAGCGCCGTAAGGCTGTTGGGATGAAACTGGTTAAACGTAATGGACAACGTTGCTGGGATAGTGCGGAGTTATCTCGGCTAAAGGCACTTTATGATGAGGGCTTAACCTCTGAAGATATTGCAAACTTACTTGGCCGTTCATCCAATGCAGTAAGACTAAAGCTAAGCCGTCTATGTTACACGTCCAAATATCATTGTTACACCAATCAAGAGGACGCTTATATACGCAGGTATTACGGTTTCAAATCTCTTTCAGAGATTGCAGATCATCTCGGTGTTAGCGTTTCGTCTTTAGTTGACCGTGCAACCAAAGCTTTAGGTTTAAAAAATCGTTACTGTGGAGAAAACTCGCCATCATGTAAATTGAGTGATGAAGATGTGGAATTTATAAGGCAGTTGCATGAGGAAGGTTTAACTTGTCCATCAATTGCTGAAAAGTTTGAAATCTCAGCATCTTACGTTAACGAATTGGTTAACTTTAAATCTAGAACTGTTCTAACAGCTTCCCGATAATCGTTCTCAACTGTCATAAATGCTTCTTTATGGCAGTTGAAATCTGTTACAAAAACCATCCCAAAACCAAAACACCTTAGTTCGTATTATGAGGCACGTCATTATGTTGAGTGGCAGCCGTCAGTACCATTGCGCAAGCACTGGCGGCCTCACTTGCAGCAGAAGGTGGGCAGCTTGCTGCATCGTTCTGCCAAAGTGAGCACGTAATATAATGTCGGATAATACGCATTAAGTGTGTGCCTGTATCTTGAGCAGTTAACTCTGATGAACTTGTGTATCTTTTACCTCTAATTTACTATGCACTCAATTTTACAGTACGATGGGGCATATATTTATGAGCGTTATTGAAGATATTCTTAGACATCAACTAAGTATTGGTTTCTATGATAATGTCGAGCCAGATTTTGCTAGAGGTCTTGCTCAAAGAGCAGTTGACCATGGGTTTTCATCTCTATCAGAAAGGCAACAAGATGTACTTTCTGACTTTCTTACTCAAACTTGTTCTGGTGTAACTGACCCAGGCGGGCATCATAACAACTGTACATGTGAGTTATCAGATGCTGAATTGTTACAAGCTTACCGCGAAGCATTTGGCGGAGATGATGTCCAATGTGAGGATTGCAGAGAAGAAGCTTCTTTTCATAGTTTCCAACGAGATCGTTTAGATCACGAATAACCTGTAACTCGATTTTCTCTGCTATACGCTCGCGTGTAGAGAGAAAATGAGTAACCAAGCGGAACGAATACCAAGCACTTCCTGCGTTGCTAATTCCGCGCGGTAGTTTCGTCATAACCTTCTTTGATTCTATCGCGCCTAGTGCGCGATTTTTATTTTATGGCATAACCCACAATAACGACCAAACGACGGAATGACAACGACGAGAACTGAGGAGGAGGATTGGAGGAGAGAAGGGAGTGGCTTAGTGCGAATGGATGCGGATGCAGACTTCATCCTGAAGACTGCGCCGCACCATCGCACAAGCAATCACGTAATCGGCCAAAATGACCGCGAAGCGGTTCGGGTTCCTGTTACACCCGAACTAAGTCCGGAATTCCGGACTTTTACCCTTTTAACTCTTCAATTTTTCTTTCTAGTTCTGCGATTCTTTCAGAGAACAGTACATCGTTCATTGTTGCCAAACCTTTAACGATTTCAGCCATGTATTTTTCAACTGGAGACTCTTCATCTTCTCCATAGGCTATTTTGTTCAAGGGTATTCCTGTTGCTGAACTTATTAACATTACATCTTTTAGTTTTGGCTCTGTTTTGCCTTTTGCTGCCCGAACTAAAGTGCTAACACTGATGCCAGTTATTTCACTAATTTTTTGATATCCGCCATTTTGGGTTATGGCGTCATTAATTCTCTTCGCTATTGCTTCTTCTGACATGAGAATCCCCCGAATTTTTGTTAACACATTATACCCCCCGCTTTTTCGCTTCTGATTTTCACATGTTCACTTGTGGCAATTAAATGTGCACAACTGCATAGATTTTTATCTCTCATCATATTATCATTTCTGCGCATACAAATGTTCATTATTGCTAATTGACAGGTTTTTGCCGTGTTTTTTATCGACCAACTTTTCATGCAACAAGATTACCCTGACGGTGGGCTTCCATTCGTTGGGACGCATGTTATTGAACGGCTCGATTTGGAAACGGGCGAGAAGCTTCCCCCTAGTGTCAACCAAAAGATTTTGGAGGGGTCATACAGCACCAAATTAACTATCCGCTGTAATGGCGATCGTGTCAGAGTTGAGGGGAATCCATCACGCTGGCAGCGCATGGATAACTTAGTTGGCCTAAACACTCTTGATGAGTGTGTTGAAATCTATAACCATGTTCTTGCTAAGTACGATTTACCTCCATTCACTAAAAACACTCGCGTATTCCATCGACAATCACCAGATGGAAAATCTTCATCCCTTATCGGTAATGGTGCTGAAATCACCCTCATTGACTGGACTCGTAATCACACAGTCGGGCAGGGCAAGGAAGCTTCTTTTATCCGCGGTATGTCATCCATGCAAATCGGCCGTGGCCGCGAGCCAAAGCTTTACCCAAACGGCATGACCTGTAACTGGGGTGAGGCATCAGAATGGATGATGACAAAACTTTATTGCAAGGCTTACGAGCTCCGTAAGCACCTCAAAGAAGACAAGCGCAAAAAGAATCGCGTTGTCACTGAACAACTTGAATACCTTGAAAAGCTTATCGGCTACTGCGAAGAGCAGGGCGTAGTACGAGAAGAGCACAGCCTCAGACAAAAACTATTGAAACGACATAATTTACAGTTTTATGGCTTGGTTACTGAACAAGACTTTCACGCACATTTAAACGATATCGAGAACGCCATGAAGACACTACACGCCACACACGATACACATCAATCTATTGCTCATCAGTTACTCGAAGCGGGCGCTGTTGATACGTTACGCAAAGCCAATTCCACAATGAGTTATTTTACTCTTTGGCAACACGGCTCCGACTTGAAGGCTGTATTAACTCGCTCCCAATTTTTTGAGCATAAAGCACGCTTAAAACAAATTGGTATCGATATCTCTCGTCCATTCGATGTGTCTCGTATGTGTCCCACACTCAAGCGTTCTGAAGTCATCGAGGTTAAACCGCTTTCTGTTCCCGACTGGTATCGATTACCCGTTGTGGCTCAATCCAATGTACTGCCATTCCGTGCAGTCGCTTAATCAATAGAGGTACTTATGCTCAAGATAGAGATTTTTAAAGAGAACGAACGTGCAGAGCCGCGCACCATAAACGGCAAAGATGGTAAGCCACCACGCACAATCTACGAACAAACCGCTTACGTTTACCTGGGCGGTAAATTCCCTGTTGAAATGAAACTTGGTTTACAGGAGGGTCAACCGCCTTATGCAGCCGGAGTCTATACCCCTCATAGTTCTAGTTACGTTGTTAATGCTTTCGGCGGTCTGGAACTCAAAAAATACGGATTAACCATCGAACCACTAGAATCACCAGATTTATAACTCGTAACCACTTTGTGGTGACGTAAGGAACAACGTCATGGCTAAAACATCTTCATATACCAATCTATATAGCTTTGTCCCAACAGAGCGCCGTAAGGCTGTTGGGATGAAACTGGTTAAACGTAATGGACAACGTTGCTGGGATAGTGCGGAGTTATCTCGGCTAAAGGCACTTTATGATGAGGGCTTAACCTCTGAAGATATTGCAAACTTACTTGGCCGTTCATCCAATGCAGTAAGACTAAAGCTAAGCCGTCTATGTTACACGTCCAAATATCATTGTTACACCAATCAAGAGGACGCTTATATACGCAGGTATTACGGTTTCAAATCTCTTTCAGAGATTGCAGATCATCTCGGTGTTAGCGTTTCGTCTTTAGTTGACCGTGCAACCAAAGCTTTAGGTTTAAAAAATCGTTACTGTGGAGAAAACTCGCCATCATGTAAATTGAGTGATGAAGATGTGGAATTTATAAGGCAGTTGCATGAGGAAGGTTTAACTTGTCCATCAATTGCTGAAAAGTTTGAAATCTCAGCATCTTACGTTAACGAATTGGTTAACTTTAAATCTAGAACTGTTCTAACAGCTTCCCGATAATCGTTCTCAACTGTCATAAATGCTTCTTTATGGCAGTTGAAATCTGTTACAAAAACCATCCCAAAACCAAAACACCTTAGTTCGTATTATGAGGCACGTCATTATGTTGAGTGGCAGCCGTCAGTACCATTGCGCAAGCACTGGCGGCCTCACTTGCAGCAGAAGGTGGGCAGCTTGCTGCATCGTTCTGCCAAAGTGAGCACGTAATATAATGTCGGATAATACGCATTAAGTGTGTGCCTGTATCTTGAGCAGTTAACTCTGATGAACTTGTGTATCTTTTACCTCTAATTTACTATGCACTCAATTTTACAGTACGATGGGGCATATATTTATGAGCGTTATTGAAGATATTCTTAGACATCAACTAAGTATTGGTTTCTATGATAATGTCGAGCCAGATTTTGCTAGAGGTCTTGCTCAAAGAGCAGTTGACCATGGGTTTTCATCTCTATCAGAAAGGCAACAAGATGTACTTTCTGACTTTCTTACTCAAACTTGTTCTGGTGTAACTGACCCAGGCGGGCATCATAACAACTGTACATGTGAGTTATCAGATGCTGAATTGTTACAAGCTTACCGCGAAGCATTTGGCGGAGATGATGTCCAATGTGAGGATTGCAGAGAAGAAGCTTCTTTTCATAGTTTCCAACGAGATCGTTTAGATCACGAATAACCTGTAACTCGATTTTCTCTGCTATACGCTCGCGTGTAGAGAGAAAATGAGTAACCAAGCGGAACGAATACCAAGCACTTCCTGCGTTGCTAATTCCGCGCGGTAGTTTCGTCATAACCTTCTTTGATTCTATCGCGCCTAGTGCGCGATTTTTATTTTATGGCATAACCCACAATAACGACCAAACGACGGAATGACAACGACGAGAACTGAGGAGGAGGATTGGAGGAGAGAAGGGAGTGGCTTAGTGCGAATGGATGCGGATGCAGACTTCATCCTGAAGACTGCGCCGCACCATCGCACAAGCAATCACGTAATCGGCCAAAATGACCGCGAAGCGGTTCGGGTTCCTGTTACACCCGAACTAAGTCCGGAATTCCGGACTTTTACCCTTTTAACTCTTCAATTTTTCTTTCTAGTTCTGCGATTCTTTCAGAGAACAGTACATCGTTCATTGTTGCCAAACCTTTAACGATTTCAGCCATGTATTTTTCAACTGGAGACTCTTCATCTTCTCCATAGGCTATTTTGTTCAAGGGTATTCCTGTTGCTGAACTTATTAACATTACATCTTTTAGTTTTGGCTCTGTTTTGCCTTTTGCTGCCCGAACTAAAGTGCTAACACTGATGCCAGTTATTTCACTAATTTTTTGATATCCGCCATTTTGGGTTATGGCGTCATTAATTCTCTTCGCTATTGCTTCTTCTGACATGAGAATCCCCCGAATTTTTGTTAACACATTATACCCCCCGCTTTTTCGCTTCTGATTTTCACATGTTCACTTGTGGCAATTAAATGTGCACAACTGCATAGATTTTTATCTCTCATCATATTATCATTTCTGCGCATACAAATGTTCATTATTGCTAATTGACAGGTTTTTGCCGTGTTTTTTATCGACCAACTTTTCATGCAACAAGATTACCCTGACGGTGGGCTTCCATTCGTTGGGACGCATGTTATTGAACGGCTCGATTTGGAAACGGGCGAGAAGCTTCCCCCTAGTGTCAACCAAAAGATTTTGGAGGGGTCATACAGCACCAAATTAACTATCCGCTGTAATGGCGATCGTGTCAGAGTTGAGGGGAATCCATCACGCTGGCAGCGCATGGATAACTTAGTTGGCCTAAACACTCTTGATGAGTGTGTTGAAATCTATAACCATGTTCTTGCTAAGTACGATTTACCTCCATTCACTAAAAACACTCGCGTATTCCATCGACAATCACCAGATGGAAAATCTTCATCCCTTATCGGTAATGGTGCTGAAATCACCCTCATTGACTGGACTCGTAATCACACAGTCGGGCAGGGCAAGGAAGCTTCTTTTATCCGCGGTATGTCATCCATGCAAATCGGCCGTGGCCGCGAGCCAAAGCTTTACCCAAACGGCATGACCTGTAACTGGGGTGAGGCATCAGAATGGATGATGACAAAACTTTATTGCAAGGCTTACGAGCTCCGTAAGCACCTCAAAGAAGACAAGCGCAAAAAGAATCGCGTTGTCACTGAACAACTTGAATACCTTGAAAAGCTTATCGGCTACTGCGAAGAGCAGGGCGTAGTACGAGAAGAGCACAGCCTCAGACAAAAACTATTGAAACGACATAATTTACAGTTTTATGGCTTGGTTACTGAACAAGACTTTCACGCACATTTAAACGATATCGAGAACGCCATGAAGACACTACACGCCACACACGATACACATCAATCTATTGCTCATCAGTTACTCGAAGCGGGCGCTGTTGATACGTTACGCAAAGCCAATTCCACAATGAGTTATTTTACTCTTTGGCAACACGGCTCCGACTTGAAGGCTGTATTAACTCGCTCCCAATTTTTTGAGCATAAAGCACGCTTAAAACAAATTGGTATCGATATCTCTCGTCCATTCGATGTGTCTCGTATGTGTCCCACACTCAAGCGTTCTGAAGTCATCGAGGTTAAACCGCTTTCTGTTCCCGACTGGTATCGATTACCCGTTGTGGCTCAATCCAATGTACTGCCATTCCGTGCAGTCGCTTAATCAATAGAGGTACTTATGCTCAAGATAGAGATTTTTAAAGAGAACGAACGTGCAGAGCCGCGCACCATAAACGGCAAAGATGGTAAGCCACCACGCACAATCTACGAACAAACCGCTTACGTTTACCTGGGCGGTAAATTCCCTGTTGAAATGAAACTTGGTTTACAGGAGGGTCAACCGCCTTATGCAGCCGGAGTCTATACCCCTCATAGTTCTAGTTACGTTGTTAATGCTTTCGGCGGTCTGGAACTCAAAAAATACGGATTAACCATCGAACCACTAGAATCACCAGATTTATAACTCGTAACCACTTTGTGGTGACGTAAGGAACAACGTCATGGCTAAAACATCTTCATATACCAATCTATATAGCTTTGTCCCAACAGAGCGCCGTAAGGCTGTTGGGATGAAACTGGTTAAACGTAATGGACAACGTTGCTGGGATAGTGCGGAGTTATCTCGGCTAAAGGCACTTTATGATGAGGGCTTAACCTCTGAAGATATTGCAAACTTACTTGGCCGTTCATCCAATGCAGTAAGACTAAAGCTAAGCCGTCTATGTTACACGTCCAAATATCATTGTTACACCAATCAAGAGGACGCTTATATACGCAGGTATTACGGTTTCAAATCTCTTTCAGAGATTGCAGATCATCTCGGTGTTAGCGTTTCGTCTTTAGTTGACCGTGCAACCAAAGCTTTAGGTTTAAAAAATCGTTACTGTGGAGAAAACTCGCCATCATGTAAATTGAGTGATGAAGATGTGGAATTTATAAGGCAGTTGCATGAGGAAGGTTTAACTTGTCCATCAATTGCTGAAAAGTTTGAAATCTCAGCATCTTACGTTAACGAATTGGTTAACTTTAAATCTAGAACTGTTCTAACAGCTTCCCGATAATCGTTCTCAACTGTCATAAATGCTTCTTTATGGCAGTTGAAATCTGTTACAAAAACCATCCCAAAACCAAAACACCTTAGTGCGTATTATCAATCTTATGTTAAATGAGTAGGGCGATCCTATATGTTCAATTTAACCCCGCCTCCCTCTTATCCAGAATTGAACATAACTGAATTTACCATAAAATGCCTAATAATCATAATTTCCATCTGCAATGTTAACTATGATTATTGGCTGTACTTACAACAAAAATGGTATGGGTCGATTGGATTTGAGTTTCGGTAGATTTAAAAAAAGCGGGATTTAACCACCCGCTAGTTTCACTTTATAACCTTTGGCTTCGATTAACGTTTTCAAGAGATCTCTAACATCACCTTGAATTTCAATCTCACCATCTTTAACTGCGCCCCCGCAGCCACATTTTTTCTTAAACTCAGCCGCAAGCAATTTCAAAGCAGTGTCATCGGCATCTAATCCCTTAATAATGGTAACGCCTTTACCTTTTCGCCCTTTAGTTTCTCGAAATATCCGGACAATACCATCACCTTTCGGACGCTCAATTCTTACTTCTTCAGGCTTAATGCGCCCAGTTTCTGTTGAGTACACCAATGTCATACGTTGTTTCTATCTTTTTTGTTGTGTCTGTTGTTGCATCGCTTTCTGTCTCGCTAAGACATAAGCTTCGATATGTTTTTGAATGGCGATTTTAGAACCTTTAATCAAACGGCCATTAAAAAAGCAATACCAAGCATTAGACTCACCAGTGTCATTTTTTATGGTAAATCCATTGAATTGTTCTTGAGCTCCCGCTGAAACTTCTCGTTTCTGACCTATTGACTCGAACTCTTTGGGGTCAATGATCGAAGCGGTATCACAAAACCAATCAATACTTTTTTTTACTGCCGCTAAATTGCCACTAAGTACATGATTTTTGATCCTGACTTGCCATATTTCGGCTGAGTTATCAGCCGATTGGAGATTAAAACCTCGGTAAATTGCAACAGCCATATACACTCTGCTTTTTTGTTGATACTACCTAAATAATAATTCTATATCTCAGGTTATCAAGTTTAATATCGCTAATTCGTTAGCTTACAGAGAGTTATCTCATATCTTTTAGGACTTTTCCCAGTCTGTTATCACTTTTCAATGTTAAGTGGTAGGTATTGAAAAGTGACAACGCAACTTAAGCGAGTGATCTTACTTAGCTTTTGCCAAGGTATTGGTAACACATAAAGCGAGAAATTCGCTGAATTGATGACCGTTGTGCTCCAACATTTTCGGGAACATTGAAATGGGTGTCATTCCAGGGAATGTATTAACTTCATTCAAATAGATTTGCCCATCTTGTGTTAGGAAGAAATCAATACGAGATAAATGACGTAATTTCATGTGGATGAAAACACGTTCTGCACATTGCTGAATAAGGTTATGTTGTGCCTCAGTTAAGTGTTCAGCTTCAATAACGGTACGAGAATGACTGCTTGCACTGTATTTTTCTTCATAAGAATAAAATGCATCTTCTGGGGCAATAACTTCCCCCGGTTTTGAGATATGTAGTTGCCCATTCATTTCGTATGCAGCAACTTCAAGCTCTCTTGGTTTGACCGCTTTTTCGACTAATACTTGCTCAGAAAATCCAAATGCAGCTTCTATCGCTGGAGCTATTTGTTCTTCTCGAGTGACTTTGTAACATCCAACCGAAGATCCTTGCCGAGCAGCCTTAACAAAAATGCTGCCCCAATTGCGGAAGGCTTGCTGAGCTTTTTCTATTGAATCAGTGGTATTTTGAGTTAGAAAGAGATAGGGCGTATTAGGAATATCTAACGCGTCATACCATAGTTTTGATGTGATTTTATTGAAGCTATTTGCACTAGCCTCTGGTCCACAGCCTAAATAAGGAATACCCGCTAACTCTAGCATTGACTGGATATCACCGGTTTCACCTGGAAATCCATGAATACAAGGAACAACAAAGTCAATGGGTTGGCTAATCTTGTCACCATTCAATGTAGCGCTGTTGGTGTCGAGATAAACCAACTCACCTTGCTCAGAGAACCATCCATCTTTTTTCATCTCAACACGAATTACATTGAATTCAGGTGTAAGAGCGAGTTGTTGTTGGATGTAGTTTGCTGAAACAAGAGAAATTTCGTGCTCAGAGGAGCCGCCACCACACAAAAGTAGAATAGTTGTCTTAGTCATTAATCTTTCCGTGACACCGAAGTAGTAATTGATGGCTATGATAGTTCATTCAAAATGAACTTACAGTCAATGTTATCGTTTCTCACGAAAACTTCATTTAACTGCTCATAGAACAAACAATAAAGGGGCCTTAGCCCCTTCTGGAAGTGTTAATTTAGTTTATTGAGTGTTGGAAACTCGGAGTTCTTAATTGAATCAATGCTTTTTACGAAAGGTTTCATAGAGCGTAAGTCGCTGGGTAGCATTGAAATGGCTTCCGTGGCTTCTTGTCGAGTGGCATAGTCGCCGAAAAGAACGGTATACCATTTGGTACCGTTAACCATCTTGTAGTTTTCCCAGATCGGTTGTCCATTTTTAGGTAGTTTAGAGGCAAATTGATCAACTTTGCTTTGTGCACCTACGGCTACAACTTGAATCGTAAAGCCATAGCGAGGGTTCATCGCTACCTGTTTCGCTGTCGGTGGCGTAATGGAAACTGCAGGTTTTGCCTGCGGACTCATTTTAACGACTTTTTTCTCGGTTTCGGCAGGTGTCATCTTGACAACATTTTGTTCAACGTTTTGTTCAGAAATGCCTTCTGCTGCACCGTTTTCAGAGATGATAGGTTGCTCAACTGCTGCAACAGCGAACTCTTCGCGATGACTTTCTGTCTTCACGTCCGTGGTATAACTACCAGATGCGCAAGCGGTGAGAAGAATGGATAGCCCAATAACTGTGATTTTTTTCATGGATTTAGTCATGCCTTAGGTACAAAGTGCTTTAAATCATGCACATTGAAACCGATAGAATCAAGCATACCGCATCAATATATGCACCTATCCTGTGATTTGTGACACAAAGTAATCAAAGGGAACTGTAAACTCGATCACAGAGGCCTTTTTTGGCCCAACAGAGTTCACAAGAATTGGTTACCCTATAGATAGATATTTAATAAGGCAGGCAGAATATGAATCACTTGAATCAACTGCTTAAACCCAAATCTGTAGCTGTCATTGGCGCATCTATTCGCCCTTTTCGCGCAGGTAATATTGTGATGAAAAACTTGCTTCAAGGCGGGTTTGATGGTGCAATTATGCCTGTTACACCCTATTACCCTGCAGTTTGCGGTGTTTTGGCCTACAAAACGATCTCTGATCTGCCCATCACACCAGATATTGCCATTCTTTGCACTCACGCCTCCCGAAATGTAAGTCTCTTTAAACAACTAGCAGAAAAAGGGGTAAAGCAGGTTATTGTATTATCTTCTGACATGTATTCCTTAGATGCACAGGGAGAGGAAATTCAGCGTCAATGCATGATGATTGTGAAAGCCTCTAATATGAGAATTTTGGGTCCCAATAGCCTTGGTTTGATCTTACCTTGGATCCAGTTCAATGGTTCGTTTTCCCCCGTTTCTGCCTTAAAAGGGAATATTGCCTTTATTTCTCAATCAGCTGCCGTGTGTACCACAATTCTGGATTGGGCTAATGATAAGGGAATTGGTTTCTCAGCCTTTATCTCTTTAGGCAATGCGAGTGATGTGGATTTTGCCGATTTGCTCGATACCTTGAGTACCGACAAGTACACCGATGCTATTTTGCTTTATGTAGACACGATTCGAGATGCTCGACGCTTCATGTCTGCCGCTAGGGCTGCATCTCGTAACAGAAGGATCTTAGTGCTAAAAGGCGGCCGAACTAAAGCCGGACGTAAAGCCGCGCAAATGCACACCGGAGGAGATGATACCTTAGATATCATTTATGATTCGGCTATTCGTCGCACTGGAATGCTAAGGGTAAACAATACCCATGAACTCTTTGCTGCAGTGGAAACCTTAACACACTCTGTTCCATTAAGAGGTGAACGACTCGCCATCATTACCAATGGCGGTGGCCCTGCGATTATGGCGGTGGATGCCCTACTCGAACGAGGTGGCAAACTTGCACAACTTGAGGACTCGATTTATGAAAAATTGAATCAAACCCTGCCTCAAAGTTGGTCTCACAGTAATCCCATCGATATTGTTGGGGATGCAGATCATCAACGCTACGTCGCAACACTCAATATTCTGCTAGAAAGTGAGAATATTGATGCTATTTTGATCATGCACAGTCCGTCAGCCATTGCCCACTCAGAGCAGACCGCGAAAGCTCTGGTCGATGCTATTCAAAAACACTCTCGTGCAAAGCGTTTTAATATCTTAACCAATTGGTCTGGTGAGCTTTCTGCCAAACCAGCCCGTACTATTTTTAACCAAGCAGGAATCCCCACTTATCGTACACCGGAAAGTGCTGTTACCGCTTTTATGCATTTGGTGGAGTACCGAAGAAATCAAAAGCATCTGATGGAAACTCCAACCACGACTGAGGTCGTGCATGCCTCAGAAATGCAAGCGGCCAAACAGTGGATAAAAGCTCAACTGGGTGAGCATGAAGATGTGAATTTAGATACTCACCAGATTGGAACCTTGCTTAAATGCTTTAATTTTAGCGTGTTGCCCACATGGATCGCCTCCGACAGTACCGAAGCAGTACATATTGCAGAAACCATTGGTTACCCTGTTGCTGTCAAATTGCGCTCTCCCGATATTATCCATAAATCAGATGTTCAGGGAGTGATGCTTAATTTGCGTAACCGCGTTGAAGTAGCCAATGCAGCGCAGGCCATTCTTGATCGAACACAGCTCTCTTTCCCATCGGCAAACATTCATGGCTTGTTGGTACAAGGAATGGCGAAACTGGCGGGAGGAGAAGAATTAAGGATTAAGGTGAAAACAGATGCTACCTTTGGTCCTGTTATCTTGTTGGGTCAGGGCGGGTCTGAGTGGGATGAATCACTCGATGCAGCAGCAGCTTTGCCACCTCTCAATATCACACTCGCCCGCTACTTGATTGTGCGCGCTATTCGTAATGGTAAAATTCGTCTGCAAAAACTGCCCGTCCCGATTGATATCGAAGGTTTGTCTGAGTTTTTAGTTCGCATCTCGCAAATGGTAATTGAGTGCCCTGAGGTCCATGAGTTAGATATCCATCCTTTATTGGTTAATGGTAGCCAGTTCACTATCCTTGATGCCAATTTAGTACTGCGCCAATTTAGTGGTGACGCCCAGAACCGACTAGCCATTCGCCCTTACCCTACGGAGTTGGAAGAACGTTGTCAGGCTCGTGATGGAGAATGGCTCACTGTTCGGCCCATATTGCCGGAGGACGAACCGAAACATGCCTCCTTTATCAAAAAAGTGTCAAAAGAAGATTTGTACAAACGCTTTTTCTCTGATGTCGGAGAGTTTAATCATGAAGCGTTAGCGAACTTGACTCAAATTGATTTTGACCGAGAAATGGCATTTGTGGCTGTCAGTGGTGATGGAGAAAACTCTGAAATTATTGGGGTATCTAGAGCGTTGATTAACCATGAAAACACCGATGCAGAATTTGCCATACTGATCCGGTCCGATTTAAAAGGTAAAGGTTTAGGGAGGATATTGATGCGAAAAATCATTGATTATTGTCGTTCCAAAGGAACACTGCAGATGTCAGGTATGACGATGCCAACGAATCGCGGAATGCTCACACTCGCACAAAAAATGGGGTTTGAAGTAGAAATTCATTTTGAAGATGGTACTGCTGATATGGTACTCCCGCTGCTTTAACCTAAGTAAAGTGACAGAAGATCCTTGAGATCCTCTGTCACTTTTAAAGATCTACACCCAACGCCAGTTCTTTTTCAGATACTGAATACACCAAGACTTTGCTTCCCCCATTTGATTGCGTCGCCAAGCCAGCACGATTTCCATCTCTGCGTCTTCTGAGCCTTTAATGTATTGCAGTTCACCTCTATCAATGTAAGGTTGGGCAACTTGTTCGGGCAGCGTACCAATCCCCAAGCCTGCAACTAGCGCTTTGCACTTCGCATCCAAATTACTGACAGTTAAACGAGGTTGACGTTGAAGAATGTTCACACTCATCGCCGGCTGCTCACGCGCTGTATCTGCGATGGCTATAGCGCGGTATTTCTCTCTAGCTTCATTGTTGAATTCACCGGAGCGGCGATGTACATAGTGCGTAGGCGCAGCCACCCAAATCATTTTTATTGAACCGATCGTCTCCGCTTTCACTTCTTGGGGCAGCGCATCGATACGAGGACAAATTAAGAGATCGGCTCGCCCTGTTGCCAAGGCTTCCCAACAACCAGCAAGAATTTCATCTTGAATACGAACTCGAGTTTTACTGATGTTGCCAAGGGCTTCCACCATAGGAAATAGATTGGTGGCAGGAACAATACCATCGAGTGCGATGGTGATATCGAGCTCCCAACCATTCGCGAGTAATGTCGCATCATTAACCAGTTTTTCCGTCGCAGCGAGAATCGCCCTGCCCCGTTCTAAGATCAGCTTTCCCGCCTCGGTAAAATTGGCTCGGTGACCGGAACGATCGAAAATCATTAGATCCAAATCTTGTTCTAACTTTTGTATTTGATAACTCAAAGAGCTAGGTGCACGATTGAGTTCATTTGCAGCGGCAGCAAAGCTTCCTCTACGTTCTATGGCATCCAAAATATGTAAGGCTTCTAGGGTTATTGGACTTAGCAAAGCGCTCTCCTAATGGGTTTCAAAGTCGTATGGAACCGTTGAAACGGCTAATCCGTTGTCAAAAAGCATAACTCTTTTACAAGACATACCACATAACAGAGTGCGCTGTCATGGCTGAAGTTCAGCAATCGCCTTACCAAACAAGTACAAAAAAGCCAGCGTAAGCTGGCTTTGGGTCATCTGAGAACGTTTCATTCAAAAGGAAATTGAAAAGTGATGAAATGAATTATTTGTTCTCGCTCATCTCTTTTTTCACCATTACTGCGGCAGCAACGATAAAAGCAATGATCAATGCCAGTTCCACTTATCCTCCTAAGAGTTTCTATTGAATTCGCCAATAGTCTAGCACTGGGGTAGTACATAAGCAGTGTTTATTTTGTGAAACTGGTCAATTAGCGATCGAGATCAAAACGCATTTAAACCTTACGAAGAAGTCAGGTCTGGTTTCACCCAAACTTGGCTGAAATCAAACCAACCGAGCGCGTTACATTTCGCATTTTGCAGGGCGCCACATTGGTCTTTACTGATCCCAAGCCAGCAATGGAACATCGGGATCAATTGATGCTTTTCTACCAAGGATTTACCTAATTCTTTCGCGGGAAAAGCGGTTGAAGGATCAGCACGCCAGGTATCAATTAAACTTACCCATTGATTGAAATCATCACTTTTACTTAAAAATTCGATATCAGAATAGTTGAGCAGCCATCCAGCTAACGCATCATCACGATGGTTGGCAATTCCCATAGGTTTTATCCAAATATCCACCTGTTCTGTCTCAAGAACGGTATGTTCATATTTGATGACATTTACACCGATCCCATCTTGATGCAGTAATTGTTTAATCGCATTGGCGACCGTAGGAAACATCGGATGCTGTGCATGATAAGCAATGGTCAATTCACGCGCTTGAGGTGGCAACGTTTTATGCTGCGAAGTGGAATGATGATACCAACCTGGCTTCAACCCATAAGCAGGCAAAACTCCAAGCTCAATAATTTTCTCTTCAGGTAACAGCCTAAACAGACTAAAAGCATTCAGCTTTTCGGATAAATATCTTGCCCAATGACTATCTTTAGCCACACCATTACGGCGATTGAGTAATAAATAGGTACAACCTGGATCCAACTCCACCTCTTCCGTTGAAGAACCACGAGCGGTCTTCATTGGATTGGATAAGCTTGGAAAAACCATCGACGAGTGCACTTCATCAATCACCCATACTTCGACACGGTCGAGTAATGGCCGGAAACCGAAGTAACCGTCAAAAGCTTGTAAAACCAAGCGTTTTTCATCATTAAGAACCACTTTATAAGGTCCAGTACCCACCGGCATCAAATCAAAATCAGGGTTACGATCCACCTCTGCTGGTAGAACTTTGGCACAAGCTTCTGCCAGTAAGAGCGGTAATTGCACATCCGGCTTTTGCAGATAAACATCCACAGCCCAAGGATAAGGAGAATCTACGCGATCAATGTGAGCGAACAAGTTGAGCAAACGCAATTGCCAGAGGTTTTGCACCACAAGTTCAGTGGTTAACAAATTTCCATTATGGAAACGAACCCCTGGGCGCAGATAGAATCGCCAATGTGTTTCTGAAATGGCTTGCCAAGCGTGGGCCAGATCGGGCTGTAATTGTTCATCTTCATCAAGGCGAGTCAAACCGCTAAATACTTGTCTTGCAATATGTTGCTCCGAGCGACGCATCGGTTTCTGCGGATTGAGCATAGAAAGCTGTCGGTAATATGGCAGTCTAACGACTTGTAGCCCCTCTTGGTGCTGAACACCCAAGTAGCTTTCTATGACTTGGGTTAATTTCGCCGCATCTTGATCAAGTACGGAAAAGGCTTGGCTTATTTTTCCTTCATTGAGATAGCGCCGAGCGAGATTTTCACTGACATCTGCACGGCTGCGTTTAAAAATCAGCTGTGAAAGTTTGCCGCGCCCAGCGGCTGGATGCCATTCAATCCAGCCCTCTTCTTCCATTTTATTCAGAACGATCCGCGCATTACGGCGGGTACAGAACAGAATTTCCGTAACATCATCTAGCTGAGTATCGGTATCCTGACCTTGAAAGTGTTCAAAGAGGGTCTCGAATTGAACGCGTAAGCGTGGGCTGCTCATAAAGAGGAAATCTCATAAAGAATGTACTACTAGGTAGTTTCCTTATTTTTTGAACTTTGAGCAAGCCAAGATAAAAAACTTTTAAAGCACATCACAGCCCAGAGTCTGAGCTATCGTTTGCAACTGGGTTTCGTCATCCAGCTTGATTGACCACTTACTTCCACTTCCGTTAGCAATCATGATGTTTGCACCATTCGTCATTAATGTAATCATATCGGCATCCGCTTGCAGCGTTGCGAAATTCGTGTCACCGAGTCGAACCACCACTTCATGGGGAGTAAGGATGATTTTTCCGCTTTTAAATTGAATAACCACTTACACCTCTAAACCTGGCATTGTTCTTTTTGCCCGAGCGCGTTTAACAGCAACGGTAAGGCGGCTGATGCAAACTAACCTATCTTGCTCATCTTTGATTTCAATCTGCCACACTTGGGTTGATATGCCCATATGAAGGGGAATCGCAGTACCCATTACGGTGCCTTCACGCATGGCACGTACATGGTTGGCATTGATATCCAAACCCACGCAATAAGCGTCTTCCCCAACACTAAAGTTTGCAGCCACCGAACCCAAGGTTTCCGCAAGCACAACGGAAGCACCACCATGTAACATACCCAAGGGCTGATGTGTGAAATGGCACACAGGCATAGTGGCAGAGATACTATTTTCAGTTAACTCGGTATAAACGATATTTAGATGTTCAATCAGAGTATTTTTTGAGGTGGCATTGAGCACTTCAAGACTGATAGGTTTATTCCAAATCGCCATTACAATGTTCCATAAACATGAATAAGGCGATTATTGTACGGATCTAACACACTGATACCAAGCGACAAAGTAATAGAAGCAGAGCAACCCCCAATTATTTGCCAGAGAGCTTGATATAACTAACAACGGGCACAGCGCATGAATCAAAGCGATGATAAACCATCAATGGTAAGGGCTAACATTACGATTGTATGGTGCTAATATGAGGCCATTCTTTGGTCGCCACTGAATTAAGGAAAATAAAATGCACAAAACTCGATTGGCGCTCACTTTAATGATGGCCATCAGCTTAACAGCCTGTAGCGCTTCACCAACGGGTAGAAATCAGTTACTGCTTTTTTCTGATAATGATATGAGCCATTTAGGCGCACAGTCTTTTAGCCAGATGAAACAAGAAATCCCCATCAGTAAAGACTCTAAAACCAATAGTTATGTACAGTGTGTGGCAAATGCAATTACGGCTCAGGTACCTAAACAACCGGGCTTTGAACAGTGGGAAGTAGTGGTGTTTGAAAGCGATCAAGTGAATGCGTTTGCTCTTCCAGGGGGCAAAATTGGTGTTTACACCGGTCTTTTGAAAGTTGCGATTAATCAGGATCAGCTAGCGACAGTGCTCGGTCATGAGGTCGCGCATGTACTATCCAATCACAGTAATGAGCGTTTATCACAGTCACAATTAGCCAATGCAGGGTTACAACTGACGGACATCGCAATTGGTGCATCAGAGTATAACCAGTATCGTAGCCTCACCATGGCTGCGTTAGGTGTTGGTGTTCAGTACGGGGTGATTTTACCCTATGGACGGAGCCAAGAATCAGAGGCCGATGTGTTAGGACTTGCATTAATGGCCAAAGCCGGATTTGAACCGAATCAAAGCATCGAGCTTTGGAAAAACATGGCCAAAGCCTCAGGAGGAAATCAGCCCCCAGAGCTGCTTTCAACCCACCCATCACACAGCACTCGTATTAATGATTTAAGTGCAACAATTGCTTCGTTGCCTCCCTACCAAGGTAACAGAGCACATTGCGCTATGTGAAATGCGTTAACCGGATGAATTAAGCATCAGACTGACTCAAAAATCCGCAGGCTTTATCATTATGGCCTGCGGATGAAGTCACAACGTCACGTCAAAAGAAACGAATTGCATTGCGGCCAGAAGAGGATTTCTGGTCGCTTTTTTCTTCTTGACGCTCGACCTTCGATCGATTCTTTGCCGCGGGTTTAGACTTGGTGTTACCTTGCTTTTTGGACGATGGCTGTGAGTTTGACGATGATTTATCTCGTTTACGCTCATTCGCCTTAGCTGGCTCAACTTGGGTTTCTAGCTCAGGTTCGGAGACAGGGGCATCACAAATCACCACATAAAACTCTTGGTTAAATTCGATCAGATCTCCGTCAAAAATTTTACAGCGCTTGCGAGTTTCCACTTCACCATTAACGAACACGTACCCTTCGCTAATCACATGCTTGGCTTCGCCCCCACCGCTGACTGCGCTGGCTATTTTTAGCACTTTGTACAGTTCAATAGGCTGGTTAGAAACTTCTACTCCGATAGCTTCAATTTCGATTTCTTCATCTTGTGGGTTGAATTGCTCGTCTGACATGACTTTACTCTCAAAAAATTTTACGCAGTTTAGCCTTTTCAGCCATATTTACCAACGCTGATACTGCAAGTCATTACGCTAATCGACGTTGATTTATTACATGTCAGGTCAATATTTCGAGAATCCTCATCAAAATCCCCTTCCCACTTGAAGTTGCAACCTATCCAGCAACAACTTCAAGCCGCTTGGGAAAGCTTTAACTGGTGAAATTTAACGTGTCACCATTTTTTGAATTTGTTTGGCTCGTTCTTCATCACTGACTGTGCTTGGAGGTGGCACGGTTAGACCTTTTACTACAGCAGGACGAGTAGAAATGTTATTCATCCAACGTTGTAAATGTGTCAAACCATCAATGGAGATCCCGCTCCACTCATGAATTCGAACCCACGGGTAAGTCGCGATATCAGCGATCGTGTATTCCTCACCGGCCAGATATGCCGTTTTGCTCAATTGACCATCCATCACTTCAAACAAACGACGCCCTTCTTTCTGATAGCGCTCGATTGCTGGTTGGATTTTTTCTGGGAAATAGCGATAAAACACATTCGCTTGCCCCATCATGGGTCCCACTCCACCCATTTGGAACATCAGCCACTGAATGACTCGTGAGCGAGCCTTGGTTTCTTGTGGTAAAAATTTTCCTGTTTTCTCAGCGAGATAAATCAAAATTGCACCAGATTCAAATACAGCGAAATCTCCATTATCACGATCGACAATAGCAGGGATACGTCCATTAGGGTTGATTGCTGTAAACGCTGGCTCTTTTTGCTCATTGCTGGAAAGATTCAACGCATGAGTGTTGTATTCCAAGCCCATCTCTTCAAGAGCGATAGCAATTTTATAACCATTGGGGGTTGCAGCAGTATAAAAGTCAATCATAGCGAAATTCCTTATTGAAAAGCGGGTCGTTGGGTTAGTTGCTCAAACCAACGGCTAATGTTCGGGTAATGTCCAAGCACTGGCAATTCCAACGCTTTTTGGGCAAAACCAATAAAAATGTAGGCGGTAATATCAACAATGGTGAAACGGTCTGAAGCAATAAATTCAGATTGTGCTAAACGCAGCTCAAGCTGAGGTATAAATTCAGCTACGCGTGCTTTGCTCTCTTCCCCCCAAGCCTGTACGCAGTTTTCGCGATCTTTATAAATACCGGTTAAATTTCGAAATGCTTGGAAACCGGCATAAAGGCCTTGAAACTCAACAACCCTGTGCCACATTTCAACTTGCGCCTGCTCTAATGCCGAGCCTCCAAACAGCTGCAGCGAGTTGGGATTCGCTTGATCAAAATAGCGGCAAATCGCGACGCTTTCACAGAGGGTGGTTCCATCATCAAGTTCTAATAACGGCACTTTACCGTTGATACTTTTGCTTTTAAATGCAGCGGATAAGTTTTCCCCACCACGAACATCCACAGAGACACGCTCAACCTCTAAGCCTAATTCTTTAAGAAAAATCGACACTCGGCGGCTGCTTGGGGTCATCGCGGTTTCATATAATTTCATTCTGGCATCCTTAATTTCTTTTTCTGAACGATCGTTCTGGATATACTCTACGCAGTTTCTGAACGTTCAGTCAAGAATATATTTTGAGAAGTAGAGTTTCCAATGGCACGAAAATGCAACTTTGATCGAGAAGAAAAACTACGCGAAGCAATGGCGCTATTTTGGCAAAAGGGTTATGCCAATACTGCGATTTCTGATTTAGTCGAGCACTTACAAATCAATCGCTTCAGCCTTTACAATGCGTTTGGTGATAAACAAAAACTCTATTACGAAGCATTGGATCGCTATCTGAGTCAAATCAGTTCTCCCGCTTTTAAGGCTTTAGAACAGAAGGATGCGAGCTGGCCAGAGTTAAAAACCTTCCTCGCTAGTTTCGCAGCTATACAAAGAGAAGCTAAAAATGGCTGTTTTATCCAAAATGCCTTGGTAGAACATGCAGATACAGATAGCGAAGTGCTCGCAAAAGGCCATGCTCTATTCGATCAACTATTAAATTTGGTGACCAACGCCCTTAGCAATGCGATCACGCAAGAGCAAATTCCATCTCTTATACCCGCTGAAATGCTCGCTAAACTGGTACTAACCCAAATGCAAGGTATGCGTGTTTTGGGCAAAGCACAGCGCCACGAAGATCTCGAACACGGGTTTCAGGCGTTAGTGGCGTTGATTGAGGGCAAAGCATGATAGAGCTGATCGCAGTACGTCTCACTCAAGGCGATGATCTCAAACAGCAGATCGCACAATTAGTGAGAATGCATGGAATACATGCCGGTTCTATCGCTTCTTGTGTGGGGTCTCTTTCGCAGTTAAATATCCGTCTTGCTGATAGCGTTTCTACTCTGAAAATGCTTGCTCCCTTTGAGATCCTTGCCCTTAGCGGCACTTTGACTCACGATCATTGCCATCTACATATCACTGTCGCGGATGATCAGGGTCATGCTTGGGGAGGTCATTTACTGGAAGGTAATCTGATTAATACTACGGCTGAACTCATGATCCACCACTACCCACAGCACCATTTTACCCGTCAGTTTGATCCAAACACAGGCTACAGTGAGTTATTGATTGACTCATCAGAACGTCTCAGACGTGAGAACGCTAGTTAAACGAATGAATTAGAATTGACACATGCAGCGAGGCAATACAAAATCGCGCCCGTTCAGTTTATCGTCAGTCTCAGTTCCCACATCGCACTTGGCGGTGTTGCCCATCTCGAAAATAAGGGCCTATCAAGCGGAACACGGAAGTTGTTGATGACAAAGCTAAACAACATCCCGTTGTTGTGTGATCTTGACATCCTATCGAGAGGATTCTGCCTTGCGCCCTTTAAAAACTTTGGCTCGTACACTAAGCCTTACTCTATGTTGCTCTGGATTATTACTCGCCCCTGTAATTCATGCTCAATCGGCCAATGAACTGTGGTTTGAGCGTAGTGATTTACAACTCCCTCGTCAGACCTCCGTAGGGGTATTGGAAAATGGACTGCGGTTCGTACTTCTGCCCATACCGAACTCACAACATAATGTTGCTGTACGTGTGGTGATGAATGCAGGTCTTCTCCAAGAACAAGGTGGGCAAGAAGGCAGCTCGATGTATGCCGCCGCGCAAACTCTTGGGCAATTTTCTTCTGTTGCTAAAGCGCAGCTTGAACTAAACCAAACCGTACTCAGCCTACATGCTAATTCCGTAAATCAGATGGATTCAGCATTCAGCGAATTAGCGATAGCTTTAGTGAATGATTCACCGCTTAACGCGAGTGAACTTGAGAAAACGGTTGAAAACATTGCGATAGATGGGCGCTTACTAGCTCCAGCATTGAGTTATGCTCAGCAACAGCAAATTCAACGCAGTTTCAATGCTCTACAGAACCGTTTGAGCCAAGTCAATAGCACACAAGCCATGGGTTTCAAACAGCGTTTTTATGCACCGAAAAATATAACGCTAGTCGTAGTCGGTGATTTTAATAAACGCCAATTGGAACAATGGATTGCAAAGCAGTTTGGGGATTGGCAAAGAACGGCGGCTACTATTCCCAGCCCAGTGGTGATTCCAAGTTTGCATACTCAAACGCAGATTACGACTAAGCAAGATGTCAGTTTCAATGCCCTTTCCTCTTACTTACCCGAACGTGATAGTAAACAACAGCGTCGTGAAACTATGTTGATCCAAGTTGCGAATGCTGCGTTACAAAACCGATTGAACCAAATTCTTCAGCAAGAGGGGTTATCTGCATCCACTCAAGTTGAGTGGATGATGGATACAGCAGTTTGGTCAAGTGTGACTGTTACAGGTGTCACTCAGGAGCAGAGCGATAAAATTCAGCAACAAGTGCAAGCAGAAATTCAGCGTGCTCTAGCCAACGGTTTTAGCAAAGCGGAATTTGAACTGGCGGTGACAACGATACGTGCCCGCTTGCTAGCTCAGACGGAATTGAGCCCTGCGGATCACATCCGAAATCAAGCCGATCGCTTGGTAAATGACATTGCACAGCGCAAAGTCTACCTAGCCCCCTCTTCAGAATTGGCGCTGTTTGACCTCTTCATGGCGCATGCTTATGAGGGGGATTTAACCCCAGCACTAAAACAGAGTTGGTCAAATCCACCCATTTTGAATATCGTGCCATCCGCTTCGTAATTGATGCGATTGAAACCGCCCTCAAATTGAGGGTGGTTTGCTATTAGCCGTAGTCAATTACAATGGCATACCTTCGCTAGCGCATCCTCCAGCGACTCGATACGCTAAGCCAAAGACAAGCGCACTAACTCTTGTGTGTAGGGATGCGTTGGGTTTTCAAACAGAGCTTGGGTTTCCCCCTGTTCAATAATCTCCCCCGCTTTCATCACAATGGTATGGTGGCACAGCGCGCGGATCACCGCTAAATCGTGACTGATGAACAGATACGTTAAGTGGTACTTTTGCTGCAATTGCTTGAGCAGCTCCAACACTTGGGCTTGAACAGTGCGATCGAGAGATGATGTTGGCTCATCGAGCAAAATAAACTCCGGTTTTAACACTAAAGCTCGGGCAATCGCGATGCGCTGACGCTGACCACCAGAAAACTCGTTGGGGTAGCGATGTCGAGTTTCAATATCCAATCCTACTTCTTGCATCACGGTACAAATCGTTTGGTCAATCTGGTCATCATCCATTTGGCTATGCACACGTAAACCCTCACCAATAACCTGCGCTACGGACATCCGTGGATTAAGTGCCGAGTATGGGTCTTGAAACACCACCTGCATTTTGCTGCGATAAGGCAGCATCTCCCGCCGATCGAGAGCTTGAAGCTCTTGTCCTGCAAAACGAATCACGCCTTGTGAAGTTAACAATTTTAAAATCGCCATCCCTGTTGTTGATTTTCCTGAGCCACTTTCACCGACTAAACCGAGCGACTGTCCTTTAGGGAGGGTGAAGTTCATGTCCGTCACGGCTTTGATATACGCTTGCGTGCGCCGTAAAAAACCACCCTTGATCGGAAACCACACGCGCAAATGTTCAGCTTGAAGCAGTGTTGGGCTATTGGGCTGAATAGGCACAGGCAACCCAGGTGGGTCGGCATTAATCAACTGCTGAGTATAAGGATGTTGCGGGGCATTAAATAATGCCTGACATTGATTGGTTTCTACCAGTTGCCCACGCTGCATTACGGCCACTCGGTCGGCAATTCGGCGTACTATGCTGAGATCGTGAGTAATAAACAGCATGGCCATCCCCAATTCTTGCTGGAGCGATTTGAGTAAGTCGAGGATCTGCGCTTGAACAGACACATCCAAAGCGGTAGTGGGTTCATCAGCAATCAACAACTCTGGCTTATTAATCAACGCCATTGCAATCATCACCCGTTGGCGTTCACCACCAGAGAGCTCATGTGGGTATGCGTTAATTTTCATTTCTGGGTGACGAATGCCAACCTTACCAAGCCACTCTATGGCTTTTTGTTCAGCTGTAGTGGCACGCATTCCCCTATGGATCGCCAGTGTTTCCACGAGCTGCTTACCAATTTTGTGTAATGGATTTAGCGAAACCATGGGCTCTTGGAAAATCATACCAATTCGCCCACCACGGATCCCACGCAGAGCTCGCTCTGAGCATTGCAGCGTATCTACATCCGCAAAACGTATGCTGCCACCGAGGTAGTGCGCAGAGCCTTTGGGAAGTAAACGCAATATAGCGTTCGCCGTGACGGATTTACCCGATCCACTCTCCCCTACTAACGCTAAGGTTTCGCCGCGAGCCACTTGTAAGCTCACTCCTTGCGTTACCGGTTGAACGCTGCCCTGTACGCCAAAGCCTACGGAGAGGTTATCGATCTTTAATACCCAATCACTCATGAGGATCTCCGCTGTAAATTTGGATCGAAAGCATCACGCACCGCTTCACCGATGAAGACCAGCAGAGTCAACATGACTGACAGCACCACAAACGCTGAAATGCCAAGCCAAGGCGCTTGTAGATTCGCTTTACCTTGTGCAAGCAACTCTCCTAATGAAGGCGAACCGGCAGGTAAGCCGAACCCCAGAAAATCTAATGAAGTAAGTGTGGTAACGGAACCAGAGAGAATGAATGGCATCATAGTTAGTGACGCCACCATCGCATTGGGCAACATATGGCGCAGAATAATCCGTGTATCACTGACTCCCATTGCTTGCGCCGCCCGCACATAATCAAAATTTCGGCAGCGCAAAAATTCAGCACGCACCACGCCCACTAAACTCATCCAACTAAACAGCACCATAATACCAAGCAGCCACCAAAAGTTAGGCTCCACAAAGCTCGAGAGTATGATCAGTAAGAATAACGTTGGCATTCCAGACCAAACTTCGATAAAACGCTGACCAAACAGATCCAGCCAACCGCCGTAGTAGCCCTGAGTCGCCCCCACCAATACACCAATTAGTGATGAGATCAGGGTTAACACAAATCCAAACAGCACCGAGATCCGGAAGCCATAAATGATCCGCGCCAAGACATCACGCCCTTTATCATCGGTCCCTAGCCAATTCACCGCATCTGGTGGTGATGGTACGCTGCCTGTAATGTCGAAATTAATGGTGTCATAGTGAAACCGGATTGGCGGCCAGATGATTTGCCCTTTTTCTTCAATTAACTGCACCACATAGGGATCGGTGTAGTCCGCTTCGGTATCAAATTCACCGCCAAATTGAGTTTCGCTGTAACGCTGCACAATCGGTGCATACCAATGGCCGTCATAATGAACGAGCAGTGGTTTATCATTGGCGATCAATTCTGCGAATAAACTCACCACAAACAGCAGCAAGAAAACCCATAAAGACCAAAAACCACGTCGATTGGCTTTAAACCTCGCCCAACGCGCTTCACTTAAAGGATTCGGAGCACGATTTTTGCGTAACAACCCCTTCATTAGCGAGCCTCAAAATCAATGCGTGGGTCGACCCACATGTAGGTTAAATCGGAGACAATTCCTAGAATTAGCCCCAGTAGAGTCATGATGTAGAGTGAACTGAACACCAACGGGTAGTCGCGTTGTATGGTTGCTTCAAAACCAAGCAGTCCAATCCCTTCAAGGGAGAACATCACTTCAATCAACATGGAGCCAGTAAAAAAGATACTGATGAAAGCACTCGGAAATCCTGCAATGATGATCAACATGGCATTGCGAAAGACATGCTTATAAAGAATCCGTCGCTCATCCAGCCCTTTAGCACGCGCGGTAACAACATATTGCTTGTTAATTTCATCCAGAAACGAGTTTTTGGTCAGCATGCTTAAGGTTGCAAAACCGCCCACCACCATTGCGATGGTGGGAAGCGTTAAATGCCAAAAGTAGTCGATGATCTGCTCATACCAAGGTAACGCCGCGAAATTATCAGAAACCAGTCCACGCAGTGGAAACCAACTGAAATAGTTACCGCTGGCAAACAAAATAATCAAAATAATGGCGAATAAAAACCCTGGGATCGCATAACCAATAATCACCACGGCACTCGACCACACATCAAATCGTGAACCATGATGAATGGCTTTACTGATGCCCAAAGGAATGGAAATGAGATAGATGAGCAAGGTGCTCCACAACCCCAGTGAAATGGAAACAGGTAAGCGCTCCACAATCAGATCAATGACATTACCGCCACGAAAGAGACTTTCACCAAAATTAAAGGTGACATAGTCTTTGAGCATTTGAAAATAGCGTTCATGTAGCGGTTTATCAAACCCAAATCGGCGAGTGATTTCTGCCACCACTTGGGGGTCAAGCCCTCGTGAGCCTTTGTAACCAGAAGTGTGCGCCTCCGTGGGAGTGGCTACTTCTTGCCCCCCGCCGGAGAAGCGCTCCATCACACCGGAAGTATTGCCCTCCAACTGGGCTATAGCCTGCTCAACAGGGCCTCCCGGTGCAATTTGAATAATGAAAAAGTTAATGGTGATGATGGCCCACAATGTGGGCACCACCAGTAACAAACGGCGCAAAATATAACTGAGCATTGCAACTCCTAACGCCGTTTTTCAGGAAGTCGTGTAGCTTTCTCTTTATCAACCCACCAAGTGTCTAAACCTAGGGAATATTTCGGTAACACACTGGGCCGGCTGAACTTATCCCACATCGCAACGCGATACATACTTAAATGCCATTGTGGAATGATGTAGAAATTCCACTGCAATACTCGATCAAGTGCCGAACCCAGTGCACGAAGCTTTTCGGTATCTTGTTGGCTTTTGGCTATCTGTTCGGTTAGAGCATCGATAACCGGATTATTCGCCCCCGCTGAGTTATAGGTAGAGTCCATATAATGTGAGTTCCATACAATCAGTAGATTAGGGCTTGGATATGGATTTGCACTATAACCTTGCGAAATCATGTCAAAATCACGATCTCGCAGCCGTTTCGTGTATTGCGTGGTATCCACGGTGCGGATTTTCATCTCAATGCCCATCAATTGCAGATTCTTTTGCAGTGGAATCGCAATTCGCTCTGAAGTTGGGCTGTATATTAGTAGCTCAAAACTCAGGGGTTCACCGGTTTTTACATTGGTCATCACCTTGTTCTTCAACTCCCATCCTGCCGCTTTCAACAAGGTAAAGGCTTCACGCATTTGGCTACGAATCCGTCCACTACCATCGGTTACTGAAGGCTGATAAGACTCAGTGAACACACGCTCAGGCAATTGATCTTTGAATGGTGAAAGCACCGCAAGTTCTGCGGCATTAGGCAACCCTTGGGCTTCATATTCGGTATTTTGAAAATAGCTGCGAGTACGTTTGTATTGATCGTAAAACAGGTTTTTATTCATCCATTCAAAATCTAACGCATAGTTCAACGCTTCGCGGACGCGTACATCTTGAAACACAGGGCGTTGAGTATTGAAGACAAAGCCTTGCGTAGATGCCGGAGCTTGATGGGCAATCTCTTCTTTTTTGATGAATCCTTGATCAAAATTGCTGCCTGTATATGAAGTAGCCCAGAATTTGGCCTGGTTCTCTTCCCTGATATCAAATTCCCCAGCTTTAAACGCTTCGAGCATCACAGTGTCATCGCGGTAATAGTCGTACTGAACCTGCTCGAAATTGTTGCGTCCAACATTCACTGGTAGATCTTTTGCCCAATAATCAGGATTTAAGGTATAGGTAACACTTTGGCCAAGTTTGAAATGGCTGATTTGATAAGCGCCACTCCCTACGGGTGGTTCATTGAGTGGCTCAGCCAAATTTTTGTCTTTCCAGAAATGTTTCGGTAAAACACGAGTCGATTGCGCCAAGCTAAATAACTGCTCACGGTTTGCTTGCTTCATTTCAATCCGCACGGTCAGATCAGAAATGGCTTTAACCGATTTAACGTCTTGGTAATACACTCGATATTGCGGTACACCCTCTGTCATGAATTTTTCAAAGGTGAATTCAACATCCTGAGCGGTAATAGGCTGGCCATCGTTGAAACGGGCTTTAGGGTTGAGATCAAGTTCAAGCCAAGTGTAGTCGTCAGAATAACGTACTTTGCTGGCAATCAATGGGTAGTAAGAGTCGATTTCATCAGATGGAGAAAACATCAAGGGATCGTACAACTCTTCCGTATTGGCCGCAGCTACACCACGTGAGGCATAGCGGTTGAAATTATCGTACGTCCCCAACTGGCCAAACACCACTTTGCCGTATTTAGGTGCGCTAGGGTTGACATAATCAAAGTGGCTGAAATTTTCTGGGTATTTTGCTTCACCAAATCCAACCAACCGAGTCGTTTCAATCACCACCCCCCAGCTCATCTGGCTTGATAAAGCGAGTGTGATCCCTAATGCAATGGGCTTCCAACTGTGCATACTCTCTCCCTTATTATTCTTGCTACCAATGGTTTAACGCGTCATTCATTCCCTTTAACAGGATGCTGATTGGACAACACAAACTATTAATAATTCAGTTACTTGGATAAGTATAGGTAAAAATTGCAAGACGGGAGAAAAGGGGAAGCGGCTTCCCCTAAAGACGTGATCAATGAAGGGTTTTGGCGATTAAACGCAGCAAATACGTTTCACGCTCGATGCTCATGCCTTTGCGTGGATCATTGAGCAGGGTTTGCTCGTTATGAGCAATAGCTTCGTGGATGTTTACCCACACGGGTTTCATGCCATTACGTTGCTCGTAGTTTTCAAGCTGGGTTTGACCTAGTTTTTCATCCACCTCACAGCGATAACAGTAAGACACCATATGAATTACATCAGCGTCTTGCTGTTTATGCCAAGGACGAAACTCTTGGTACAAACCAAAAGGCTCAATATTCTGGATATTCTGCGCCCCAGTCTCTTCTTGCAGTTCGCGGATCATGCCCATCAGCACATCTTCATCGGCTTCAAGCCCACCACCGGGCAGCGAATAATCATGGTAACGTTCGGTATACATTAACAGAATACGCTCACCTCGCACTGCGATGGCTCGTGCGGCTTTACGTTGCACAATACGCTGCTGATTCAGAGGCTTAATATCGGGGTGTACTGCGACATATAACGGTTTCATCGGCTCTCCTTTTCCAACGGTTTTGACCGATACTAACACAGTAGAAAATAGAAGACCCTGATAAATCAGGGTCTATTTGCGCTGCATCAATTTTAACCATCGGCATTAATCTGTTTGATCAAGGCTTGTTCAACGCGATCCGCTTCTTCAATCGCAATTTGGCAAGTCCCTGCCGCCGCATGTCCGCCACCACCATACTTGAGCATCAATTCACCGACATTTGTTTTTGAACTGCGATCAAAAATCGATTTGCCCGTTGCAAAAACAATGTTCTGCTTTTGAAATCCCCACATCTTATGAATCGAGATGTTGCACTGAGGATAAAGGGCATAAATGATAAAGCGATTACCGGCATAGATGATCTCTTCTTCGGTAAGATCGAGCAGTACCAAATTGTCATGCACTTTACCGCAGCGCTGAATCTGCTCCTTGAACAAGGTTTCATGTTCGCGATACAACTCCACCCTTTCTCTGACATCAGGCAACTGCAGTATTTCATCAATCGATGCATAGCTACAGTGATCGATCAACGCCATCATTAGGTTGTAATTAGAAATGCGAAAGTTACGAAAACGGCCTAATCCGGTGCGAGCATCCATCAGAAAGTTCAACAAATTCCACCCTGTAGAATCGAGTACTTCATCACGGGAAAACTGGGCTGAATCGCCTTTATCGACCGCGTCCATCATCTCTAGCCACTCAAAAGGAAACGTTTTCTCACCGCCGTAGTAGTCCCACACCACTCGTGCAGCGGATGGAGCATTGGGATTGATAATGTGATTGGGATGGTCACCTTTGTTTCGAATGGTTTCCGAAACATGATGATCAAATACAAGATGAGCCGAGGAAACAAACGGAAGATTGGTCACGATATCGCGATCGGTGATCGGTATTTTTCCATCTTGCATGTCTTTGGGGTGAACAAATTGGATGTCATCGATCAGCTCAATATTTTTGAGCAAAACTGCACACACCAAACCATCAAAATCACTGCGTGTCACTAATCGATACTTAAGTGATGACATGCTATTCCCCTTCCAAGGCAAACCCCATAACAAAATCTCATTAAAAAGGATGATATTTCGCTTTTTATTAATTGTAGACAGCATCAATCTTTTGACAAATCTGACATATAGCAAAAAACATTTTTTGTAGAATGTGGATATGCAACCCGTAACAAAAAATGGAGAAAGCATGAACAAAACAGCCCTATTACTCACAAGTATCGCTGGTACTCTTCTGCTCACTGGCTGTGCACGTGAAGAAAATAAGTACACCGTAAAGGAATACACTTCAATGGCAAACCCAGCTTCGGTTTACTGCGTTGAACAAGGTGGACAATTGGAGATGGTGACGGAGAATGCAGAGCGTGTAACTTACTGCGTAACGAAAGATGGCGAAAAAGTTGAGCAGTGGGAATATTTCCGCCAAAACCACGATAAACAGTAGTCTCATCGTGGAAATTGATTAGGCAGCTTGGCTGCCTTTTTTTATGATTTTCTTGAAAGTGGTTGCAATTAACGTTTCCACCAGCGTCCACGGCGTTCAAGCTCAGGATCACACAAGCGATTAAGTAACGTAAGCTGAGTATCGAGAATCGCTAACTCTTCCTGCGCTTTCTCTCGATCCGTTAAATAGGACGATGACTCCACCACGTTTTCAATCAAGGTCAGTATGGACTGCATCACAGGATCGCTCATGCATTGATGTAATTGGATGAGCGCAGCTTGAGCAATTTGATAAGGTTGGCAACGTACATTTTCTAACGGTCTTTGGAAAGAACGAGAAACCACTCCCTCAAGGAACACGCGATACGTCGTCAGCTCATCCACCCACAAAAAACGTTTTCCCTGTTCACAATGATGTGGATAAGGAACGGAGAGATGATGATTCAGATCGCGTGAAATATCCAACGTTACTCCCGATCGCAAACAGCGCTGATCCAAGGTTCGTAATAACCCTTGTTCATCCATCAGATGTTGAATTTCGAAAATGCGCTTGAGATGGTAATCGTTAGAAACTAGGGTTAGCGCCAGTTTCGCGCCAGCTTTGAGCTCCCCACTGGCGAGCAATACTTGCGCGACATGCTCAATATTCTCTACCGTGCTGGTCGATTGCTGCTCTAGCAGCACTTTGACTTGTGGAAACGATCTACCGAATTGTTGAATCTGCTGCTCGAAATACTCATACATACGTCGCGCTTCAGATACTGACTGCCCTGCCGTAATCCCACCGCAAAATACCACCAGTGCTGACGAACATTCATTACGCTGTAACGCAGAGAGTAACCCATCAACTCGACTTTTTCCTTCTTGCGTAAGCTGGTCGGCATTTAAACGTTTACCGAGTACAACAAAAATTGGGCGTATAGTGGACAATGTGTTATTCCTTTCTTAAGGTCATGTTTATAGTGACTTGAGAAGAATTTCCCATTTTTTAATGAGATATAAACCTGAACCTCATTATGCAATCACTTCATTTGTGATGGATATTCAGAAAATGAGTGCATCGTTGTTTTTTTCTGCCATAATCTCGCCCTTATTTTATTAGATGCTAATGCGTTCGGAATATTTAGATATAAGCACTAGCATACAACGTAATAGCAGACCGATATGTGGAATAAGCTCAACAAATCAATGATGTTCTGCCAAATGATGTTTGGCCTTTCTTTCTACGGTGTCATGGTTATCTTGACCCGTTTCTTCCTTGAAGATCTTAATTACAGTGAAGCGGACACCATGATGGTCGTTGGCGCATTTTCGTCAATTGGTCCCCTTTTTGCTATAGCCGGCGGCTTTATTGCGGATAAATTTCTCGGCGCGTACCGTTCACTGGCGATTTCCTACCTGACGTTTGCCGTGGGCTATCTGCTGCTCGTGCTCGGTGCTTCATCCACTAACGTTCCTTTGAGCTTGGTGGGTATTGCACTGGCTAGCTACGCACGTGGATTGATGTCTCCATCCTATCCAAGTCTGTACAAACGTACTTTCGCCAGTGAAGAAGACTTTAATAATGGCTATCCGGTCAACTATTCGGTCAACAACGTTGGTGCTCTGTTGGGGCAATATTTATTCCCAATGCTGGTGTTACTACTGGGTTTTCATGGCAGCTTTGCGCTTTCTGCATTAATGGCAACCTTAGCCACGATCACCATAGTGGTAATGCGTCGTCCACTCATTGAAGTGGCAAGCGAGAAAGATCAGCACTCCGTCAGCATCGGGAATTGGATTGCGTTCACATTGCTTTCACTGGCGATGGTAGGACTGGTTTTCTTCATGTTCTCCAACATGGCAATGGGTCAAAACATCGTGTACGCCATTGGTTTGGCAGCGATTTTCTACTTCATCAGTTTGATGTTTAAAGCCAATCGTACGGAAGCATTGAAGATGGGTACGATCTTAATTGTGACTGTGCTAACAACCTGTTTCTTTGTGTATTACGGGCAAATGATGACCTCGATGACCATGGTCACCATCAACACCATGCGTGGTGATCTCTTCGGCATCATCCCGATTGCACCAGAAGCTTCAATGGCGATGAACCCACTGTGGTGCATTGTGGCTGGCCCAGCCATTTCTTACCTGTTTTCGAACTTGGAAAAACGTGGCATTACCTTCTCTACTGCGACCAAAATTGCGTTTGCGTTTGTATTGACCGCCATTTCATTCGGCATTCTGACGTTTGCGGTTTCGACTGTCGGTGAAGATGCGATTATCCGCCCTGAAGTGTTCTTGGTGATCCATTTCTTCCAAGCGTTTGCTGAGGTTGTGGTGGGCAGCTTAGTGGTTGCGTTTATTTTGTCTGTCGCGCCAAAACAGATCGAGAACTTCTCAGTTAGCCTGTTCTATATTGCCATGGCGCTGAGTGGCATTATCGGTGCGGTATTCTCAACGTCAATCGCGTTGGAAAAAGGTCAAATCATCACCCAACAGATCGTTCAGATCATCTACGGCGACTACTTCAAACTGTTGACCATTCTGGCCGTTGTGATGGTGGGTGTAGCTTTGATTGCTTCCGTTGCAATCCGAAAAATGCTGAATTCTGCTGAACAACATTCACCAGAAGTGATGAAATCCAACGCTTAAACAGCAGATTCAATACCTTTATGAGAAATGGCCTACGGGCCATTTTTTATGCTTGCAGGAAGCTAAGCAAACGCCACAATAAGTCCTGCGATAATTGCGCTAACCCCTAACAGACGAGTGACATAACAGCGCTCACCCAGAAAAGCGATGCCCATAAACAGCCCAAATACGATGCTGGTTTGGCGTAGCGCCACAATAAAGCTCACATTTTCCGTCAACGTCATCGCATACAGCACCAAACTGTAGGTGCCTCCCATCATCAAGCCCGCAAGGATCGCGGTGTAACGAATTCGCCACGCCTCAATGAAAGGTGCGCGTTGCCCAGTCAACAAGTACCAAATGGTCAGCGGCAAACACATCGCCCAAAACTGAATCCCCAAATAAAGCACGGCAGAGTAACTGGCTGGCATCTGTAAGCCTACAGTCTGTTCAATGATCGCCAGTGCTTCTTTGTCTATGATGGAGTACCCAGCGGTGCCCACCGCCGCCACTAACGCCCATACAATCCCGATGTTGGCATAATCCGTAAAGCGGAATTGACGAAATTTTTGGAGCGGGATCATCAAGCAGCCAAGTGTGATCAATCCAAATCCCAGCCATTGATTAAGGTGCAAATCGTAGCCCAGCAATGCCGTACCCGCCCCCACTAACAGCACGGGCAGTCCGCGTGCTAAAGGATAAGCAATCCCGATATCCACTTTGCTGTAAGCAAACGCAAGCCCAAGCATGTACACCATTTGGCTAATCCCGCTGATGATCAGCAGTACCCAAAACTGGGTTGGCAATGTTGACCAGCCAATTTGCGCGAAGTACCACAAGATGTAAGGGGTGAGAAGCAATGATGTAGCTGCCGTCGCCGCCAAGAAGAAAGATGCCCCCGAGCTTTGGTAGCGTTTGCCGATGATGTTCCAACCGGCGTGCAGCAATGCAGAAAATAAGACGATGATGATAGGCACAAAAGACATACGACAACCTTGTCAAAAAGCCCTGTCATTTCCGACAGGGCAAGCAATCTGCCTCTTTCGTGAGGAAGGGTTAACGTTTTAACTCTGCGATGGATTCAATGGTAATGGCATCGTGACGCCAGTATTCAATATCACAATCAATCAACTCGCCTTTCTGGTTGTAATTAACTCGCTCTACCACCATAGCCGGCGTACCGGATGTAGCGCGTAACGCTTGTGCCATTTCACCCAGTAACGAGCTGGTTGAAATACGGTAGTGGATCGTCTGGTATTGTGTCGAATAATGCTCGCGATACAGATCGGTCAACGATTGCGACAAATCAAAATTGAGCAGGTTCGGAAACAGCTCTGGGCGAACGTAGTTGGTGACATATACCACAGGTCGATTGTCCAGATAACGCACCCGATCCACTCGGTAAACATCGGAAAACGGTTTGAGCTTGAGCAGACGTGTGGCCTGTTTGTTGGCGATCACCGCCTTGGCTGCAATCAGTTCCGTTTTTGGTTGGCGATTTTGTGACAGCGCCATATTGGTGAAATTGAGTGTTTGAGTGGGGTCATAGCGCAAAGGTGCCGGCGAAATAAACCAACCGCGGCGATCTTCGCGATAAATCTTCCCTTCCGCTTCAAGCAGTGAAAGCGCCTCACGCAAGGTGACTCGCGTAGTATCAAATGATTCGGCTAATTTGCGCTCCGCAGGCAGCTTTTGACGTGGCATCAGCATACCCGCATCAATCTGCTCTACGATGGCATCTTTAATTTTTACGTATTGCATTGCTATCCTATTGCTTCTTTCCACTAACGCTTGCGCCTTGCTTGCATGCGACCAAACAATCCAAATTCCAACCCGACATGCAGCAGCTTCATCAAACCCGCCGTGAGCATAATCATCACAGCCATCGCCGCGGCCGAACCTGTCTGGCCTGCATCATCCATATTCAGTACCGCGACCGACGCGGGAACGGTATCCGTTGAGTAGAGGAATACTACCGCAGAAGTGGTGGTTAATGCATTAATAAACAGATAGCTAGCGATGTCTAATACCGCTGGCAAGGATACGGGTAATGTCACTTTCCACAGTAAGCGATATTGCGGCAGCTTGATGGAGGCCGCAGTGGCTTCCAATTCCGGCGGCAACTGCTTGAGTGCGGTAACCGCCGTCATATGCCCTACTGTGTAGTAATGCACCACGGTGTTGATCACCAAAAGCAGCATGCCGCCATATAGGCCATTGAGCGGATTACTGGCGTGGTTGAAAAAGAAGATATACCCCAAACCCAGTACCAATCCCGGCACTGCCATCGGAATCATGCTAAGCATCTGCATCACCTGACGCAGCGGGGCTAAAATTCGCCCTTTTTCGATACTGTAAGCGCCAAGAAAGATCAGCACAGTGCCACACAACGCCGTTAAGCTGGCCAAAGTCAATGAATTGAAATATGGACTCCAACCGTAAGTGCTGGTTTCAGCAAACTGATAGTTTTTGAGTGTTAGTGCCGTATTCCACGGCCAAAAAGTGACGAGCGAGCCATACACCGCCGTTGCCAATACTGCGACTATTGCCACGCAAACCAGTACACAGTAAAGCAAACACAACCCATCACGCAGTTTATGCGGAGTGGGTTGGTAAGCCACGGAACGCGTATCAAACAAGCTTTGCTGCTTTTTCTGCACCCAGCGATCCGCAACAAAGGCCAGTACCGCAGGCAGTAAAAGTACAATACTGGTCACCGCCCCCATGGCGAAGTTTTGCTGTCCAACCACTTGTTTGAAAATGTCGGTCGCTAACACGTTATAGCTGCCACCAATCACTTTCGGCACCCCGAAATCACACACCACCAGAGTAAATACAACGATCAAGGCGCTGATCAATCCGTACTTTGCGGCGGGAAGTGTCACGATAAAAAAGGTTTTGAGTGGGGAAGTTTTCAGCGCCCTCGCCGCTTCATACAAACGAGCATCCGAAGTGCTGAGCGAGGTGGTGAGAATCATTAACGCATGTGGGAACGTCCAAAAAATCAAACCCAGAGCAATGCCTAATCCTCCATAAATGGACTCTCCGCCTAACCACGTTTTGAGCATGCCTTGATTACCAAACAAAAAGATAAGACTGATGGCGGGTAACAGCGAAGGTGCTAAAATCGGCGCGCTTCCTAACACTCGGAACAAACTTTTCCCCGGCATGCAGGAGCGTGTTAACGCATAAGCGTAACCAAAAGCCAGCAGACCAACTACGGCGGTCACACCGATGCCCAACACCAAGGTATTACGCATCGATTGCCAAAGCGCAGTGGAAGCAAAATATTGAGCAAAGTATGTTAGCCCGACAAATTCACCCTGCGCGTTTTGCACGCTTTTCGCCAACATGGCGACCAGTGGCGCGACAATAAACACCAACATCAGCGATAACAACACCAGCAAAGTAGCAGACAGAATCAGGCTATCACGGCTCCAGCGTGGCAACATTCGCACCGGAAGAGTACGGGTGAGATTCAGCATGTTCCTCTCCTTACGCGGCATACGCGCATGCTGTTGTGACAGCTTGCGTCGTAGACATGACCTTGCGACGGTACGCATGAAGCTGCCCCTCACGCAGTGCCAAATATCGAACATCGCCTGCTTTTAACTTCATGGTTTGCACCTGCGTGATCGGTAAATCGACATAAACGGGAGGAGCCAAACGCTCGTCTTGAAACACACATTCGACTCGATAAAACGCGCCAAGAAACTCCAAATGGCGAATGACGACGGGAATGGCATTGTTGTAGCGCGTGACCAGTTCTAGATTTTCTGGGCGAACAGCCAGATCAAATTGCTCACCTTGAGTAGGCGTCAAGTTTTCTATCTTAGGCAATGCAATCAGTGATTCTGCAATGCGCAACTGATGGGAGGTTGCCATAGATACGGGAATGAAATTCATGGTGCCGACAAACTCCGCCACAAAGCGACTCGCGGGTTTTTGGTAAATGTCTTGTGGCGTGCCGACTTGCTCAATGACACCGTGATTCATGACCACGATACGATCCGCCATGGTTAATGCTTCTTCCTGATCGTGGGTCACCATGATGGTGGTTATTCCTAACTTACGTTGCAATTGGCAAATCTCATCACGCAGGTGAGTTCGCACTTTGGCATCCAATGCTGACAGGGGCTCATCAAGCAGCAATAGCCCAGGAGATAACGCCAAAGCACGCGCTAATGCCACCCGCTGCTGCTGACCGCCTGAAAGCTGGCTTGGGTATTTTTGCGCCGAAGTCACGAGCCCAATAAGTTCTAGCCACTGTTCAACTTTTTCTAAGGCATCACGCACCGACATCCCTTGATTTCGCAGACCGATGGCGATGTTTTCTTCCACCGTTAAATTAGGAAACAGAGCATAGGATTGAAATACAATGCCGAAATCGCGTTTCTCCGGCGGCAGAAAAGTAATGGCCTGTTGGTTTTGATGAATGGTGCCAGAGGTGGGCAGATCTAACCCCGCAATAGCGCGCAATAAAGTGGTTTTGCCACAACCCGAAGGGCCAAGAAAGCAGACAAATTCGCCTTGTTCGATCGACAAGCTGATCTCTTTCAAAGCGGTAAATGCGCCAAACTGTTTCACGACATGACGAATATCTAGGTAGCTTTTCTCTGAGGACTGATATCCAAGGTGTTGTTTTTCAGGGTATTGGCCTTCAAGGTTTTTCTGTTCACGAGGGTTCTGCGTGGTCATAAAAGTCATCCTTAAATTTGGTGTAGTCCAAAAATAACGAAACTTTATTGCAGAGCAGTGACAGTTTTATCGCTAAAGTATGACCATCTGATGACAGATGAGATACCTATAAAAATGGCTGGCGGTGTAAGGAATGCTGAATTCAGAGGCTGAATGAAAACAAAGGAGGCCGCCGCCTCCTCAGATGATTTGCTCTTAAGATTTCGGCTCAGATTTCGAATCAAACTTCTCAGACCACGTTTTCAACACACGGGCACGATCACTACCCATCTGGTTGAAATCCATCTTCGCCATCACTTTTTCCACATTCGGATAGTTGGCGACTTGTTTGCTGACATCTTGATGCCCAACCACTGGATAGCTTTCAATGTACAGTTCATTGGCAGCTTTAGAGACAGACCAATCCACTACGCGTTTTGCGGCGTCACTCTCTTTCACTAAGCCCACAGCATCCGATTCCCAACCGATGCCATTAGGCACAATCACATCCAAAGGTGCGCCTTGGGTTTTGAGTTTAGCACCGCGAGTGGCCATAGAGATCCCAATTGCCACTTCTCCCATGCCTGCTTGTACACAAGGTTTCGAGCCGGAATGGGTATAGTGCGCAATGTTTTGATCAAGGCGCTGCATATAATCCCACGCTTGCTCTTCCCCCATATTTTGCAACCATGCGGAAACTTGCATGTAGCCAGTGCCTGAAGAAGCTGGGTTTGGCATGGCAATATGCCCCTTATAAATCGGCTTGGTTAAATCTTCCCAGCTTTGGGGTTTGGGCAAGTTCAGCTGTTTGGCTACCGCTTCATTGAAACAGAGCGCATTAAAGAAGGCATAGTTACCATACCAAGCCGGTTGCGATTGCGGATCTTTCATATTGCTGCGCAGTTCGTCGGCACCTTTAGGCGTATAGGGTTTGAGAATACCTTGCTCTTTAAGAAGCGCCATGGATGAACCAGCCAGCCCCCACACTACTTCTGCGCGTGGGTTATTCTTTTCGGCTAACAGCTTCGCCGTCATGATCCCCGTTGAGTCACGCACCCATTTGATCTCAATATCTGGGTTAGCTTTTTCAAATACGTTTTTGTATTTCGCCAACAGATCGGTTTCTAGTGCGGTATAAACCGTGACTTCCTGCGCTGCAAACGCATGAGTCGCCATCAGCGTTGCGATTAGGGTAAGTGTTCCTTTCAACATGACTTTGTTCATCATCATCTCCAATGTAGTTAATTTGGTATGTACCAGAATTATTGCTTACCCTAGCGATCCTGTATGACGTTTCGATGAACAAAAATTGGCAATTTGACTAAGTTTGATTCCCTTCTATTACCTATTTTCTGCACGGCTAAGTTATGAAACTTTTGTGAAATTACTCGATGGAGGGTTTACCCGTGGCTTTTCTCGTTGTTAGATAACATCAAATTATTGGTATAGTCCAAATGGAGTAATAAATGAAGAACGCGTATCTGTTGCTTACCCCTGGCCCCCTTTCTACGTCTGAGTCGGTACGTGAAGCCATGCTGAAGGATTGGTGCACTTGGGATGATGATTACAATCTCGAAATTGTCGAAGTGATTCGCCGCAAACTCGTAGCTCTTGCCACAACACAATCCGGATACACCTCAGTATTGATGCAAGGCAGTGGCACCGCTTCCGTAGAAGCAACGATTGGAACCGTGATGTTGCCAACGGATAAGCTGCTCGTGATCGATAATGGGGCTTATGGGGCGCGTATCGCGCAAATCGCGGAGTATCTCAACATTGCTTGTCACGTCATTTCCCCCGGCGAAACCGCACAACCCAATCTTGAAGAGATCGCTCAAGTTCTAACCTCAGATTCCGCAATCACACACGTTGCCGTGGTGCACTGTGAAACCACCACCGGCATGCTCAATCCAATTGAGGAAATCGCCAAACTGGCTAAACAGCACGGTAAACGCATCATTTTAGATGCCATGTCGAGCTTTGGCGGCATCCCAATGGATATTGGTGAGATGGACATCGATTTTATGATCAGCTCGGCCAACAAATGCATTCAAGGTGTGCCCGGCTTTGGCTTTGTGATTGCCAAACGTTCTGAACTTGAGCAATGCCAAGGTCGAGCACGCTCACTCACACTGGATCTCTATGACCAATGGCAGTGTATGGAAAAAAATCGTGGCAAGTGGCGTTTTACCTCCCCAACCCATACGGTTCGCGCTTTCTACCAAGCCTTGTTGGAGTTGGAGAGCGAAGGCGGCATCGCGGCGCGCTATCAGCGTTATCACACCAATCAGCAAAAATTGGTTAACGGTATGCGCACACTCGGCTTTATTCCGCTGCTACCGGAACATCTGCACTCTCCCGTCATCACTTCTTTTTATTCACCCACGGATTCTGATTATCAGTTTGGTGAGTTTTATCAGCGCCTAAAACAGCAAGGCTTTGTGATTTATCCCGGCAAAGTAAGCAACGCAGACTGCTTCCGCATTGGCAACATTGGCGAAGTGTATCCGCAAGATATTGATCGCTTACTCAGCGCTATGCAGCAAGCCATGTACTGGAATCTAGCGTAACGGATCAGGAAAACGTAATGAAACCACTCGATAATCCGTCACTACACAACCCCATGCACTGGCACAGTGAAGGCGATATCAACACTACCGAAGCACGACAAGCATGGTTGGCACAATTGGATGATGAAGCGACACAAAATTTGTTACAACGTGACGCTGAAGTATTTCTTCATCAAGCTATGTCCACACCTTGCCTAGATGCGTTAGTCAGTGCGGAAGGCTGTTATTTGCAAGATGTGTCAGGCCAACGCTACCTCGATTTTCATGGCAATAATGTGCATCAACTCGGTCATGGTCATCCGCAGGTGATCGAAAAAATCACCGAACAAATGCAGATGTTACCTTTCGCGCCGCGCCGCTTTACCCATGAAACCGCAGTTCGTTGCGCGGAGAAACTCACAGACATTGCAGGTGGCGAACTCAAACGCGTACTGTTTGCTCCCGGCGGTACTTCCGTCATTGGTATGGCGCTCAAATTGGCGCGCTATGTGACGCAGAATTTTAAAGTAGTCAGTCTGTGGGATGCCTTTCATGGTGCATCTTTGGATGCCATTTCTGTGGGTGGCGAAGCCTGCTTTCGACAAGGAATGGGGCCACTTATGGCAGGTGTGGAGCGCATACCTCCAGCCATTACCTATCGCGGTGCGTTTCCCCGTGAAGACGGCAGCGATGTGCACTACGCCGATTACTTGGAATACGTGATCGAAAAAGAAGGCGGTATCGGGGCATTCATCGCAGAAGCGATCCGCAATACCGATGTACAAGTACCTAGCCGTGCCTATTGGCAGCGGGTGCGGGAGATCTGCGATAAACACAATGTGCTGTTGATCATTGATGACATTCCCAACGGCATGGGGCGCAGCGGCGAGTGGTTTACTCACCAAGCGTTCGGCATCGAGCCTGATATTTTGTGTATCGGCAAAGGTTTGGGGGCAGGCCTTATCCCCATCGCGGCCCTACTCACCAAAGAAAAATACAACACCGCCGCGCAGGTTTCTTTGGGTCACTACACCCATGAAAAAAGTCCACTCGGCTGCGCTGCGGCATTAGCCAGCATTGAAGTGATTGAGCAGCAAAATTTACTCGCCAAAGTTCAGGCAGATAGCGTTTATATGCGCCAACGTCTCAATCAAATGCAGCAGCAATTTTCACTGATTGGCGATGTGCGTGGTATCGGTTTGCTTTGGGGCATCGAACTGGTGACCGATCGCCACACCAAACAGCGCGCTCACGATGAAGCCGAAGCCGTGCTTTATCACTGCTTACGTCATGGGCTGAGTTTTAAAGTCTCACAAGGCAATGTGATTCAACTCAGTCCGCCTCTCATTATTTCGCGTCAAGAGCTGGATCAAGCACTCGATATTTTGCACTCCGCTTTGCTCGCCATCAGCCAGCAAATGGGTTACTCACATTAAGGAAAAGTTATGAATTCACCGATTCAAGCCGTTATTTTTGATTGGGCTGGCACCATTGTTGATTTTGGATCCTTTGCGCCGACCTCTATTTTTGTCGAAGCTTTCAAGCAAGGTTTTGATTTTGAGATTAGCCTTGCGGAAGCGCGCGAACCAATGGGATTGGGCAAATGGCAACACATTGAAGCCGTCGGCAAACTCCCAACCGTTGCGCAGCGCTGGCAAAACCAATTTGGACGCCCGATGCAAGCCAGTGATATTGATGCGATTTACGCCGCTTTTATGCCGCTGCAAATCGCCAAAGTCGCCGATCACGCTGCACCGATTCCTCACTCACTTGAAGTGGTTGAACAGATCCGTTCGCGCGGGATCAAAATCGGATCTTGCTCTGGCTACCCACGCCAAGTGATGGATGTGCTGATCCCCGCCGCTGCCGATTACGGTTATCGTCCTGATTATGTGGTTGCTACCGATGATTTACCGCAAGGCGGCCGCCCCGCTCCTTTTATGGCTCTGAAAAATGTCATTGAACTTGGGGTGACCAATGTACGTGCTTGCGTGAAAGTGGATGACGCGCTTCCCGGTATCGAAGAAGGCCACAATGCCGGCATGTGGACGGTCGGTTTACTGTTGTCTGGCAACGAAGCTGGGTTAACCCTTGAAGAGTATCAACATGCTGATGCAGCAACGCTACAAGCGGCACGCGAACAGGCACAAGCCAAACTGCAACAGGCAAAACCGCATTATTTGATCGATACGGTTGCAGACTTGCCTGCCGTGCTCGCGCAAATTGAGCAAAGATTATTAGCTGGTGAACAACCTTAACTAGCCGCTTCGTTTATGTGCCATCTTCAATTCCATGCAAAAAACTGGTTACATACTAAGGACTTGAAATCTTCTGCTATGCGAGCTATGGTTAGTTCGACAACTTAACAAAACTGATTGATACCGCCCTGTTTTCAGGGCGGTATTTATTTTGGAGGAATAAAATGTCTGAACTCAATACTATCGTGGTCTCCACTCGCGATATGGACAGAATCAGCCAGTTGATGGATAACCTAGCCACTTTGTCGCCAGAGCTAGAGAGACTGGAAGAAGAATTGGATCGCGCCACCGTGCTCGAACCTGAAGAGATGCCAGAGAATGTCGTCACCATGAATTCTACGGTGCGCTTTAAATTCTCAGGTAGCGATGAAGTGATGGAAAAAACGTTAGTTTACCCAAACGATGTGAAAAGCAGCGCTGACGTATCGATTTTTGCCCCTGTGGGTAGTGCGTTACTTGGCCTTGCAGTGGGTCAACAACTGGCTTGGCCTATGCCGGGCGGCACGTTGAAAACCCTCGAAATCATCGACATAGTCTATCAACCTGAACGCGCTGGCGAATTCCACCGTTAATCAGGTATCCGGTGCAAAGTGATTCACTTTGCACCAGGAGCGCCTTACCTTCCTTCTCATGGCATTACGCCAATAAGATCTCTCTCAGCTCATGCAGTGAAGTCACTTCATAATGTGGCGTAATGCCTTCTGGTTTCGGGTGCTGATGCACATTGAGCCAGCAAGTCTCAATTCCAAAGTTCAAGCCACCTAAAATATCGGAATGTGGATTATCACCTACCATCAGTACTCGGCTCTTTGTCGGGTTCCCCATTCGCTCCAATGCATGGGCAAAAATGCCCGCATCTGGTTTAGCAATCCCGACTTCCTCGGAAATCACAATGTGATCAAAAAAGTCTGTCATGCCTGTTTTGGCCAATCTTACATCTTGTAGCTCAGTAAAACCGTTAGTGATAATGCCCAAGCGCGCTTTACCGTGTAGCGCCTGCATCAGCTCCATTGCGCCCGGTAATAAGGTGCAAATATCCGCCATGGCTTGCAAAAATGCACTGTTGAGCTCTGCCGTTGTGGTATCCAGCTTTTCTGCCCAGCCCGCAAAGCGCGTATGCTTCAACTGCGCGGCGGTAATATCGCCGTTTTGGTAATCCACCCACAGCGGTTTATTCACTTCTTGGTATTGGTGAAAATCTTGTTCGGTAAACTCCACGCCTTTGCGCGCGAACATCAGCTGCATCCCTTTAAAAGCATCGAAATGAAACAAGGTCTCGTCAGCGTCAAATAAGATCCAATCGTACTTCATGATGATCTCCTTAAAATCAGGCTGATAGTTTAGTGACTTTTGAGCAGAATGAATACGGTTATCATTTTGATGTATTGATAGCAAAGTTTTTCTTAATACATCGTTTCGGTGACTTAGCGCAAAAAGTAGTCCAACATTTCTTTTTATAAAGAGCCGTGAAGCGATACATTGAACGGCAAAAGGAGTGGTTATGAAGCGTTTTTTTCCGTCATCAGTGATGTTAATCCCTTTTGTGGTCAAACATTACCCCGAACAGGATGAGTTTTCAGCGGCGGATGACGACGCTGATCCTGATATTCCATTCTCGATGGTTACCGACCATCTCACCGACACGCCTAAGGCGCATAAGCAATCTGTGGAGGGTTAAAGTCATGAAAAAGTCGCAGTAATTCTCAGTGGCTGTGGAGTATTCGATGGAGCGGAGATCCATGAAGCAGTACTCGCATTGCATGCCATTGAAAAACAAGGGGCGAGCTGGCACTGCTTTGCACCGAATGTGCAACAGATGCACGTCATTAACCACCTTACGGGTGAAGCGATGCCAGAAAGTCGCAATGTGTTGGTGGAATCCGCCCGCATTGCTCGCGGTAAAATCCAAGATGTAGCTACACTCAATGTGAATGAATTTGATGCACTTCTGCTCCCAGGCGGTTTTGGCGCAGCGAAAAATCTCACCGACTTTGCAGTTAAAGGCGCTCAATGCAGTATCAACCCCGATGTCGAAGCTGCCTGTCTCGCTTTTGCCGATGCCCATAAGCCTGCCGGTTATATCTGCATTGCGCCCACCATCATCCCGATGATTTATGGCGAAGCGGCGCAAGGCACAATTGGTAATGATCACCACACCGCAGCCGCATTTAACCAATTAGGTGGCCTACACGTGGATTGCCCAGTGGAAGGCATCGTATTTGATGAAAGGCACAAAGTGCTTTCCACCCCCGCCTACATGCTGGCAGAGAATATTTCCCAAGCCGCTTGCGGAATAGAAAAACTCGTTGAACGACTACTACAACTGGCTTAGCGTTTTGCCAACTCAATCGACAACAATGCCCACTTTAAGTGGGCATTTGTTTTAAACTTCAGGCCAACAAAAAGTAGTAACTTGTTCCAGAAATAAAACTGACATATTAATAGTGATAGTTTTATAGAAATTCTAAATAGCCTAATTGCCATAATCTTGAAGCCAATATAACCTTGATAACGTAATCGGTAGCAGAAAACCGTTAGCTTCTCCTGATACCGCTGTCACCTTCAATTCAACAATTTATTCAGTTTGGAGAAAACCCAATGAGCTTACTTAAAGAGTTCAAGGCTTTTGCATCTCGTGGCAATGTGATCGACATGGCTGTCGGTATTATCATTGGCGCGGCATTTGGCAAAATAGTGTCGTCATTTGTGGCCGATATCATTATGCCGCCAATCGGTATTATTTTAGGCGGTGTGAATTTTAGCGATCTGAGTTTCGTATTACTTGCCGCGCAAGGTGATGCCCCTGCCGTAGTGATTGCCTACGGTAAATTTATCCAAACCGTGGTCGATTTTATGATTATCGCATTCGCCATTTTCATGGGTTTAAAAGCGATCAATAGCTTAAAACGCAAGGAAGAAGAAGCGCCTAAAGCCCCACCTGCGCCAACCAAAGATCAAGAACTGCTTTCTGAAATCCGTGATTTGTTAAAAGCACAACAAGATAAATAACTCTGGATTATTCACCCTTCTAAGGCGCTCAAGTGAGCGCCTTTTTCAATCACAACGAGTCAAAATGCTGTGAAAACAGCGTGCTTCAATTGATCAAAATCAGCAATCCGTTAAAATCCCAATCGCTCGCAGAATTCACTCCATAAGAATCTTTACAAGCCACAATTTATCGTTATGATTTGCGCGCAAACGTTTTCCTCACCATTTTTACCGCTCTAGATGAGGGTTTTATGCTGCCAGATATTGAAATTTGCCGCGCTACACCATTAGCGTCTATCGACACCATTGCTCAAAAAGCGGGATTGCTCGCGAATGAGTACGAAAGCCACGGCCTGCATAAAGCCAAAGTGTCACTGCATTGCCTAGAGCGATTGGCCAGTAAGCCTAAAGGTAAATTCATTCTGGTCACTGCAATTACCCCAACACCACTGGGCGAAGGCAAAACCGTCACCACTATTGGTTTAGCACAAGGGTTGGCCAAACTTAATCACTCGGTCATGGCGTGCATTCGCCAGCCCTCTATGGGGCCTATTTTGGGTGTGAAAGGCGGCGCTGCAGGCGGCGGGTATTCGCAGGTCGCACCAATGGAAGAACTCAACCTGCATTTAACTGGTGATATTCATGCCGTCACTGCGGCGCATAACCTTGCTGCAGCAGCAATTGATGCGCGAATTTATCACGAACAACGACTCGGATATGACGATTTTGAGCGCCGCACAGGCATGCAAGCGCTGCGCATTGACCCCAAACAGGTCGTTTGGAAACGTGTGATGGATCATAACGATCGTGCACTGCGCATGGTGACGGTCGGCCGCAATGAACCCGGAAAAAATATTAATGGCTATGAGCGCGAAGATGGTTTCGATATCTCTGCCGCATCCGAATTGATGGCCATTCTTGCTCTCGCCTCGGATCTACGCGATTTGCGTCGCCGCATCGGTAATGTGGTGCTGGCTTATGATTTGGACGGTAATCCGGTCACTACAGAAGATCTGAAAGTGGCAGGTGCAATGGCCGTGAGCATGAAGGAAGCGATTGAACCGACCTTGATGCAAACCTTGGAAGGCGTACCAACGCTGATTCACGCAGGCCCGTTTGCCAACATCGCGCACGGTAACTCATCGATTATTGCAGATGAAATCGCCACCCGTTTGGCTCACTACACCGTTACCGAAGGCGGTTTTGGCTCCGATATGGGGTTTGAGAAAGCCTGTAACATCAAAGCGAAAGCTTCTGGTAAAACGCCAGATTGTGCCGTGATTGTCGCAACCTTACGTGGCTTGAAAGCCAATTCCGGGCTGTATGATTTGCGCCCCGGTCAAGCCGTACCGGATGCCCTCTTCGCTCCTGACAGCGCCGCTTTGCAAGCCGGTTTTGAAAACCTGAAATGGCATATTGATAACGTAAACCAGTATGGTGTGCCTGCTGTAGTGGCGATCAACCGCTTCCCACAAGATTGCACTGAAGAGCTGGATCAACTAGTTAAGCTTATTGAAGCCTTACCCAATCGTGTATCCGTTGCCATTTCTGAGGGCTTTGCACAAGGTGGCGAAGGCACAAAATTGCTTGCAGAAAAAGTCGTTAAGCAGTGCCAAAACCATTCTCAGTTTACACCGCTCTACCATTCAGACATGCCATTGGATGAAAAACTCAAAGCGGTGGCCATAAAAGGCTATGGCGCGGCAGAGATTTCACTGAGTGATAAAGCCGCGCAGCAATTAGCCAAACTGCAAGCCCAAGGCTTTGATCATCTTGCGGTTTGCTTGGCGAAAACACCGCTGTCGATTTCTACCGATCCCGCAATTAAAGGGGCTCCACGAGATTTTATCGTGCCGATCCGTGAACTGCGTTTATGTGCAGGTGCAGAATTTGTCTACGCCTTGTGTGGTAGTGTAATGACCATGCCGGGACTGCCTGAAAAGCCTTCCTTTATGTCACTCGATATCGATCAAGACGGCAATATTGTCGGCCTCAATTAACCAAGTTTGTTATCTACGCCGTGTTGTCACTTGATGCACGGCGTTATCCTCAAGATAAAAAGTCCCCTCCAACGCTGAAATTTCTGATCCTGTTTGCCGTTCTTTTTCTATAACTCTGTAAAGAACCAAAAGGAAATGCTCATGAAACGACTCTTTGCTTGGGGAGCTCCACTATTCGCTTTGGTTGCGCTTACCCTCTCTCTGTTTAGTCAAGCCGATACCAAACCAAGTGCGATGCGGCCAACTACAGACGGTTATCAACAAGCCACACTCGCTGGCGGCTGCTTCTGGTGTACAGAATCCGATATGGAGAAGCTGCTCGGTGTAGTGGACGTGGTTTCTGGCTACGCGGGTGGACACGTGGATAACCCTACTTACAAGCAAGTCTCATCGGGTAAAACGGGACACATCGAAGTCATTCAAGTGACATTTGATCCGAAGATCGTCAGTTATGAACAAGTGCTGGATAACTTCTTCCGACACATCGACCCAACCGATGACCAAGGCTCGTTTGTCGACCGTGGTTCGCAGTATCGCCCTGCTATTTTCTATCACAACGCAGAGCAACTTGAAGTGGCTAAGCGCTTTATGATGGAAATTGACCAGCTCGGTATTTTCAAGAAGCCACTCAAAACGGAATTAATCGAGTTTAAACAATTCTGGCCGGCTGAAGACTACCATCAGGACTACTACAAGAAGAATAAAGTCCGCTACAACTACTATCGCTATGCTTCCGGACGTGATCAGTATTTGGATGAGATTTTTGGTGCCGACCGAAATGAAAAACCGAAAACCCTTCGCCAGTTGATTGATGAGAAAAATGGGCAAGCTAACGTCAAAGCTTATGTGCGTCCATCAGATGATCAGATCCGCGCTAAGCTGACCAGCTTGCAATACAAGGTGACACAGCACGAAGGCACAGAACGTCCATTCGATAATGAATATTGGGACAATAAAGAAGAAGGCATTTACGTTGATATTGTGTCGGGTGAACCGCTGTTTTCTTCTACCGACAAATACAAATCAGGAACCGGTTGGCCGAGTTTCACCAAGCCGATAGATTCAAGTTACATTGTAACCAAAGATGACACTAAACTCTTTTACACCCGCACTGAAGTCCGTAGCCGCTTCGCCGATTCACACCTTGGACATGTGTTTGATGATGGCCCAGCCCCAACTGGCTTACGTTACTGTATGAACTCCGCCGCGATGCGTTTCATCCCCAAACAAGAGATGGCAGCGCAAGGCTACGGCGAATATCTAGCACTGTTCAAATAACGTCTTAATTAGTCCTATCCCCGAAAAGCAATCAGCCCTCAATTGAGGGCTGATTAATATTCACTTTCAAGATAATGAGTTAACGCAAACCGTGTAGGAATTCAGCACGCGTCGCTGGGTTAGATTTGAAAATACCCCCCAACGCCGTGGTTGTGGTCACACTAGTTGCATCCATCACACCGCGGGATTTTACGCAGTAATGCGTAGCATCAATCGTTACTGCCACATCATCGGACTCAAGCAGCGCTTGCAGCGCGACTAAGATTTGTTGCGTCATGCGTTCTTGCACCTGCGGGCGCTGCGCAAAAAAGCGCACAATGCGGTTAATTTTCGATAAGCCGATAATTTTGCCACGTGGAATATAGGCCACGGCGGCTGTCCCATCTATGGTGACTAAGTGGTGCTCACAAGTACTGGTCAGTGTGATGTCTTTCACTTTAACCATCTCACTCACTTTCATCTTGTTTTCGATAACGGTGATCTTGGGGAAGTTGGCATAATCCAACCCCGAGAAAATCTCATCCACATACATTTTTGCAATGCGTTGTGGTGTCTCTTCCAAACTGTCATCAGTAAGGTCCAGTCCGAGCAGGTTGAGGATCTCACGCATGTGATGTTCGATTTTATCCTTTTTCTCTGCTGGGCTCGCCAAGCTAGGTTGCATTGGAGTTTCCAACCCGCGGCGCTCTAGCGCATCTTTGACCAACTTTGCGGATTCGCTAAGACCTGACATTCCTCTACCTCTCAAATACCCCTTTCGGATGGCTGACAAGAATACTCGGATTTAGTGACAATTACACCCCTAAATTCACGTGGGAATCTGCATCACAGAAGGATTCTGTGCTACAGTCTGCCACAAAAGAAGAACACCATAGGATATCCAGATGGGCTGTTGTGATGCACCCGGCTTAATGCCGATTGAAGATGCACTTGAGAAAATGCTGTCACGTATTCAACCCGTGCAAACCACTTTACGTTTGCCTCTGCCTGAGGCGCTCGGCTATGTGCTCGCCGAGGCGATCTTATCGCCCATTCATGTGCCACCGTTTGATAACTCAGCGATGGATGGTTATGCCGTCCGTCGCGCTGAACTTGCGCAGCAAAAACCGCTGCCCGTTTCAGGAAAATCGTTTGCTGGTCAACCCTTTACAGAAGAATGGCCGCCAATGACCTGCGTGCGCATTATGACGGGTGCACAAATCCCTGCCGGTTGTGATGCGGTGATCATGCAAGAACAAGCGACCATCACCGAAGAGGGTGTGGTGTTCTGCCAGCATGAGGTCAAACTCAATGACAATATCCGCCCAACTGGTGATGACATTCGCCAAAATGATGTGGTGCTGGAACGCGGTGCGCGCTTAACCGCACGTGATATCCCGATGATTGCGACTCTCGGCATTAGCCATGTCACCGTCTATCGCAAACCGAAAGTGGCGTTTTTCTCCACCGGTGATGAGCTCAAACCACTTGGTGAACCGCTGCAAGCCGGACAGATTTACGACAGCAATCGCTACGGCATTAAACCCTTGATTGAAAACTTCGGCTGCGAAGCGATTGATCTCGGCATAGTGCCGGATTGCCCTACCACTCTGAAAGCCACGTTTGAGCAAGCGCAAAGCTTGGCAGATGTGGTGGTCACCTCCGGTGGCGTCAGCGTGGGTGAAGCCGATTACACCAAAGATATTTTGCAAGCGCTGGGTGAAATCGGCTTTTGGAAACTGGCAATCAAGCCGGGTAAACCTTTTGCATTTGGCGCATTGCAGGATGCTTGGTTTTGCGGTCTGCCGGGCAACCCGGTTTCCGCTGTGTTGACCATGTACGTGCTGGTACAACCTATGCTTGCCAAATTAGCGGGACACAGTGCTTGGCAAGCCCCGGAATCGATCCCTGCGATCACGCGCAGCCCCTTTAAAAAAGCACCGGGACGGACGGATTTCCAACGCGGCATTTACCGCATTGAAAATGGCCAATTCGTGGTGGAAAGCACCGGTAACCAAAGCTCTGGCGCATTCCGCTCAATGAGCTTGGCTAACTGCTTTGTGGTGCTTGAGCGTGAACGTGGCCGCGTGGAAGTCGGCGAAACGGTTCAAATCCAACTGTTTAACCCAACCCTGTACTAGGAGTGATGGTGGATATTCTCAGCGATGCAGAAATGCTGCGTTACAACCGACAGATCATTCTCAAAGCGTTTGATTTTGAAGGACAAGAGAAACTAAAGCAGAGCTCAGTGCTGATCCTCGGTGCGGGTGGTTTGGGTTGTGCGAGTAGCCAATACCTAGCGACGGCGGGGGTCGGTCACATCACATTGATTGATGATGATGTGGTTGAGCTCTCTAACCTCCAGCGCCAAGTACTACACCATGATGCGGATATTGGCCGCGCGAAAGTCGATTCGGCCGCCAATTCACTGCGTCTGCTCAATCCGCATCTTCAGGTTGAAACGATCCAAGCACGTTTGAGTGATGACAAATTGGATGCGCTGATCGCACGCCACGATCTGGTGCTGGATGCTTGCGATAATGTCGACACACGCAACCAGCTCAATCGCCTCTGCTTTAAACACAAAACACCGCTGGTTTCCGGTGCGGCGATTCGCATGGAAGGCCAAGTGAGCGTGTTTACTTATCAAGACCCCGCGCAGCCTTGCTATCAATGCTTAAGCGCCCTATTCGGTTCATCGGCACTCAGTTGCGTTGAAGCAGGTGTGATGGCTCCGGTGGTAGGCATTATTGGTGCAGTTCAAGCAATGGAAGCCATTAAGGTACTGACTGAATTAGGCACACCTAAGCAAGGTAAGATCTTGATCCTTGATGCGATGAGCATGTCATGGCGTGAAATGAACCTGATGAAACTTCCTCAGTGTCCTGTCTGTCATACATCAGAGTGACCGAGCTAAATGTTTGAGAACAGATAGAGTGTGGCAACGCTCCAATTTTGGGGCGTTGCCATTCCCCTGCCGCCAAAACTGTGGGTGGCTCGCTGGTTCAGCATCATAAAGGTCGCTACAGTTACCTCAGTTGATGTGTTAAGGAGAGTCGCTATGCCCAATCTCGATGTGCTTGAAATCAAATCCTTTGTTCCTGCTCAGGACTTTACTGCCTCCAAACAGTTTTACTTATCCCTCGGTTTTGAACTGATTTCAGAATTTGGCGATGTGGCTTATTTGCGTTTAGGCCAATGCGCTTTTTTACTGCAAAACACCCATCAGCGCCCGCATCAAGGGAATACTATGATGCATCTGTTAGTGGAAGATGCGCAGAGCTGGTTCGATCACGTCAAAACTTTGCAATTGGAAGAGCGCTTTGAAAGCAAAGTGACCAATTTAGTCACTCAACCTTGGGGCATGCTGGAGTTTTGTTTGGTTGACCCGAGTGATGTTCTGTGGCGTATTGGTCAACGTATTGTGTAATCACAAAAATAAGGAATAACAATGACCTCCCCACTCGTCACGGCGCAATGGCTGCAACAACATCTGCACGATCCCAATTTGGTGATCCTCGATAGCAGCATCGAGTTTCAAATTCCGACCGAATCTGAAAAAGATTGGATCAACAAAATTCCCAACGCGCAGCGCTTTGATTACGACAAAGTGTTTTGCGACCCTGATTCCCCCTTGCCCCATATGATGCCTTCTGAGGAGCGCTTTAATACTCTCGCTCGCGAACTGGGTATCAACCAAGATTCCTTTATTGTGGTGTACGACAACAGTGGCACGTTTGCTTCTCCCCGAGCATGGTGGATGTTCAAAGCCATGGGACATCACAAGGTGTATATCCTCAATGGCGGATTAACCGAATGGAAGGCTCAGGGTTACAACGTCACTCAAAACTATCGTGAACCCACAGCAAAAGGGAACTTTGCTGGCAAACTCAACCCAAAAGCCTTTGTTGATGCGAGTTATGTTCTCAAACAGATCGACAACCCACACAGCCAAACCATTGATGCTCGTGGATTAGCACGCTTTTTCGGTGAAGTGCCAGAGCCGCGTCCCGGCGTGCGCAGTGGGCATATTCCCGGCTCATCTTGCTTGCCTTTTGCAGAGCTGATCGCCGGTCACAAGCTTAAAGAGGAAACCGAGTTACGCCCTCTACTCACTCATATGCTGCCCGATACAGCACAAGAATATCTGTTTAGCTGCGGCTCTGGCGTTACCGCATGTATTGTGTTGCTCGCGGCGTATGTGTGCGGCTACAAAAACCTCTCGGTTTACGATGGTTCGTGGACAGAATGGGGACAACGGCAAGATCTGCCGATTGAATAATGTATAAACATACAAACATTAGAAAGAATATACCCAAACTACTTGGAGTTGCAGGTAGGCGGCAAGTGAGTGACAAATTTGTCTGGAACAAATTTGCACAGCCATTGGCTGGCCTTTGGTGAGAGCCAAGGATGGCTCTCATAATCCCCATGAGCATAGACAGACTGTGTGATTGGGGTGAGCGAACGCAGCCAACACCGCTGCAGCTTCAAGTAGGAAGAAGATAAAGGCCACTGAAGTGGCCTTTATCTTGTGTCGTGCAAGATTATTTGATCGATTCAAACATGGTTTGAGTCAGCTTGCCGGAAGGATCGCCAGAGAGTTCCCAAGTGAAAATACCACCGAGTTTTTGCTCTTTCGCCCATTTGGCTTTCGCCGCTACCGAGCGTTCATCTTCAAAACTGATGAAGACTTTTTTCTCTGGGTTCCACAAGTACGGTGCGTGTGAGGCTTCGTCATAATGGTATTGATAGCCTTGCAGCGCCGTGTAGTTCTTCATCAAATCCCAATACATGAAGTAACCATTTTCGGTCGTGCCAAACTGCGCACCCTGCTCGGAGCTTAGCTCCGCAGTGGGCAAACCACCATCATAATCTTTGGTACCTTGCCAGCCACGGCCGTAATAAGCCGCACCAATCACCAATTTTTCACGTGGAATGCCGAGTTCGATCATCTGATTAATAAACACATCGGAGCCCATTCCCCACCAACTACGTTCGGTGGCATGCAAATTAGTAACGTGACCCGTTTGTGGCCCCCATCCGCCAAGGTAATCGTAAGTCATGGCAAACATGTTGGTTAAATACGGTGCAGCGGCTGGCCAGTCAATTTGCGCCGCTTTTGCGCCAACACCGACCGCAGTGGAAAGCTCATACTCGCGTTGTTTGGTTTTGCCTAACGCATCCAATTCCGAACGCAGAGTTTTCACTAAGTGGGTGAATGCGGCTTTTTCTGCGGCCATTTGCTCATCGCTAAGCTTGGTTTCAGGACTCCAAGGTGAGGTGGTTAAACCGCCGCCACCGGGGTATTCCCAATCGAGATCCACACCATCAAAGAAATCGTACTGCGCGATTAACTGAGCCGCCGTTTTAGCAAACTGCTCGATCGATTTAGGATCTTTCGCCATTGCATGGAACGGCTCTGACATGGTCCAGCCACCAAAGGAAGGCAAGATTTTCAGTTGTGGATGATCCGCTTTCAACTGTGCTAACTGAGCAAAGTGGCCTTTGTAGGGCACCTTCACTTTGACTGCGCCGAAGTCTTTCTCCAACGCCGCTTCGGTATCCACCACAATCGCGGTGAAATCTGGCTTGCCTTTACACTGCTCGGCGACCAGTTTTTGCACCGTTTCACTGGCACCTGTGTGCGGGCCACACATGCTCAAAAACGCGTAGATCACATGAGTCAGGTTATCGGCAGGAATATCTTTTACAACGTAGGGATTGGCTGAATTGGCGTATTGCCAATCGGCAAAATAACCCGCAACTACAGGTTGATTAGCGAGCACCGCATGGCTGCACAATGCAGTAAATAACGCGGTAGCAATGACTGTTTTTTTCATATTTAGAGCCTCCGTTTCACTGCATCCAATACAACAAATTTACGTAGGCTTGACTAAAAAACATGCAGAGCATGCGAGCCAGCATTAAAAACCGGCTCGCTTTTTCACCAATTTCACTCTGTATTATGAGCTTAATGCCGTTTGCATCTGCTCATCTAAGTTGAGTACCGTTAAAGCGTTACTCACGCTCGTTGCGATCACATCAATCGCGCCTGTCCGTAGTGCCCCTAATAATGCAAGCGGTTTACTATTTTCCGCGGCAATCGCGATCACTTCGGCAATCGGGCGGAACTCATCAATCCCCAAACCAATCACACGGTCATTCATCACGGTATTCGCGATACGTCCATGCACATCAAAAAAATCATGCCCGGCAAAATCACCGACCACACCTTGATTCAGGCGTGATTGCACCACTTCTTCCGGCGTAAACCAGCCAAGGTCAACCATGTAGCTGTTTTCACTCATATCCCCAATCCCGACCAGTGCGATATCCGCTTTACGAGCAAGATCGAGCGTTTGCTTCACCGTGCTATTTTGCATGAATACCCGTTTCTGCTCCGGGTTTTCTGCGTAGGCCGGCGCGTACAAGGTTTCCGAACTGCCGCCGTATTTTTTGGCTAGCTGACGGCAAATGTGGTCAGCATTAAACATACCGCCACGTGGGTGAATGCCGCCGATGCTACACACAAATTTGCAATCCCGCGGCGTGATCACCCCAACATGATGCGCTACGGCCGACACATTACGCCCCTGCCCAACGGTCACCACCATGCCGTTTTTTAGCGTACTGGTGAGATAGTTGGATACCAAACCTGCGACTTGTTGGCGCTGTGCTTCATCATTGGGTTGATCGAGGGCAATCAAGGCGCGGCGCACGCCAAAACGCTCAATCAAACGTTGCTCGATTTTGGCACTAAACACTGGATGATATTTGACGGTGATTTCGACAATTCCCTCATCACGGGCTTGTTTGAGCAATCGCCCCACTTTGGCGCGTGAAATGGTGTATTTTTTGGAAATCTCTTCCTGTGTTGCGCCATCTTGATAATAAGAGACGGCGATTTCAGTCAGCAGATCGGTACTTTCAACCGAAATCTCTGGAATTTGGCTCATGGGCTATCCTTCTATGGCAGCGGCCTTGCATGCCGCAGCGCTCAACATTCAGTTCAACATCAGCATGCGCGCTATGTTACTCATCTTTCAGAGGTGAGCAAATGATCTTGATCATGACATTTTCTCAGTGTAGTTTTCTCACCTTTGATGGATAGCCCATGGTGAGGTCAAATTCGAGCAAACGATTTAATGGCAGCAAGGGCTGCGAAGGCGAAAAAAAACTCAGCTCAACGCGTCATAAACCGGGTTGTTGAATTGACTTTCCCGACAGATAGGATAAATATGGCTCCATCATTTACTCAGCGAACGAGCAAATGTTCAGAGCAAAAGTTCGGGCGCTGAAAATTTTGCATTTACTGACTCGCACTCTCTAAATCTACCCAAACTACTTGGAGTTGCAGGTAGGCGGCAAGTGAGTTCATCCCTATGAACATAGATGCACCATGTGATTGGGGTGAACGAACGTAGCCAACACCGCTGCAGCTTCAAGTAGGAAGGGGATTAAAATGATTGAGTCATTCAACTGCTTGCCCTATCTGACCCTCATCGGCAGATAAGCCCAACGAAATAGGACGATCGAAATGAGCAATAAATTAGCGCAACTTCGTAAACTGACCACAGTCGTGGCCGACACTGGTGAAATTGATGCAATCAAAAAATACCAGCCAGAAGACGCAACCACTAACCCTTCTCTGATTCTAAAAGCTGCGCAGATTGCTGAATACGCGCCTCTGATTGATCAAGCTATCGCCTACGCAAAAACTCAAAGCAACGACAAAGCACAACAAGTACAAGACACTTGTGACATGCTGGCGGTCAACATCGGTAAAGAAATCCTAAAAACCATTCCGGGTCGTATTTCGACTGAAGTTGACGCGCGTCTTTCTTACGACACCGAGCGCAGCGTAGCGAAAGCACGTCAGCTAGTAAAAATGTACAACGATGCGGGCATCAGCAACGATCGTATCCTGATCAAACTGGCTTCTACTTGGGAAGGTATCCGCGCGGCGGAAATTCTTGAGAAAGAAGGCATCAACTGTAACCTGACTCTGCTGTTCTCTTTCGCACAAGCGCGTGCGTGTGCTGAAGCTGGCGTGTTCCTGATCTCTCCATTCGTTGGCCGTATCATGGACTGGTACAAAGCTAAAGAAGGTCGTGATTTCGCGGCAAGCGAAGACCCAGGCGTACTGTCAGTCACCAAGATCTACAACTACTACAAAGAGCACGGCTACAAAACGGTTGTGATGGGCGCAAGCTTCCGTAACATCGGCGAGATCCTAGAACTGGCTGGCTGTGACCGCCTGACTATCGCACCTTCGCTACTGGCTGAGCTTGAAGCGGCTGAAGGCGAATTGGTTGCAAAACTGGTTGACTCAAAAGGCTCTAAAGCTCGCCCTGCGCCAATGACGCACAGCGAATTCCTGTGGGAACACAACCTAGACGCTATGGCCGTTGAAAAACTGGCTGAAGGCATCCGTAACTTCGCGGTTGACCAAGGCAAACTGGAAGCGATGATCGCGGCTAAGCTGTAATCCTGATTTTGAAGCGAGCTCCGGCTCGCTTCTTTCTGCTTTTTATTTTTGTTGAACGCACTCCGTTCAACCTCCTTTATTGAAATGAGTAACACTATGAATCGCAAACAACTTGCCAATGCTATCCGTGCCCTGAGCATGGACGGCGTTCAAAAAGCTAACTCTGGCCACCCGGGAGCCCCAATGGGCATGGCGGATATCGCCGAAGTGCTGTGGCGTTCACACTTAAACCACAACCCACAAAACCCAAATTGGGCTGACCGCGACCGTTTTGTACTATCTAACGGCCACGGCTCTATGCTGATTTACTCGCTGCTGCACCTGAGCGGCTATGAGCTGTCGATTGACGATTTGAAAAACTTCCGTCAACTGCATTCTAAAACACCGGGTCACCCAGAATACGGTTACGCACCGGGCATCGAAACCACCACTGGCCCACTCGGCCAAGGCATCACCAATGCCGTAGGTATGGCGATGGCTGAGAAAGCTCTGGCGGCGCAGTTCAACAAACCGGGTCACGACATCGTTGACCACTTCACTTATGTGTTTATGGGTGACGGTTGTTTGATGGAAGGTATCTCGCACGAAGCGTGTTCACTGGCGGGTACGCTGGGTCTGGGCAAACTGATTGCGTTCTGGGATGACAACGGTATCTCTATCGACGGCCACGTGGAAGGTTGGTTCTCAGACGACACACCAAAACGTTTTGAAGCGTACGGCTGGCACGTAATCCCAGCGGTTGATGGTCACGATGCAGACGCGATTAACGCAGCAATTGAAGCGGCGAAAGCAGAAACCTCTCGACCAACTTTGATTTGTACCAAAACCATCATCGGTTTCGGCTCACCAAACAAAGCGGGTTCACACGACTGTCACGGCGCACCACTGGGCAACGATGAAATCAAAGCCGCGCGTGAATTCTTAGGTTGGGAACACGCTCCATTTGAAATCCCAGCGGATATTTACGCAGCGTGGGATGCAAAACAAGCAGGCGCAAGCAAAGAAGCCGCTTGGGATGAGAAATTCGCCGCTTACGCGAAAGCTTACCCAGCAGAAGCCGCTGAATACAAACGCCGCGTAGCGGGCGAACTGCCAGCGAATTGGGAAGCAGCGACCAGCGAAATTATCGCTAACCTGCAAGCTAACCCTGCCAACATCGCATCGCGTAAAGCATCACAAAATGCACTAGAAGCGTTCGGCAAACTGCTACCAGAATTTATGGGTGGTTCTGCTGACTTAGCGCCTTCTAACCTCACCATGTGGTCTGGCTCTAAGTCTCTAACAGCAGAAGACTTCTCAGGCAACTACATCCACTACGGTGTGCGTGAGTTTGGTATGACGGCCATCATCAACGGTATCGCGCTGCACGGTGGCTTTGTGCCTTACGGTGCAACCTTCCTGATGTTCATGGAATACGCGCGTAACGCGATGCGTATGGCAGCACTGATGAAAGTGCAAAACATTCAAGTGTACACGCATGACTCGATTGGTCTGGGTGAAGATGGCCCAACTCACCAACCGGTTGAGCAAATCGCTTCCCTGCGTATGACACCAAACATGAGCACATGGCGTCCATGTGACCAAGTAGAATCGGCAGTGGCTTGGAAACTGGCGATTGAGCGTAAAGATGCGCCATCTGCGCTGATTTTCTCGCGTCAAAACCTAGCGCAGCAACCACGCAGCGCAGAGCAAGTGGCGAACATCGCTAAGGGTGGTTACATCCTGAAAGATTGTGCAGGCCAACCTGAACTGATCCTGATTGCGACTGGCTCTGAAGTGGAACTCGCGGTTGCCGCTTACGAGCAACTGAGCGCCGAAGGCAAAGCGGTTCGCGTGGTGTCAATGCCATCGACCGATGCGTTTGATAAGCAAGATGCCGCTTACCGTGAAGCCGTTCTGCCAGCGGCAGTCACCAAGCGTATCGCGATTGAAGCCGGTATTGCAGACTTCTGGTACAAGTATGTTGGCTTTGGTGGTCGCATCATCGGCATGACTAGCTTCGGCGAATCAGCACCTGCGGGTGAACTGTTCAAGCTGTTTGGCTTCACCACTGAAAACGTAGTGAAACAAGCCAAAGAACTGCTGGCATAATTGAAAGCTGTTCTTTGTGAAGCAAAGAAATAGACGATAAAGAAAATCCCGCTTAAGCGGGATTTTTTTATATTTGATTTTTATTTTTATAAATAGCCCAAAAATAGTGTTCTTTCTCATTCACAAAATTAATCCTAACCGCTTTATGGCCAAACTTATTTGCTCAAAAATAAAACAATTTATGAACTTGTTTTGAATTAACCTCTAATATTCAACTCAATGCACTGAATGATATTACTCTTTTATAGTTAACCTTATATGGCATTTATTGCACAAATAAATAACATAATAAAAAGGTAAATTATGCGAAATATCACTTTATTAACACTTGCTCCCTTCGCTTTTGCTTCACAGGCGGCACAAGTTCTGGACTATTCAGAAACCGACATTTTATCAGCACTAAATATTCCACACTCTGCTGTTCATTCAGTCGCTAACCGCAAGTTGAGCTATCAGGATCTCAACCGTGTTGAGATTGGTAAGCAGGTTTTTGTTCGTAAACAACAATTACATTATGGAATCCCTGTTTATGGGCACTCTATTGTCGCAGATCTTTCTACACAAGGGTTTGTTCAACCTATCGCAGGTCACGTGGTCACGGGGATCGAGGAGGATATTGATTCAACATTACCGATGATCAGCGCCAAACAAGCGATTGAAATTGCTACGGGTGCATCACAAGGGTATACAGTATCCACATCGCAATCCAATGATGCGCAGGCTGATTTACTGATCTGGTTAGATGAACAAAAGAACGCACGTTTAATTTACAAGGTCGATGCGCTCCAGATAGAGAACCATCACCCATCACGGCCTATTACTTTTGTCGATGCTAAATCAGGGGAAATTGTCGATAAATGGGAAGGCATTGCTTTTCATCAAGCTGAAGGGCCAGGCGGAAATCAAAAAAGCGGTCGTTACTACTTTGGTCCCAACACAAAATTTGGTGGATTCCAAGTAAATCATCAGTGCCAGATGGATAGTGAGAACGTAATAACACTGAATATGAACAATCAAGAATGGGGAGGACGGGTTCATCGTTTTAATTGCAGCATCAATAACTACCGTGCAGTGAATGGAGCTTATGCACCGATGAACGATGCTCATTATTTTGGGCAGCGTGTTTTCAATATGTATCAAGAGTGGATTGGTGCTCGCCCTATTCGCCAAAAGCTCACAATGCGCGTTCACTACGCTTCAAATTATGGCAATGCGTTTTGGGATGGTCGACAAATGACTTTTGGTGATGGCAATAGCTACATGTATCCACTCGCAACGTGGGATGTGATTGCCCACGAAGTAAGCCATGGCTTTACTGAACAAAACTCAGGACTCGAATACCGTGGGATGTCAGGGGGAATGAATGAATCCTTTTCTGATGTAGCAGCTGCAGCACTTAGCCAGTATGTACACGGTAGTTTTAACTGGAAAATGGGCGAGCACGTAATGAAGCACTCCCCTGCGATGCGGTACTTCATCAATCCAAGTCACGATGGATCATCGATCGAACATATAAACCAATACTATAACGGCATTGATGTTCACCACAGCTCCGGCATTTTTAATAAAGCCTTCTATCACTTAGCAACGAGTGCGGGCTGGGACATCAAAAAAGCCTTCATTGCTTACGCGACAGCAAATCAACTGTACTGGCAACCTAACTCTAACTTCCAGCAAGGTGCAGAAGGAGTGTGTAAAGCCGCACAAAAACTAGGGTACGATAGCGCAGCCGTTGCATCTGCGTTTTCTCAAGTTGGTGTTCAAATAGTCAATTGCACAGAATCACAGCCAACGCCCACACCTAAACCAGAATCAGGCCTGACAGAACTCAAAATCAATGAACCATCAATGGTGCAGCCAACAGCAGACCATCAACAGCCGTTCGTATTACGCCAGTCCCCATCAGGTAAAGTTTGGATTCAAACATACCATGGCCTTGGCAATGTCAACATGTATGTTGCACTTAATCGCCAAGCAAGTCAGTCCGACTATGACTGCATGTCGAGTAACGAAGGTAATCACGAATATTGTGAATTCAACAATATCAAGGATGCCGATATTTATATCCTCGTGACAAACACACAAGGAGCTTCAGAAGCTTACGTTGCAGTAAGCGCAGAATTAGAAACGCCGCAACCCAAACCTGTACCTCAAAAGCACTGTGACGCTCTATCAGAGTGGTCTCCTTACCATTACTACCCTGCAGGTACTGCTGTGAAATACTGGGGGAATCGCTTTATTTCCATGCATGACAACTGGGGAGAGAATCCATACAGTAATTATTGGGTGTGGGCTTTTGAAGGTAGTTGCTAGTTATAACCCCCAAAACAATCACCACCTCTAAAGGCGAGGGTTTAGGGATAACAACAAAATCCCGCTGTGGTGGGATTTTGTTGTCATTAAAGCAGCCATAACGATCAACTGGCTTTTCTCTCGTGTTAGAGCGACAATCGCGCCATTCGTGAGCCAAGCTCAAACCAAAGCAACACAGAAGTAGAACCACCGCAATGACCACCTCTTCCACCGTAATTATTGGATTGCACAACCCGAAAAGCCCAACCAACGTCGGCGCAGTAATGCGTGCCGCTGGCTGCTACAACGCCACTCAAGTGCGTTACAACGGTACGCGTTATGCTCGCGCCGTGAAATTTCAGACCGACACTCAAAACAGCCATGAACGTATTGGATTGGTCGAGATGGATGACCTCACCGCGGGATTGGATAGTGAAGTCAAAATCGTCTGTGTAGAGCTGGCGGTAGGTGCAACCGCGTTGCCTCACTTTACCCATCCAGAACAAGCGATTTATCTGTTTGGCCCCGAAGATGGTTCGCTGCCGCAAGAAGTTGTCGATCAAGCGCATCATGTGGTTTACGTGCCCACCCACGGCTGTATGAACCTTGCCGCCACCGTCAATGTTGTGCTGTATGACCGTTTAGCCAAAAGCCTCGGCGAGATTGACGATCAAGCACAAGTGATCGCCAATCGAGATAATAAAAATCGGTTGAAGGTGAAAAGCTAAACCACGTTCACTTTTTACGTAAGCGATAACGGAAATGCTTTATGCCCCTCCCCCTTATAGGGGGAGGATGGGAGGGGGTATTCCACGCCAGCCTTACTCAACTGTGTGCAAACCTTACATCAGCGATAACGAAAATACCCCACCCTACCCCTCCCCTAGAAGGGGAGGGAACTAGTTAACCTGCTAAGTCTTTAACACGAGATATGTAGTCTTTTTGAGTTAACTCTGACTTAAGAAAGTCATCATCTAGTAGGTCTAAGAATCGTTTACAACTGACAATACTCTCTAATTTAAATGAATCTTTAGTTGGAGTAGCCGCTGCACTTAGAGCCTTGTAGTAATCCTTTTTTTCAGTAAAAGCGACAATATCAGCGTTTGGTATTTTTTCTTTGATAACAACCGAGTTTTTATAAACTTTCACTACCTTTCTTGCAAAAGAAGTTTCTTTGTCGATTCGTGCGTTGAACTTTGTCATGTTACTAACCAAGCCCGTTTGTTCTATTTTTTTAGAATAAATCCTCGCTCGACTATGAATAACTTCTTTAAAGTTCAGCCTTGTTTCAAGAGTTCCGACATGTTCAATAAAGTAAGCATTTTTGACTTGTAAAAATACAAAGTTTGCATTTAGTTTAATGACATCTTGCGCTAACTCGACGAGACGAGATTGATGTGTTGTTAAGTTCAATAACCCTTTATCTGGCCCGAGAAGAGAAACGGGGAATATATGTTGATAAAAAGCCATAGATTTGTTCAAGGGTGCACTTTTCAAAAGAATAACAACGCCAGAAATATTGCTTAATTTATCGTTTTTAGCCTGGTAAACGGGAACTTTATCTGTAGCTTTGATATCCAATACTTGTTGAGTTAACTTAAACTCGAATGGCATATCCTTTGGAGCAAAGTCGAAGTGATAGAGTGTGTTCTTTCTTTCGTCATAGTTAGATAGTGGAACAACACCAAACTTATCATGATTGGTGTATTTACGGCGAAACTCATCACAAAACTCTTTTCTGAACTTAGCTAAAACAGGCGAAGCAATATCAGAATCAAAAACATTATTTGATTTATCTACAAAGTACACGTTGATACCATCACAGCTATCAATAAACTTTTCAAAACCCTTATTTAACACAGTCATTTATAACCTTTCTATTTTTTCTTAGCATAAAATACGTTATCCGATATAAGCTTGTACTTTATGATTTGGTTGGGAGTAATAGTGTCTTGAGATATCACGATAACAGATTCATACAGCCCATTTTGGTCTGTTAAGTTAGCGCGATATAATTTGAAGCCAAAAAGTGCCAAAGTTGGGTTAGCATAATACTTGTCTGTTCTGACAAAGATGAAACCAATAACAACTAATAAAACAACATAAGCAACAAGTTTTCGTGGGTCATCAAAGCTGAAACCAAAAAATGGAATGATGTACGTAGCTAGAAATGTTAAATGTTCATAGTCTTCACTTTTTGCTTCACAGACACGAATTGTGTTTTCACCGCCACCTTCCAGCATGTAATCAAATTGATATTTTATTAGCATAGAGATGCAAAAACATAAAAACATCAGGAAAGGGAGCCAATTTAGAAGGTATGTATCTAAAATTGCAAAGAGTACTTCTTTCGCCCAGAAACTTACTGAGCACTGCTCTCCTAGACATACTGAAAACTTATACACTGGCATCTTCAGTGACATAATCATAACGATCAGAAACAGTATCGCTAAAGAAAGTATGTACAGTTTTACTTTTTCTTTATTGTTCATCAGTAAGTTAGCTCTTAAGGCTAAACATGGGCAAATCATATAATTATCGAATTGTGCATCTAATGCCATATAATTGTCCATATTTATCATGTGTGATTTGCCAAATAAAAATCAATGTTCCAATTTATTTTTAGTGTATTTATATACAGTACAACTCAAGGTGCACTGATTTTACTTAGGTTTAACTCGCATTTTTTATGAGAGTGTTGAAACAAAGTCGAATTTCCCCCGTGATACAACACGGAGATTAACAACGAACAGCATCAGAAGAATGAATAACTTTTGGTAGGGCAAAAGATCATGAACAGGATACGAATGAGTAAAAGGTCTAAACAACAATGGGGCACTTCTAAGCTAACCCCATCCACTAGCTAGCTCTTACTCAAGAATTCCCCCATCACCTCCCCCTCAACTCCTCCAACTGCTTTTTCAGCATGGCGGGCAGTGAGTAGAGCAACAACAGGCGCAGAGCGTGGTTAATCATCACAAACGCGGGCTCCATTCCGAGCAGTAAGGCGACGGCGGTCATGGCTTCTACACTGCCGGGAACCCAAGCAAGCAGTAGAACTACCCATGATTTATCGAGCAATATGGAAAAGACGCCAGATACGCCAATTGCAACCAAGAGGCCAATCATAGTCACCATGAAACCAGCGCGTGAATACGCCATGGCTTCACGCAATGTGGTATCGGCAATGCGTGAGCCAATCAAAATGCCGAGTAAAGCGGTAGCGAACAGCACCATCCATTTCGGCAGTTGCATATCAATACCCGTGGCAAAGCCATTAAAGCTGGCGGTGATGAGTAACGCAGCCAACATATAAGGCGCAGGAATGCCGAGTAAGGTGGAAGCTTTACCGAGTAAGAGGCTAATCAGCGCTAGAGTGAAGAAAATAAGCCAAGCGTAAACGGTCAAGCTGCCGTCTACGGATGCGCTATCCGGCGCGCTGTTAGAGATCAACAGTGCCAACAAAGTGAGGATCATCAGTCGCACAGAATGGGAATAGACCACTTTGCCGGAAGGCTTTTCGCTTGATTCGCTGATCACCAAAATCGCGGCCATCGCACCCGGTACGGCACCGAGTAGAGATTCAAACGGCGTCCAACCCTCTTTTTTGGTGAGCCACAAATAGCTACTGATGATTTGCAGCGTTAAACAGCACACCAAACCCACGATCACCGGCAAGGTTAAGGTGGTACCTAGCTCACTCAAACTGATGGTCGCGCCGACACTGATCCCAAGCACGACTTGTACAAACAGCAGCAGCCACGGCGGCGTATGAATAGTTAGCCAACGCTTCTTGTGCAGCACAATAACCAAACCCGAGGCAATAAACATTTCAGAAAGTGGGATGGAGAGTAGCGTCCCCACTCCCGCAGCCATTGCGGCGATAACAATAATTTGGATAAAGAGAGTAAAAGAAGCTCTTTCGAACATGCTGTGTTTCCTTTAGAGCTTGTCGCTCAGTTACGCTTTTGCGACCGAGTGCGCAAACTTGACCACATTCTCAAACGCAGCCTGAAAGTAGATCTCGTAACTGTTTTTCTCCACATAACCCAGATGCGGCGTACACAGCACATTGGGCAAGCTGAGTAATGGCTCACTGCTGGGTAACGCAGGCTCGTTTTCGTACACATCGACCGCGGCTTGGCGCGTTGGGTTAGCCTGCATCACTGAGTAGAGTGCGCCCGATTCCACTAACTCCGCTCGGCTGGTATTCACAAACAGCGAGTCGGTTTTCATGGCGAGTAGATCTTGCTTGGTCACAATGCCACGAGTGGAGTCATTCAAACGTAAATGGAGTGAAAGTACATCGGCTTTAGCAAAAAACTCGGCTCTATCGGCAGCGGCTTGATAACCCAACTCAAGCGCTTTTTGCCGTGAGGCTTCACTGCCCCACACCAAGATTTGCATACCAAACACTTGGCCAAATTGGGCAATGCGCTGGCCGATTTTGCCTAAACCCCAAATGCCCAACGTACGACCAGAAAGTGTTCTGCCCAATCCTAATCCACTGTTTTGTTGCCACTCGCCAACTTGCAGTTGTTGTACATAGCTTGACAAATGGCGCGAAGCAGCAAGGATCAAGCCCCAGCACAGCTCCGCCGGGGCAACGGGTGAGCCGATGCCTTCTAACACGGTCACTCCATAACGCTCACACAGTGCCACATCAATATGGTTGCTGACTTTTCCGGTCTGACTGATGAGTTTCTGGTTCGGCAGATGAGCCAAAAGAGTCTCGGTGATTTGGGTGCGCTCACGGATCAACACCAAAGCCTCAAAAGGTTTCAGCCGTTCAATCAATACCGCTTCATCACTCAGGCTGTCATTGAATACCGTAACGTCATGCCCTTGTAAGCATTGGAAGGCGTTTAGACCAATAACCACATTTTGGTAATCATCCAGAATCGCGATTTTCATTGTTTTTTCTCTTCCTTGCTGTGATTTGCCCTATTTTAAATTTTCAACCAACGGAATGAATGACGCAGAAATTCAACCGCCTGCTCTTTTATCCATTCACCATGCGCTAGGACAATTTGCTCTGGTTCCCAACTTAGAATGGTGGACATATGGCGACAGGCTTCAGCTTTGTTGAAATAGAAAGTGAGTCGCCAATCGAGTGGAGTTTGTCCGTTTGGAGCCATAACGCCTGCCCAACGGGCAATTCTTTGTCGCCAACCCGTAATCGCCGAGGGCGAAAAGTTTTCAATCAGATCGGTCAGGATCAAGGTGTGCGATAGAGGGTGAAAGAAAACGCTCTCTTGCATAACTTTCGAGCCAGTAAAGAGCAGATAAGCAATCTCATCTCCCCAAGGAGCAGCAAAATCCGAAGTTAACAAGCCATCAAAATGAAGATCTGGCCGTTTTTTTGCCACTTCTTGTGTGCCAAAGGCTTGAGCTTGCGGAAAGGCATCTTGCCAATCTTGGATAAACAGATGATGCAAATGATTTGGAGCGATCAGATAAGCGATATCTCCCAAGGAATCGACTTCCGCTTTTAAAGTTTCCGTCAGTCGAATCGGGCTGTGTACCCATAACCGCCCATCATGCAGCTTAATAATGGTCATTCGTGTGGTGTACGGCATATTGAAAAATGGCACTGCCTCACCATCAAAAATCCAAATTCGCTCGCCGATCAATTGCATCCTGTCTCTCCTTATTGAGTTGTGAATGCTTCGCTCATTCTTTTAAATCAATCCAGTAACGCGCCAGTAAATTAGGGTAAAAATCCCCAGAGATGATGCTTTCCAACACTCCGCCATTGCGCTCAATAACAAGGCGTGAACCGCGGTTATCTTCATCGGCTACCAGCAGCACGCGTTTTAATCCCAAGCGTTTGGCTTCAATCAGCCCCAAGCGCAGCATCTCTGTACCAATGCCCTGCTTACGTGCACTCGGCGTGACATCGTAACCAATGTGCCCCGCTTCTTGGGTGAGAAATGGCGTATCAATGTGGTGGCGTAAGCGAAGCGCACCTAAGATTTTCCCTTGCTCATCCTGATACCAAAAGTGGCTGCATGGCACATAGCCACAAGGCAGATTTTGACCGTGGGCGTTGTCATCCAGTAGTTGCACGTAGTCGGCAAAGTTTTCATCGCCTTGGCGGTAAAAATCACAGTTGATCGGATCGTTGCGCTGAAAATCTTGGAAGAATTCGGCAAAAGCCGTTTCATCCTGCAGAGTTAATCGGGTTAACGGCATAGTCTCTCCTTAACGTTTTGGCTGTTCAGCCAACAAGGATTGGGTAGTAATTGCAGTAATCGGCACATCAAAGCTCGACGTATGGCTGAGCGCATAAGTGTGATGGTGTCGGATCAGCTCTCCGCTTGCATAAGGGGTATCGTGGGTGGTGTGCGCATCACTGACAATTTGAATGGAGTAGCCTTTCCCTGCAGCGCTGCGAATGGTGGTATCCACACAAAAGTCAGAAGCGTAACCGGTCACGATTAAATGTTCGATGGCATTTTCTTCTAGCAACGCCGCCAATTCGGTACGCAGGAAAGAATCGGGGGTGGTTTTGCGAATGAAATGATCACTCGCTGCAACGTTAAGTTGATGCTCAAGTTGCCAATCGGCGCTATCCGTTTCCAATCCAGGTTCTTGATGCTGAATAAACACCACGGGAAGCGAGTGTTGACGCGCCCAATGAGTCAGCAGATTGATATTATTGACCACCTCATCGGCGGCGTACGGTCTGGGCTCTGGAGCAAACAAACCCTGTTGTACATCAATCACTAAAAGTGCGGTTTTCTTCATATTTTCTTCCTTGAAAAGCTTATTGGCGCTAACCAGATATAGTGGATTAACCGCTTACCGCCTGTACTTACCTTAACAACGTGCCAGACAATTTGGGCGGCTGACTTGCCAAAATAGTGATCCCCCGCCGAAAGATTCGTTTTACGCTTTCAGTACCCCGCTTTGATAAAGGCGTTGGAACTCTTCAATCGCGATTTTATCAGCAACGGTTTCCACCGCACTTGGCGCAATCGGCGTCCAAAAAACTTCATCCGCTTCGTGGCAGGCGATCTCACCTTGCCATTGATCCACCACGTAATAGTGCAGCAGTTGCAGCTCAAATTCTGTCGGATGATAGAGCGAGCAGAGATAAACGCTACTTGTCGCTTCCACACCTAACTCCTCTTGCACTTCACGCTGCAACGCTTGTGTTTGGCTTTCGCCCATTTCGATATGACCACCAGGGATCGCGATGATATTGGGATCGCTCGCTTTCATTGCCGAGCGATGTTCGAGCAGGCAAGCACCCTCTTTGATCAGTAAAAAAGAGACACATTCGGCAATCGGCAGTTTTGCACTTGACCTGTTTTCTACAGGCATAATTTTCTCCTTAAATCCATTTCCAAGAATTAGGCCATACTCGGGTGTAACCGCGTCCAACCCACCAGCAAGAGTGCCGCAAACACCAACCAAACCAAGGTGGCACAAACCAGAGTGCCCGTGAGGCTCAGGCGGTAGCTAAAGTAGTACACCGCCAGCAGATACGCCGCATACGGAATAAGCGAATACAGCCCAAACAGCGCGGTGGTACGCAAATCTTCCATCGTGCGTTCAGTGCCAACAATGTAATGGGTGATTAAGGCAAAAGTGGGAAACAGAGGCACAAGGCCAGAAATGAAAAAGCTTTTGGTTTTGGATAACAGGGCAATGATCAACACCGCAAGTGCTCCGAGCAAGCACTTGAAAAACAGAGCCGCCATGACATTTCCTTTTGTCAGAACAGGTTACAGGCAATCACTATAAATCACTCTCCCGTTAAGAAGAACAACTCATTGACCGGTTTGTTATTTTCTCTGCAACATTTTTCCGAACCTGAGTAAAATGGCCGCCTCAGTTTTGATTCGGCGGCCGATAGCGGCGGCTTCTTTTAGTTACGGCATGTAGGTACGGCATGAAATTAGGAAAACGGCTGACTCAGTTAGTCCAACAGGTAAAGCGCGACTACGACCATATTTGGGATTGCTGCTGCGACCACGGCTTACTCGGCGCAGCGTTGCTCAAACAGCACCCAAGCAGCACAGTACATTTTGTCGATATCGTTCCGTCTTTGATTGAGAAGGTGACGCTCGATTTAACCCGCTATTTTCCTGCCACGACCGATTCACCACGTTGGCGCACTTACTGCCTTGATGTACGCGATTTGCCGCTAGAAACCAACACAGGATCGCATTTGGTGATCATCGCAGGTGTTGGCGGTGATTTAATGACGGAATTTATTGCTGAGCTCGCCAAGCGCCATCCGGCAATAACCTTTGACCTGCTGCTCTGCCCTGTTCACCACACTTATACGTTGCGTGAGCAGTTAATCGCGCTTAATGCTGAGCTGAAATGCGAGCTTTTAGTGGAAGAAAACCAACGCATTTATGAGCTGCTGCATGTGCAGATCGATCCCAGTTTAAGTGCACCCTCTCACCCTCTCTCTTTGGTCGGTGAATCGCTTTGGCAAGCGAGCGGCGCAGATCAATCGAAGATCACGCAGCGTTATTTACAGCAGTTGCAGCAGCACTATCAGCGCAAAGCACAAGGCGGTGATGCGGGTGCAGAGCAGCGTTGGCAAGCGTATCAGGCCGTGGAGATCCTTCAATCGATGGATTCCACTCTAGAACTCGCTCAATAGGCTAGAAAGATGAAAGCACTCAACGATTTGAATTTGTTTGTCGAAACGGCGCGCCAAGGCAGTTTTTCTAAAGCCGCCAACAGCTTATCACTCACAACCGCAGCCGTGAGCGCCGCCATTCGCCGTTTGGAAGAACAAGTGCAATTTCCGCTGTTTGTGCGTTCAACGCGCAATATTCGTTTGACACACGAGGGGGAAATATTTCTCGCCAAAACCCAAAGCGCGATTGCCACTCTACAAGAAGGTTTGGATCAAATCGCTTGTGCGCGTGGCCAGTTGGCTGGGCAACTGCACATTAGCGCGCCTTCCGATTTGGGGCGTAATTTGCTGCTCGACTGGATTGATGAATTTATCGCGCTGCACCCGAATGTCACCGTGAAACTGGATCTCTCCGATCGTCTGACGGATATGTACGCCAATCCGGTCGATATCGCGATTCGTTATGGTCAGCCCGCCGATTCCAATTTGGTCGCCATGTTGCTGTGCGATTCTAACGAGCGCGTATTGTGTGCTTCGCCAGAGTATTTGGCCGCTCACCCGCCCATTCTGCATCCTGACGATTTACAGCATCACAACTGTCTGTGCTTTATGCTGGCCGATACGCTGCACAACAAATGGATTTTGAGCCGCAATGGCGAAACGCACAGTGTGGTGGTGCAAGGCAATCCTGCCTGTAATGATGGCGAAGTGGTACACAGATTGGCGGTAAAAGGCAAAGGCATTGCCAATAAATCGCTGATGGACATCAGTCAGGACATTATTGATGGGCGTTTAGTGCGAATTTTGCCGGAATGGGAAAGCGGCCCTGTACCCATTTATATGGTGTGTGCCGATCGACGTTTGATCACCCCAACCATTCGCGCGTTTCAGGAGTTCATTCGTGAAAAAGGCTGCCAACAACGACGTGCGGTGCTGACAGCCATTCAAGAGCGAGAGCAAAATCCTCGTTAGCCAACAAAAGTCAGTGGGCGTAACTGGAGGTATTCCAACATCTCGCGCTCACCGATCTTTTGCTGAAAATGCTGAAAATGGTCGCTCTGCTGATGCTTTTGCAAGCTCTCTTCCGAGCACCAGATTTCCTGCATTAAAAACAGCCCTTCGATCGAGTTGTCGCGATACAGTTCATATTGGCAACAACCCGTTTCGTTTCTGCTGGGTTCGAGTAGAGCCTCAAGCAGCGCTTGTACTTGCTCTACCGAATCGGGGAAAGCTTTGATTTCCGCTAACAGATGAATCATGGCTTACAGCTCGGTAAAGACCGCTTCCGCTGGCCAACGTGATTTTGGCAGTTTGGCATTGAAGTCGTCTTCACTGTGATAGCCCAGTGGAACGATCACGACACTGTTGAAGCCTTTTCCAGTCAAGCCAAACTCTTCGTTCAGAACCTGCGCATCAAAACCTTCAATCGGCACGGCATCAATGCCCATTGCCGAGGCGCCGAGCAGCAGTGTGCCTACGTTCAGGTAAACTTGTTTTTGAATCCAATGTTGTACGTCATTCAGCGCTTCACGGTGTAGACCTACGAAGTAGCTACGCGCACCATGCATGCCAGTTTTGGCTTCTTCATTCGCAAAACGGCCATCTTTGTCTTCGTTTTCGAGTAGAGACAGCAGGTAAGCTTCATCCATATCGGTTCTCGCGCAGAACACCATCACGTGCGAGGCATCTAAAATTTTGCGCTCATTGAATGAGAACTGGCCTTGCGCCGCTTTCGCAATGCGCGCTTTGCCTTCATCGCTGCCCGCCAGAATAAAATGCCAAGGCTGAGAGTTCACGCTAGAGGCACTCATGCGTACTAGCTCTTTAATATCCGCAACTTGCTGTTCAGACAGCTTGCGGCTTGCGTCAAACGCTTTGGTGGAATAGCGGGACTGAGACGCTTGAACAATATTCATTTTTCACTCCTAAGGATGATGTCTTTCGAGATGACGCTAAGATATCTGACTGACTCGAAACAAGAAACCACACTCTGCTTAATTCATTTTCAAAAATTATTTGATAATGCAGCCTTGAAAATGAGGTTTGAAAACCCTTTAACACTTTTCAATTGCCGTTTCTGGCTCGTTAATCAAAAAAAGAGGCTGACCTTAACGATCAGCCTCTATCCATAAATTTTCTCGTCACTCTGGGTTAATGTGCTGCGAAGCGTTTACGCATCACCACATAATAGAGCACAGGGATCACCAACAAGGTCAGTACGGTGGAGACGAAAATCCCGAAGATCAAGCTGATCGCCAGACCGTTGAAGATAGGATCATCAAGGATAAACACCGCACCAATCATGGCCGCAAGAGCGGTCAGCATAATCGGTTTTGCCCGCACTGCCGCAGATTGAATGACCGCTTCAGAGAACTCCATGCCCTGCTCTACCTGTTGGTTAATAAAGTCCACCAACAAGATAGAGTTACGCACAATGATCCCCGCCAACGCTATCATCCCAATCATGGAGGTGGCAGTAAATTGCGCGCCCAACAACGCATGGCCGGGCATGACACCGATGATAGTCAGCGGGATCGGAGCCATGATAATTAGCGGTACAAGGTAAGATTTAAACTGCGCGACTACCAACAGATAAATCAGCACCATACCTACTGCGTAAGCGATACCCATATCGCGGAAGGTTTCGTAAGTCACCGTCCATTCGCCATCCCATGCTACGGCAACACCGCTTAGGCCGTCTGGTTGATGGATGTAGTACTGCGCCAATCCCATTTGCTCATCCAGCGCAAAACCAATCTCAAACATGCCGTACAGTGGGCTATCCAGCTCGCCTGACATATCGCCGACCACCATCACCATAGGCACCAAGTTTTTGTGGACGATGTAATCATCCATGCGGGTTTGGCGTACTTCGACCAGATCGGAAAGCGGATAAGCATAACCATTACTGCTACCCACTTTCATATTCAGTACCTGCTCTAAACGCACTTTGGCCGTTTCCGCAGCTTGAATCTGGATCGGAATCGGGTACTTGCTGTGCTCACTGTGCAGATAAGTGATGGGTTTACCGCCCACAGCGGTCGCCAGCGCATCGACAATCGAGGCATAAGGCACTTGGAAATGCGCTGCTTTACTGCGATCAATCACCACCTGCCATTTTTCATGTATTTCCGGCAGATACATGTCCACATCAACAATATCTTTCGTTTCACGGAAGATCTCACGCACTTGGCGCGCCGCTTCGTTACGGATTTCTTGAGTCGGGCCATACACTTCCGCCAAAATCGGCGACCAAACGGGCGGCCCCGGCGGCACTTCCACCACTTTCACTTTGCCACCAAAGCGCTGCGCAATTTCATTCAGTTCTGGGCGAAGTTGACTGGCGATGGTGTGGCTATCTCTGTCACGCTCTTTGCGCCCCAGTAAGTTCACTTGAATATCGCCTTGGTTGGCTTGGTTACGCATAAAGTAATGGCGCACTAAACCGTTGAAGTTAATTGGCGCGGCCGTTCCAGCATAGATTTGGTAATCACGAACCTCAGGAACGTCATTCAGCGCCGCGCCCATCTCAAACAGCACTCGTTGCGTTTTTTCCAGCGAACTGCCTTCGGGCATATCCAGCACAATCTGGAATTCCGACTTGTTATCAAACGGTAGCATTTTCAGCACAACGGCTTGGAACACTGGCAACAACACCGATCCCGCAATTAAAGCCAGAATGGTCAGTAGCAAAAACAGTCGGTTACGCCCCTGTTTTGGTGTAGTGACAAAAGGCGACATAATTTTGTGGAAAATGCCATTCGCCGCTTTGCTTTCTTCCTGATGATGCCCTGCCTTGAGGAATTTACCCGCCAGCCAAGGGGAAAGCACAAAAGCCACCGCAAGGGAGATGAGCATCCCCATTGAAGCATTGATTGGAATTGGGCTCATGTACGGCCCCATCAAACCTGACACAAATGCCATTGGCAGCAAGGCCGCAATAACAGTTAGGGTAGCAAGAATGGTTGGCCCACCGACTTCATCTACCGCAGGAGGAATGAGCTCCGATAACTTGCGTTTGCCCATCGCCATATGCCGGTGAATGTTCTCGACCACCACAATGGCATCATCGACCAAGATACCGATGGAGAAAATCAACGCGAACAACGACACACGGTTGAGAGTAAAACCCCATGCCCAAGATGCAAACAGGGTAATCATTAGGGTAACGATGATTGCCATACCAACTACAATGGATTCACGCCAGCCCATCGTCAGCAGCACTAAAATCACCACCGCGGTCGTCGCGAAAGCGAGTTTACCGATCAAGGTATTGCTTTTATCAGCAGCGGTTTGTCCGTAATCGCGAGTGATATCGACATCAATCCCTTGCGGGATCAGTTGGTTTTCAAGGCTAACTAAACGGGCTTCCACCGCTTTAGCGACATCGACCGCGTTTTCACCCCCTTTCTTAGCCACCGCAATAGTGACCGCTGGATGAATGCCTTCGCGATCCCCCGTCCATACGTTTTGAGTGGGCGTGTTAACACCAAAGGAAACGGTCGCGATATCTTCCAAATAAACGGGCGTGCCATTGTGCAGCCCAACCACCAACTGTTTCACCTCTTCCACACGAGTTAAGAACTGACCGACTTGCACCGGAAACTCTTGGTTATCGTGGGTTAAACGCAGCATCGGTGAGCTTTGATTAGCCGCCGGCAGACTTTGATTGAGCTGATCTAACGTAATGCCAAAGCTGTTCATTTTGGCGGGGTCAAGACGCACATCAACAATGGTATTTTGTCCGCCAACCGTGTAGATATCACGCGTGCCAGGAATGCGTTTGAGCTCGGTTTCTAAACCGTGCGCGACTTGCGTCAGTTGCTGTTGATTGAAGCGATCACTCTTATCCGCCAAAGTAATGGTGACAATCGGCACATCTTCAATCCCTTTCGGTTTGATGATGGGTTCACCCACGCCAACGCCTTGTGGCATCCAATCTTTGTTGGAATAGAGTTTGTTGTAGATACGTACTACCGCATCATTACGCGGTACGCCAACTTTGAAAATGGCAACAATCATTGCGCCATCTGGTTGAGAAAACGAGTAGATCTTATCGATCCCTTCAATTTCGGAAATCACTTGTTCTGCCGGTGAGGTGACCAAACTTTCTACTTCACGAGGAGAAGCGCCGGGAAACGGAATATAGACATCCGCAAACGTCACATCAATCTGCGGTTCTTCTTCTTTCGGAGTCACCATGACCGCAAATAACCCCATCAGCAAACCGACTAAGGCGAGCAGTGGCGTCATGGCTGAATTTTGAAAGGCCGCAGCGATGCGACCCGAAATACCGAGTCGACTATCCATGTCATTCACCTTTTGCTGTTACTGCCGGCGTTACGACCACGTCACCTTGTTCAAGGCCAGAAAGGACTTCGACATAGTCACCATAAACTTGCCCCAAACGTACGGGGTTGAGTGCGCGTTGACCGTTATCGACTCGGTATACGGCGTTCAGTTCCGCACGGCGTAAAACGGCGCTGTTGGGCACTACTAATACTTCACGTTGACCGTAATTAAATTCGGTTTTTACCCACATACCCGGCATTAGCGCAGCCGTTTTTTCAGGCAGCTCAAGGCGAGTTTTGAAGGTATGTGATTGTGGATCGGCATAGCTAAACAAGCTGAATTCGGTCGGTTTGAGCAAAGTACCCTGCGCTGTACGCACAGTAAATTGATCCACTTGAGAAACGAATGGTTGATAACGTTGCGGAATTTCCGTTTCCACTCGCAGTTCATCGAGCGAAAAACCGCGGAGCAGTGGCGTACCCGGTGCAACAGTCTCACCCAGCTCCACCATGCGCTGGGTAACAATGCCATCATAAGGAGCGGTGATATTAGTGTAACCCAAGGACTCTTTGGCTTGTTCCACCGCGGCTTGTGCCGATTTCACCGCCGCGTCTGCACTGCGAGCGCGAGCTTCGGCGCTGTCCATTTGATCTTTGGAAATCGCCCCTTTGGGGAAAAGTTGACGATAGCGATTTAATTGCGCTTGCGCTTCACGGTTTTGCGCGGTCGCACTCGCCAGTTGGGCTTTAGCTGCATCAAGCGAAGCCGATTGCTGAACCGCACTGATTTCTAGCAGCACTTGGCCTTTCTTGACGTAGTCATTGACATCAACATATAAGCCAACCACTCGCCCCGAGGTTTGTGCCGCCAAAGAACCTTGGTTGACAGGTTGCACAACGCCATCTAATTCGACCACCTGCGAGATCGACTCTGTTTTCACCGTAAACAGCTCGCTGCTGTCTTGATTTTGAGCGTAAGCCGAAGAAGCCAAGATCAGTGCGATACTCCAAGTTAATGCTTTCATCATCTTCCCTCGCAGATTCTACTTTCCCGCTTGTTGCCACACGGATCGCGGATGCTTCAAGCGGGTCAGAGTGTGAATTCCTAGATACTGCCTAATAGACTAGTTGCATTAGGCGGTTTGTGTCTGAGTTTCTTTACGATTTTTAATACAGATCAATAAATTAGTAAGACCTAAGCCAAGCATCATGGCAGGAAAAAAGACCCATGCTCCTAAATTGCCTAATGCTAAGCTGGAGACAATCGGCCCCGGGCAAATCCCCACTAACCCCCAACCCAAACCAAAGATCACAGAGCCCGAGATCAACCGACGATCAATCTTGGTGTTATTGGCCAAGCAGAACACTTTGGCATTCACGGGTTTGGCTTTCGGTTTGATCAGTAAAAAATAAGCAGGCATGAACACTGCTAAAGCACCACCCATCACAAACATCAAGCTTGGATCCCAAGCGCCTGCGACATCCAGAAACCCAATCACTTTGGCTGGATCGGCCATGCCTGATACCACCATACCTAAGCCAAATAACAGACCAGCGACGAGCGAAGTCACACGAAATAATACGTTATGCATACTAACCCACTTACATCAGATGAAGACGAACGAAAACCGTGACAGCAGCAACGACCATAAATACACAAGTCGCAACGATGGATCGCTTAGACAAGCGACCAATACCGCAGATACCGTGTCCACTGGTGCAGCCATTCGCCAGTCGTGTACCCACGCCGACCAATAAACCTGCAGCTGCAAGCACAACACCACTCACACCAAAATCGGTTGGGACATGATGACCAAGAAGCCTAGCACCTATCACACCACCGCAAACCATGCCAACCACAAACAGCAGTCGCCATGCAAAGTCGCGCGATTTAGGCGTCAGTAAACCCGTCAAAATGCCACTGATCCCAGCAATTTTTCCGTTCATCAGCAACATCAATGTCGCTGAAATCCCTAAAAGCATCCCTCCAATTAACGAGTCCCAAGGAATAGAAAACGTCATACTTTCCTCTACTTAATTATCGACAAAACACATTCTGTAAACTTTGAATCAACGCGGTGATTCGGCTATCTGCCAAGCGGTAAAAAACCTGTTGCGACTCTTTACGCGCCTGAATAATGCCGTGCTTACGCAACACGGTAAGATGCTGAGAGAACGCAGACTGACTCAATGTTGAACCTTGTTGTAACTGCCCAACACCCATCTCACGATGGGTCAGTTGGCACAGCACCATTAGCCGTTCCGGATGAGCCATTACGCGCAGTAATTCAGCAACTTCCACTGCATTGCTCTTCATTTGTTCGATTTCAATGTGGTCACTGGCTTGCTTAGTCATGGCTTATCCTCTAACTAAAATTTAACGAGATCATACAAACATATGTATATTAGTCAATTCTTATTTAGATAAGAGCAATTTAGTTTATTTTACATTAGACATTTCTAATTTATGGGCGTATAGTTTTGAACAAACAACAACGGAGGTTACCAACATGACGATTGAAAACGGTGTAAGAGTATTAGCTGGCAGCATGGTTCTGCTTTCAGTCATTCTCACTTGGTTTGTTCACCCTAATTTTCTTTGGCTAACAGTATTTGTGGGCGTAAACCTGATCCAAAGCGCATTCACGGGCTTTTGTCCTGCCGCATTCTTTCTCAAGAAACTAGGATTACGTTAATGACAACCCAACACTCTGGCTTATCGAGATGGTGTGTTGGGATCTAGCAACTGACTTGGAGTAACTCATGACGAAAATAGTGATTATTGGTGGTGTTGCAGGTGGTGCTTCCGCAGCGGCTCGTGCTCGTCGACTCAGCGAAGACGCTGAAATCATCATGTTTGAACGCGGACCTTATGTTTCCTTTGCCAACTGCGGCTTGCCATATCACATCGGTGGTGACATCAAAGAGCGCAGCAATTTGCTGCTGCAAACGCCAGAGAGTTTTTTAGCGCGTTTTAATGTGGATGTCCGCACTATGAATGAAGTGTTGCGCGTTAATCGTGCGGCAAAAACCATTACGGTACGCAATCTGCTCGATCAATCTGAATATGATGAAAGCTATGATTTTCTGCTGCTTTCCCCTGGAGCAGGCCCTGTCGTTCCGCCGATTCCGGGTATTCAAAACCCACTAACGCATTCACTGCGTAACATTCCAGACATGGATAAGATCATCCAGACTCTGCAAATGAATAAGCCAGAGCATGCCACCGTCATCGGTGGTGGTTTTATCGGTCTGGAAATGATGGAAGCTTTCCATCAGCTCGGCATAAAAACCACGCTGATTGAAATGGCAGACCAAGTGATGACACCAGTCGATCGAGAAATAGCGGGCTTTGCTCACGCTGAAATTCGCGCTAAAGGCATCGATTTACGTTTAGGCGTGGCTCTGAAATCGGTTGAGTTTAAACCTGCTGCAACTCTGCCAAGCACAGAATCTGGTGAATCCCTTGAACATAAGCATGTGGAAGGCGAACTGGATTTAGTGCTCAGCAATGGTGAAACACTGACTACTGACATTCTGATCATGGCGATTGGTGTGCGCCCAGAAACCAAACTGGCCGCAGAAGCAGGATTGCAGCTTGGTGAACTTGGAGGCATTTGGGTTAATGAGCAGATGCAAACCAGCGATCCAGCAATTTACGCCGTCGGTGATGCGGTTGAAGAGAAAGATTTTGTGACTGGCAAACAAACGCTGGTTCCACTTGCGGGACCTGCAAACCGTCAAGGCCGTATGGCCGCGGATAACATGCTTGGTCGCAACGAAAGCTACCAAGGTACACAAGGTACCGCGATTTGTAAGATCTTCGATTTGGCTGTAGCTTCGACCGGTAAAAACGAGAAGCAGCTAAAACGTGAAGGCATTGCTTACGAAAAAGTGTATGTGCATACCGCAAGCCATGCGAGCTATTACCCGGGCGCTGAAGTCGTTTCCTTTAAGATGCTGTTTGATCCGCAGACGGGCAAAATCTTCGGCGCACAAGCCGTGGGTAAAGATGGCATCGATAAACGTGTATCGACGTGATGGCGGTTGCACAACGTGCTGGCATGACGGTTGAGCAGTTACAGCACCTTGAACTGACCTACGCTCCACCGTTTGGTAGCGCGAAAGATGTGATTAACCAAGCGGCATTCGTGGCCACCAACCTAATCAAAGGCGATGCGAAAGCGATCCACTTTGATGAGATCGATAACCTCACTGCTGATCAAGTGTTGCTCGATGTACGTAACCCGATGGAGTTACAAAACGTGGGCTACCTGCCCGGCGCAATCAACATTCCTGTTGACCAGCTGCGCCAACGTATGAATGAGCTGCCGAAAGACAAAGAGATCGTGATTTATTGCCAAGTTGGGTTACGCGGTAACGTAGCATATCGTCAGCTGGTCAATAACGGCTTTAAAGCACGCAATCTGATTGGCGGTTATCGCACTTATAAGTTTGCTAAGGCTTAGAACTATCATCTACTCGCCGCTTTCGGCTGAGTAGTGAAATCCTTCTCCTCGATGTTGATAAATGCCAATATCGAGGAGATCTTTCTTGAAATAAGATTCGGTTTAAATAACCGCAATACCATTCTAATCACCTCTTCTCGAAATCCCTCAACAAGTCATCAGGCTTAACAAAAGCAAAACAGTATCCATTTATTGAAATTTTTCACGAAACAATTCGATAAGCACTTTGACTTTCTGAGGGAGGTAAACTGCCGAAGGATAGATTAAGGTCAAATGCTGCTGGGGATGACGTAAGTTTGGCAGCACTTCCACTAAGTTTCCTTCCTCTAACGCTGGCTTTGAATGCACTTGAGGAATAAAAGCTATGCCTTGGCCAGCAATCGCCATCGAACGCAGCAAATGTAAATCGTCCGATTTGAGTGCCAGCGGTAGCCCGGGATCAAGCAAATTCGCGTTATAACGATTGGTAAGCAACCGATGGTGACGTAAATCTTTCACACTATTAATCGCCGGATACTTTGCTAAATATTCTTTAGATGCCACCAAATGCGAGCGATAAGGCAACAGGCTAAACTGCACATAGCTGTCATCACTCACTTTTACCATGTCAGGTAACAACTGAAGATCAAAAGCTTGGCGGCGCAAGTCAACACTTTGCTGATGGTTTTCAATCTCCAAGGCCACCGCGGGGTAACGCCGACTGAATTCGCGAATAATGGCGTTAAACGCCGCCGAGGTCACCAATGCAGAAGGAATAGCCAAACGCACTTTACCGCCAGACGGCTGATTATGTTCCGACATGACGGCTAAACCCTGCTGAATATGCGCCATCGGCTGGCCTATCAATTCAATCAAACGTTGGCCGTGTTCCGTCAGCTCGATCGAACGTGTTGTACGGATTAATAACTGGCAGCCCAGTGCTTTCTCCAGTTCTTGCAAACGACGGCTCACTTTTGAACGCTGTAACTGGTGAACTTGTGCCGCGGCACTGATGCCGCCATGCATAACTGTTTGTGTAAAGAGATACAGATCATCAAGATTAACGTTCATTGTCCTATTTTTAGCTCATTTATGTCTTTTTTCACATTCTACTGCACCGCTTTACTCTTCTCTATAATCGCGCTCTTTCTTTTTTGAATGATAATTACCATGACGGCAGAACATAAATTCCGACTCTGGATGCGCACACTGATTGTCCTATTCATCGTGCTATTCTTCTACATCATCTTTGCTGATCAGCACGCCCCAATAACCACAGAAGGACGCGTTCAAGGTTATGTTGTGCAAGTAGCACCTGAGGTTTCAGGCAAAGTAACCCAAGTGCAGATCCGTAACAATCAACAGGTACATCAAGGCGATGTACTGTTTACGATTGATGCCCGTAAATATCGAATCGCCTTAGAGCAAGCGGAACTCTCGTTGCAATCAGCCCTAGAGAAAGAAGCAACCCTCTATTCGCAACGCGAAGCGGCTTTAGCCAACATTGCCCGTACGCAAGCCACCTATGACAATGCGCACCGCGAATATTTGCGTTTACAAAAACTCTCGACGCAACAAGTGATTTCACGCTCGGCTCTCGACAATGCCTTCGCTCAAAACCAAGTGGCACACGCCAATCTAAAAGCTGAACAACAGAGCTTGAAAGTGATTGAAGCACAACTTGGAGAGGGCGAAGGGCAAAGCACTGCGGTACGCGTGGCGCATAATGGCATTGAAAAAGCGCAGTTGGATCTGGCGAACACCCAAGTGCTCGCCCCAAGCGATGGCGTAGTCACCAATTTGCAATTGGAAGTGGGCAGCATGGCCAATGCCAATCAACCAATGCTGACTTTTATTCCCACTGGTTCACTTTGGGTTACTGGCGATTTTCGTGAGAAATCCGTCGCCAACGTGGATGCCAGCTATCACGCCATGGTGGCCTTTGATGCTTACCCCGGCCAAGTTTACGACTTCTCCCTCTCTAGTCGAGACTATGGCGTTGCCGCTGCACAGCAGACACCGAATGGCTCTTTAACTAGCGTTGAAATTAACAACCGTTGGGTACGTGATGCGCAAAGAACTCGCGTCAATCTCGCCAGTGATGCTGCCATGCCAAAAGCGCTTTTTGTTGGCTCGCGCGCCACCATTGTGCTGTATCCACAAGAAAGTACGTTTTGGCGCTGGATGGCCACTTGGCAAATTAAGCTGGCTAGCGTGTTCCATTATTTGTATTAAGGCCGTCGATGAAAACTCAGCGAATTTGGTTTGGCTGCGCCAGCGGCCTTGCCCTAAGTATGCTTTTTGATTGGTCCTACGGTTTTTTTGCCATCATGTTGCCACTGTTTGTTTTAAGCAGAGCAGAGCGTTTTCAACTCACTCCGTTACTGATGGTAGCGTTCTCTGCGGTGTGGACTACATTACAAGCCACCTTTTTGTTGGAATACTTTCAGTTTCACCCTGTGCTGATGACGGTGGCAGTTGGGCTGTTTTTCCTGTTCAAATGCATCGCGATGATGAATCCCAACACTTATTTATTCGGCTATATGGGGCTGTTGGTGGGGTCAATCGTGCTGAATTTTGCTAGCTATGACTTCATCGACATCGAAGACTTTAACGTCAACTTATGGGTCATTTCTCTAGCCAATATCGCTATTTGCGCCATGGCATTTTGGCTGTTCCCTGAGCCCAAGAGGGACGAAATGCAGAACGCCATGACAACGCCAGTAAAAAGCGACCTAGATTACATCAGCCAAGTCGCGATGGGATGGATTGTTGCGATGAGTGCCTTTTTGTTGTTTCAAATGGCGGATCTCTACGATTCACTCTCAGCACAAGCTTCTATCATCATTATTCTGACGCCAATGACCTTGGCGGGCTCGATGGCGATGGCAAAAATTCGGGTGATTGGTACCGCACTGGGCTGCCTAGCCGGCTTAGCTGTGCAGTTGATTTTAGGCGGCTGGTACAGCAACGGCTTGCTGTTTTGGCTGGCTTTTATCATTGCCATGGGACCGTTTTGTTATTTACTCACTAAAGGCCCGATCAAAAGCGCAATTGCTTTTTCAGCGATGTCCGCACTGGCGGTGCCACTCACCGCCATTGTGCCTGAAACAAAAGATGCCTTCTTTTCCATCTTGTACCGTTTTAGTTCCATCTTCGTCGCCGTCATTGCGACCACCATGTTGATGTGGGTCGTGCACCACGGAATACGTGTGATGTCGTTGAAACATCATGATGTTCGTGGGTTAGAAGTGAAATAACACCTCGTCTTTTGAACGACGGCTTTAAACATTAACCACCACAGCTGACATTTTAGAGATAACAGCAAAAAAGAGATGGGGGATTCCATCTCTTTTCATCGGTAGGACTAAGGATTTACTGCATAGAATGCAGACCAAACATATTGCCTTCGGTGTCCACCGCTAAAGTAATGAAGCCAAATTGGCCGATCGACATTTTCGGCGTGTGGACTTGTCCTCCTGCGGCGACAATTCGCTCTTGTTCAACAGCACAATCATCACATGAGAAATAAATCAGTGTTCCGCCTCCACCAGCGCAAATGCCTTCCATTTTGACTAACGCGCCGGATGCGCCATATTTTTCCATATTGGCAGGGAAACTGAACATTTGTATTGGCATCGATGTTGGATTGGGCAATTCTTCTAAGGAAACTGTCAAGACGGTTTCATAAAACTTCTTTGCGCGCTCCATATCATTGACATAAATTTCGAACCAACCGACTGGGTTATTTTGCATGGTGTCACCTCTGTTTGTGATGCCTCATATCACCAAAAATCTGTCACAGGCGAATCTATGAGGCTTGAATTACATCCTCAATCACCATAGTCAATTCCTGTCGGTTATGTTGTCTTATGTTTGTTACTCGGCGGCCTTAAGGTAATTTTGTGCAGCTTCTTTGCCCATGTATTTAGCCAACGTTTTCAGTGGTACTTGCTTTAAATTCACTACGATCAAACCATCTAACGCATCGTTAAAAGCTGGATCAACGTTGAAACAGACCAATTTGCCATTCATGCCAAGATACTGGCGCAGTAATACAGGCAGCCCATTGCCCTGTTCCATCCGTGCAACCACTTTAGAGAGCAAAGAAACACTGGCGAGTGCGGATAAAAGGCTTTTTTGCCAGAACACTTCTGCTCCAGAACGCAAAGGGGTTGATGGACTAACCAACGCCGCTTTATTTTGATCATAATGATGGATAGATAACGTCGCCGCCATCAGTTGTCGAGCGGCCGGACTGTAATCATTACTGATACTGACTGGGCCAAACAAATGGGTGTAACGCGGGTTCAATTCCACGAAACGAGCAATGCCTTTCCAGAGCAAAAGCAACGAGTTGAGATTACGTTGATACTGCTCAGCCACCACCGAGCGCCCAAGCTCAATCGCATTATCCAAGGTTGCCAAGAAAGCTTGATCGTAATGAAACAGGCTACGGGAATAGAGACCTTGCAGCCCCTTTTCTGCCACAATCTTATCGACTAAGCCCATGCGATACGCGCCAACCAGCTCGCTCTTTTCTCGATTCCAAACGAACAGTTGCCAATAATGCTGATCATACGCATCAACATCACAAGCATGACCACTGCCTTCGCCGACCGCGCGGAAACTGATTTCGCGCACGCGTCCAATCTCCTGCATCATGAGCGGGATTTGGGTTGAAGGTACGCAATACACGGTGAACTCGCCTTGCTCAAGCAAAGTCGCTTGCTTATCCAACTGTGCAAGCTCCGCGATTAACTCTGCTTTGGGTTGTGGAGCAATCACCGGAGTGGCAAAAGAAATTTTCGCAGGTTCTGCTTGCCCATTCGGGCTCATCAAATAGGTGTTGAGCCGCAAATAATTCACCACATCTTCATCTTGAGCGAATTCTTTTAATTCTGCATAAGGGATAGGCTGACCAAGACAGAGTGAAATAGTGCTCGCACTCTTATTCAGCAGCTCTCTGCCTAACATGGCTGTACGCAGAAGTGGATGAATTCGCCCCGCGCGATAAAACCAAGAGCTGTTACGACCGTTAATATAAATCGGCACACAGGTCGCCTGACTACGCTGAATAAACTTGGCGACTGACTGGCTCCAATCGATATCGCTCAGCTGTCCGGTTTCTTTCTGCGGTGTTGATACTTCTCCGGCAGGAAACACGATCAATACACCACCTTCAGCAAGGTGACGATGTGCTTCACGGATCCCTCGAGCATTGGTTTTACTCGCTTGTGCGCTATTAAACACATCCACACCAATGAACAACGGCTCAATTTCTGGTAGACGTTTGAGCAGTTGATTGGCAAGCACTTTGACATCTTTGCGAACTTGCCCAACCAGATCCGCCAAAATCCCCCCTTCTATGGCCCCAAGCGGATGGTTAGCTACGATCACCACAGGCCCTTTCTCAGGAATCTGTTCAACGCAGCCTCTATCTACTTGATAATGGACACGTAAAGCATCAAGGGTATAGCGCATAAACTCAAAACCATCTCGCGTAGCTGGCCTTTGTTGGTAGTAGCGCTCTAGTTTGCTAAGCCCTGTTGCCAGCTCTACCCCTTTCTCTATAACCCCAAATGGAGTGTAGCGCGGCAGCCGAAATGGATGGGTTTGCATCATTAGATCCCTCCGATCATTCTTTGCAGAGTGCTCTCTGACGAACGCCAGTCACGTACGGTGAGATACACACCGCAGACCCAAACCAAACAGGCCATAGTAAACAGTAGCCCGCCATCATTGCCTACCATCTCCCCTGCCTCATTGAACTCAGGCATAGCGATACCAAGTGGAGTGAAAAGGTGGAAAAATATCGCCCCACTCATAATACCGACACTCATTACCGCACCCAGTCCGTGCCAACGAGTGAAAAGTAGAATGGAGGCCACCAACTCAGCGCTGCCAATTAAGTACGCGCCCCAATCACCAAACCATGTAAAACCTGACCATCCCCCTAAGGTTTGAAAAATAAACTGGGTTTCGTAAGAACCAGAAAATTTGTAGAACAGCGATTGCACAAAGACAAAGGCAATGAATATCGCAGGCAGAGTTTTGCTGAGTCGAAGTTTCATGGATTACTCCTTACCGATTAACACCGGCCAGTTTTTGTTGGCTTGTTCGATATGATGTGCACGATCTTTATCCCACAACCCTTTGATTTTTTTATCGTAGTTTAGATAAAGTTTGCCATCCTCAATCGCCCAATATTGTGGATCTCCTGGGGCAAAATCATTTTTTTCTGATACCGCCCAAGCACAGTAACCACCAAATTGTGGGGCGTACTTTTCAGGATCGCTGACAAACGAATCGAGATTTTGCTGAGAAGCGAAAAACCACTCTGCACCTTTGTACTCGGTCTTAAATTGTGGCAGCCCTTTTACAGGTTTGTTTTCAGTGAAATAAGCGACGGTATCGTAGCCATCCAACGCTTTATTACTGAAAATTCCGGTGTATATCTGATCCTGAGCCATGCCCAGTGTACTCACGAAAAACAGGATTAAACCTAACCAATATTTCATAGCGAACTCCTTACGATACAAGCGAAATCAATTGAGGAAGTGGGTATTGCTGATGTTGCAATATCTGCTCTGTCAGTTGTGTGGGTCGGCCAGAGATGTAACTCATCACTTGGTGCCCCGAACTGACCTTAATATGAGTAAAACTCACGGTATGGGCATCCTCTCGCTGCATAGCCACTGAGAGATGCGAAAATTGTGGATGCTGATGACAATGAAATGCCAACAGCTTTTCTGGTGTCACCCCATCAGCCATCATTTGCTGATAAATCTGAGTGCGATAGCGTTGCACTTCTGCAAGCGCCACTCCCGAAGAAAAGAGCGGTGATGATGTCGCACCATACGCAAATTGCTCACCATCCCAAGCGTAAGCCAATACATCTCCGTGCAGCTTGGTAAGCAGAGGATCAAAAGCCAATAAAGTGAAAGGGGCGAAATGAGACAAATTCATCGCCTCAAACGCGAGAGTCACCTGTTCAACAGTGGCCAGCCCGGCAAGGGATTTGAGCAATAAACCACGGCTGATCAACTGCCCAGTGGGTACTTTGCCTTGATAATTATTGAGCAAACAGATCGACAACCCAAACTCATTCACGGCGATCCAACTGCCATGACCTTGTGGATCAAGTGGCATCAATACCGAAGTGCCTTGCAGCTCGTACAAAGCAGGTGGCAGCGCTAATGCACGGCTTCTTTGCTCATCTCGATTGAAAAACACCTGATAACCGGTATCACTTAAATACCAAGTGACGGAGCACATTAAGCGTTACCTCGCAAAAAGGTGGCCGTAGCCGGTGCTAAACCAAAGGTGCTAGCCGTATCTAATTCAAGCAGACTGGTCACCACTTTGGCCATCGCAAAATGGTGGTTGGCATGCAGCGCAGCAAATGCCAATTCACGCTCTAAGGTGGAGTGAAAGGTGCAACTTTCGGTTTGCGATAAAGAAACCTCTGTCACCACATCAATCTCCAACGTTGGAGTAAGCCCGTTTTCAGATTCCAGCCACGCAATCAAGCCATCAATTTCATTTAATGCAACTTGGCGAGAAGACTCCACCGGATGGCCGCGGCGACGCTGGTTATAATCCACCGTCTCTGGCGCCGCACGCAGCGCATGGAAAATATCTAACCAGTGACGAAAATGTTGGCCAATACTGCTACTTACATACGGTTCTGCAAGGTAAGTGTAGTGTTCATCTTGGATCGTATTGAGAAAATCACGTCCCTGCTCTAGCGTTTCAAGGCAACCATGAATGGCAGCTGAATAACGGTATGGTTGGGCTAAGGTTGTCACAGCAAGCATAAAGTCCCCTTCAATGAATTTTGTTTCTGGTTATGCATTTTTAGTCCGTAGTTTCTGAATTACGGTTTGAATTAGTCGGTTTCCGGATAGTACTGAATCAACTGTTTTTCTTCCTTCCAAGCTTTTAGTAATGCACGTAAGCTCGGTGGGGTGTGACCGCGTTTTTTCTGCTCCGCACCAATCGCGTATAGAATTCGGTACTGCTTAAGTAGCATGGAAAAAATTTCATGCAGTGGTGTTTCACGATCCCAAATGTGTGCTGCTTCGCTGCTCGCACCATTCACTTCCAAAATGGTGAACTCCTCACCGCGCATCAGTGCATCTATATTGCTGAATTTCACATCCAATCGACCGTAGTGAAATCCAGGGAAATCATCGAATATCGCATCAAGTTGATGCACAAGTGCCTGCGTAATGTAGCGATTGCCATTGCGGAAAATCGAGCCACGACTATGGCTGCCCGCAAACGCCAATTGAAACTCTTCACCAACAGGAACCACCCAATCAAGCCGTTCTGGATGGCGAGGTAAATAGAGATGTGCCAGCTGTCCCGCTCGTGGGCAAGCCAGAATCAACTCACGCAAAGTGCGCATTCCATCTCCCACCACACTCGGGGCGTATTTCAGGGTCATCGAGATGATTTGACCATGCGCATCACCAGGAAAACGCACGTAAAAAATACCCGCCTCGGCACGGTACGGTGCTTTTTGCTGCAAAAGAAAACGGGCTTGTGAAGGAAATCGATGCAGATAATCACTAAGCTGCGCGGAGTTATGAATGAGTTTCACGCCAACGCCACGGCAACCTAAATCAGGTTTTGCAACCAAGGGATAATTCAGTTCGGCTTGCGCCAAACGCTCAGCAATCAGATCAAGCTGCTCTTGGACTGGCCGCTCGCTCACTGTACAAGTGATAAATGGTGATATCCAACGGCGAGCGTGGTCCCCGGCAAGGCTCAGAATATCGTGTTTGGACTCCCCAACCATGCCACTTAAGCGAATGCTAGGGTTTGCGACCAGAGGCAGACGCCAGTCTCGGTAATATAAGCCTTGCACTAAACTTTGCAGCACTACGGGAGTATAAAAAAACCAACTTGGCAAAAACTCGAATGGCGAAATCACCCGCTCGGTATCCACCTCTAATAGTGGCATTCCTGCATTAACTTTATTGTCCGCGATGTAAGAAACAGAAGAGAAGGCGGTCATGCTATTTCCTTAATAACTTTGGCACTGAATACGCGATTAAAACCCAGCAAACACAAAACGAATATCGACAGCCACCACCAGCGATATTCACTGGCCTGAAACCAAGCCTGACTGCCTAATTGGTAAACGGCAAAAAAAACCAACATCGTCCACAATGCAGTCGCGATCAGCACTGCCGTCATAAACAATTGTAGTGGTAGAGCAACATAGCCACTTAAAGTAAAGCCCACGGTTCGTAGTCCGGGAATAAATCGAATAAAAAACAGGTTAATAAACGGTCTTTGTAATAACCGACGCCGTACAATTCGGAAATAAGGGTTGGTCAATAACCGATAACGAACTGTACGAAAATAGCGGCAGTAACGCCCAAGGTAATATAAGGCGACATCCCCTGTTGCAATCCCCACAAACACTGCCATTAGCGCTAAAGGCAATGAGGTGAGGTGTTGACTGGCTAAACCAGCCGCCGTCACTATCGCTACGTCTTCTAATAAATACGAAAGTAAAACGATGCCAACAAATACCCACAGCGGTGAGCTGCTATGTGCTGAAATCCATTGGCTTAACGCTAACTCCATCAATCAATCCATCATGATTATTCACCCTACTTATTACTCTAGACCGTATCTGTTCAATTAAAATTTCATTGCGCAATAAAATGCGCAGAAAATCGCTCACTCCCTCCCAAAAATGTCGCTCAGACAACGACTACGACTATTGGTGGTAAAAGAAGCGATAAACGTGCGCAAAACGGCAATTTGCCGCTGTTGTATTGACATTTTGAGATAAGTTTTTAGCATGGCGTTTTTTACTCTAATGAGAATTTTCCATGTCTGAGACAAACCAAACCGAAACACCAAAAGTGGATCTAGAATCCATCTCTCCTGAACTGCGTCAGGTTCTAGAGTTTGATCAGGTGCCTGAAGCCATGTTCCATATGGTGACTTCGATCCATGAAGTCTCTGAAGAAGTGGTTCGTGAGGCATGGGATTCACTGCCAGCGAGTGCGCAAAACATTCTGGATAACTTTGAGCAGTTCCATGCGCTGATCTCGGTAAGCCAAGCATTTGCTGGCCTAAATGTGATGGAAGAGTTCCCAACACTGAATCTTCCTAAAGACATGAGCGAAGAAGATAAAGACGCGTACCGCGCTCAACTTCTCGACCAAGTGCTGGGCAACTGTGTCAAAGACATGGTTAAGCAGATCAAAAAAGCACGCCGCGACCCAATTCTGAAGCGCGACTTCAAAGACGTGTTCGTGAAATAAACCACGGCTTCGCACTTAATCTCCAAGCCCACCATTCACTGGTGGGCTTTTTATTCCCTCGCATTCGCCTACCACATTTTTCTGTGTCTTTTCTTTGTCGTTTGAAAATGAAAATCCGCTTTCATTTATGATTGAGATCAAATTTTACACAGCAAGTATTGCTCTACCGACCTATTTAATGCTTTCATACGAACATTAAAGAACAAAAACGAAAACAATTAAGCTCGGAGAAAGAAAATGAATGCTCGCTCAACACGTTTTTCCCAAGATGAAGTGCTCGATGTAATAATTGTTGGTGGCGGCATTAATGGTGCAGGTATTGCGGCTGACGCATCAGGCCGTGGACTAAAAGTTGGCCTGTACGATGCCAAAGACTTTGCTAGTGCTACCTCCTCTGCCAGCTCAAAACTGGTGCACGGCGGTTTACGTTATTTAGAACATTACGAATTTCGTTTGGTGAGTGAAGCACTTGCCGAACGTGAAGTGCTACTGAAAAAAGCACCACACATTGTCACCCCAATGCGCTTTCGCTTGCCACATCGTCCTTTCTTGCGCCCTGCATGGATGATCCGTGCCGGTCTATTTCTTTACGACAATCTGGGTAAGCGCACTTCCCTTCCTGCGAGCCATAAAGTCACTTTGAAAGCAGGCGCAGTGACCAAGCCTGAAATGCAAATTGGTTTTGAGTATTCTGACTGCTGGGTGGATGATGCACGTTTGGTGATCCTCAATGCCATGCAGGCCCAAGAGCAAGGTGCTGAGGTTTTGAACTATTGCACTGTCGAAAAGGCGCAACGTGTGGGCGATTTGTGGCATGTCACACTGCTGGATGAACACTCTCAGCAGCGTTTTGAACGTCGCAGCCATGCGTTAGTCAATGCGGCTGGCCCTTGGGTGAGACAATTTTTGAATGACAACGCACAGGTGAGCTCACCTTATGGCATTCGCCTTATTCAAGGCTCACACATTATCGTGCCGCGCATTCATGATGAGCCACAAGCCTATATTCTGCAAAATGAAGATAAGCGGATTGTGTTTGTCATCCCTTACCTCAATAAGTATTCGATGATCGGCACAACGGATGTGGAATACAAAGGCGATCCGAGAAAGGTGGCGATCACCGATATCGAGCGTGATTACCTGATCTCTGTCGTTAATAAGCATTTTATGCGCGAAATTGCGCGTTCAGACATTGTTGCCGAGTTTAGCGGGGTGCGCCCACTGTGTGATGATGAGTCTAACTCACCACAAGCCATTACTCGTGATTACACCTTGTCACTGGATCAGCAAGCGGATGAAGCACCACTACTGTCCATTTTCGGTGGCAAGCTGACGACTTACCGCAAGTTGGGCGAAGCAGCAATGAAGCACCTAGCCCCTTTCTTCCCACATATGAAAGCGCCTTGGACTGCGGAAGCTCCTCTACCGGGGGGGGAAAACTTTGACTACGCCACCTTAAAAAAACAACTGGTTGTGGCGTTTCCTTTTATTACTGAATCAGTGATTGAGCGTTGGCTGCACAGCTATGGAAGCCGTACCTCACAATTACTTGCCGGAGTGACGGGTATCGAAGATTTAGGCATCGCCTTTAGCGGCGAACTTTATCAAAGAGAAGTGGATTATCTTTGGGATCACGAGTTTGCCCGTCACGCACAAGATATTTTCTGGCGTAGAAGCAAGCTAGGCTTGAGCCAAGATAATAGCGTAGTGACCGAAGTGGAAGCCTATCTCCAACAAAGAGCCTCGTCATCTAACACGCTGCAAGCAACCGCCTAAAACGCTCACCATCGCAAAAAGCGGTGACTTATCTATCACTAAAAATGGCCACATAATGTGGCCATTTCTCGACAGAGTGGACTGAGTTTGGTCTATTTTTCTGCAAACTGCTTGGCTAACGCGCCAAACGCTGCAACTTGCTCACTCATAGCTACTGCCAGCTCTTCTACCGTATGGGTAGCCGCCAAATTTTGAGTGGCGGCACAGGCAATAGAATGGACGTGCTGATTCACTTCTGATGTCAATACGCGCTGATGTTTTGCTGCATTAGCAACGTCACCCATCACGCGTTGCATCTCTCCCATCACGCACTCTACGTCACGCAATTGTTGCAAAGTGGTATTGGCTTCTTTTGCACAATGATCCGTTTGATCTCGACTAGTGATAATGTCACTTCGCCAAGCATCAATCGTACTCAACATCGCATCAATGCTCGTTTGGATCTGCTGCGTTGCTCGCTGAGTACGCCCAGACAGAGCACGAACCTCATCCGCAACCACCGCAAAACCACGCCCCTGCTCACCGGCACGAGCCGCTTCAATTGCAGCATTGAGGGCTAACAAGTTAGTTTGCTCAGCGATTCCACCAATTTCACTCATCAGCTGCCCAACTTGTTGCGCTTGCTCGCTCAATTTAACCGTGGTCAACGTTGCATTCTCCGCTTGCTGTGCCAATCGCTCTAAATTGCGGTGAGTGGTTTCAATGCTCTGCTTGGTTTCATGACAATGTGACTGCACTTGATGAATCAGCTGATCAGCAGATTCAGTGTGGCTAGATACCTGCTCTGCGGCATTTTCCACTTCATCGGTAGCTTGCGTTACTGCACGTATGTTGTTGTCCTGCAGTGCCAATGCTTGATGCACTTCTTGAGTGGTCGAATGCAGTTGGTTAGCAAGTTGACCGAGTGGACGTGCAGAATCCATCATTCTGCCAAGTATGGTGCGAATACGCGCCGAAGCCATTTTCAAATGATAATCCGCCACAGAAAACGAATCAGAACCCGAATAAATCAGTCGACTGATACTGTCATATTCGCTCTGTAATTGTTTCAACTGATGCGGGGTATGCAGTAACTCTTGACGGAACAATAAAGCTAAAACGCCAACGGGCAGTAAACTCGCCAGCCATTGCCACCCTTCACTGACATTGAACCCGTGCGCCAATGCCGGTGACATTAATGCGCCGAGCAAAAGCGCATAGCGCAATGAAGTGTTGAGTTTAAGCTGATACTGTTTACCCGCTTTTTCCGCAGACAACAGCGCTTGATACGCTTTAGCTGCAATATCAACCCACTCTCTTTGCGCTTTCACTCGTACCGATTGGTAACCCGCAATACGGCAAAAGGTCTCATTGCAATAGGTAATAACACCTTTTAGATCAGTGGTGGAAACCAATTGTTCGTGGTCATTAAGAAGGATTTCTTGTTGAGAAGTGGCTGAATAAACTGACATTCTTGCGCATTCTTTTATGGTTATTTTTTATGGACGCAAATGTTGCACATTTGATATCAAAAACACAATCTTATAAACCAGATGAAATACGCAAACGTGAATTATATCAAAATTAGTGAGGTTAATACTTAGGAAATGTTAAAAAGCGGAGACTCATGCTATGAACCTCCGCCACTTTAGAACTTCTGACTTCTGATTGTTTTCCACATCGTCTCAATATAAAGACAAATTTGATAAGCGCTAATTAGAAGAAAGGATAAAACGCACTTCCACACGGCGATTACAAGCACGCCCTTTTACTGTGCTATTCGTGCAAGCAGGAACGCTTTCGCCAAACCCACGAGTATAAATGGCATTTTGTGCAACTCGGCTTTGTACTAGAACCGTTTTTACTGCGCTTGCCCGTCTTTCCGATAATTTATCATTGAATCGTTCCGCACCAGTGTTATCGGTATGCCCTTCCAGTACGATATCAATTCCAGATTCCGATGCTAAGAATCGAGCCATAGAATCCAACCAGCGTTTTGACGATGCCGAGACTTTCGCAGAGCCCGTTTCAAACCGGATGGTGTTACTCACCTTGATCATGGGGTAGTCACCAGGAACCACTTCATGGGCAATGCCATTACTCAGCAAAAATTGGCGCAAGTCAGCATAGCTAGAGTGATCCATCCGGGACATTTCACGAGATGCGGTTGATTTACCCGTAACCTCTTGCTGTGGTGCATTTCCCCATTCTGGGTGTCTTACATCAAAATCACCTTTGGGGGCAACATCAAGCAAATTGTCATTAAACATACGGTCGGTCGCGAGTGAACCACACCCTGTCAGTAAAAACATTATGCACACAACCCAGAACTTCATATTAAACACCCAGCCATTAGACTCCCTTATTTTATCGGCACTTTTTGGAAAACTTTATCGTCTATCAACAACAATTTACAAATAGGTTGCTTGCCATCACATAATCCATCGCTAGAATGTCCCTCATTCTTTACTCCCGTTGAGTTGCATACTCTAACCAAGCTGGCAACAGTAGGTTTAAGCGGGTACGGTATCGCTGTTAAAGGACGCTAAAAGCTTTATGTCTAAAATTATTATTCCCTTAGTTGTATTTCTGCTCGCTGGCTTCATGATTTATCGTACATGGACAAATCACAAAGCTGCGGATGTGAACTTTTCTTCTGGCCAGCAATTTCTGACCGAAAATGGCCAACGTGAGAATGTCATCACCACGGATAGCGGTTTGCAATACGAAGTGCTGCAAGCCGGTACGGGTACAGAGCACCCAGGGCCAAAAAGCCGAGTGAAAGTGCATTATCATGGCGAACTTCTGGATGGCACAGTGTTTGACAGTTCTGTTGAACGTGGTGAGCCAATCAGTTTTGGCCTGAATCAAGTGATCAAAGGTTGGCAAGAAGGCGTGCAATTGATGGTGGTGGGTGAAAAAACGCGTTTCTATATTCCAAGTAATTTGGGTTATGGGAAAAATGGGGCGGGTCCTATTCCACCCTCTGCCGTACTAATTTTTGAAGTGGAATTGTTGGCCATCGAATAACTAAGCCACTTCTTTCTACTTATTCAATATACGAAAAAGCTGCCGCGGCAGCTTTTTTCCTTTAGGACGGTAAGGGATAAAACACGAGCCCTTGTTCGGTCACTAACACACAATCCATTCCACCAGCATGCGCGGCTTGCAACCCTAATTGAGTATCTTCAAAAACCAAACACTGTTTGGGTGTTAATTCCATCAACTCACAGGCCGTCAAGAACGTTTCTGGGTGCGGTTTGTGTTCTTGCACCTCCGTTGCTGTAACTACGGCATCAAACTTTTCTAACACCTGTGCAGAACTCAGCAAACGCAGTGCGCTGTCACGCTGACTCCCCGTCCCAATTGCCATTTTCTTCTTACCATACCACTGGCACAGCAGATCATAGGTTGCTGGAATCACGTCAGCCTGTGTTCCAATACTGGCAAATACATCCATTTTGTATCCCGCGACTTGTTCAGGATCGAGTGTTAAGCCTAGTTTTTGGTTGATATGCATCGTGATTTTGGCACTCGGCATTCCACCTAATGAATATATCCACTGAGGATCAAAGGGAAAGCCAAAATGCTCGGCGGTTAATTTCCATGCAGCTAAATGGGCTGGCATGGTATCAAGCAAGGTTCCATCCATATCAAAGATGAACCCTTCATAAGAGTTTAAATTGACACTCAACACATTCTCACCAATCATTTATAATAGAACTATCATTAATACGTAGTATGCTACTGGAACGATAAGTGTCACTGGTATTGCTAGTTTCGATATTCTCAGTACACTGCAGCACATTTACACTCAGACACCTAAAGTCGCTGTCTGTTGTAGTCATAATAATAAATAGGTAACGCTATGAACATTAGGAATAAACTTTATACCTTGGGCAGCTTAGCCGTTTTAGGGGCCATTGCCATTTTTTTTACCACTTCTGAATTTGCCCACACTAACGATGAACTCAACAAAGCCATCAACCAAGTTGACAAACTGGAAGTAAGGCTACTCAATTTACGCCGTAACGAAAAAGATTTTTTGCTACGTAGTGATGCCAAGTACCTTGATACTTTTCAAAAAAATAGTGATCTGTTTATAGCTCGCCAAGCAGAGCTCGATACGATCATGAACAAATATCAACTCGGTGACTCTCGAGCACTCCGTACTGCGTTACTTGAATATAAACAAGGTTTTGAACAACTCGTACAAGCCTACCAGACACTTGGCTTAGATTCAGAAAGTGGACTCTGGAAAAGCTATTACCAAGCGATGAATCAGGCGAAACATCAAGCTTCTGCTGAGGAGCTACTGGCATTGGCCGATTTTCATCAGCAAGTTTTAGCTGGTTCAGTGAACGCAGCAGCGCTTAGTCAATATTCAGACCTGATCAAAACAGCTCAAGCCGTTGTGGCTCAGGAAAAAGTGATTGGCCTGAAATATAACGAAGGCTTACAAGGCAACACGCGCGCTCAATCACACGATGTCGAAGAGATGTTCAAATCATTCTCTGAAACACTCACTCAAGCGATCGATGAAAAACAACAAACCATGGCAACAGTCAAGTTAGCCGTCACGGTGAGTGTAGTGCTTGTGATTTTGCTCGGTATTTTTCAAATTAGCCGCTCAATCAATTTACGTGTCAGCCAACTGCTACAGGTGATTCAACGAATTGCTGAATCTAACGACATTTCTCTTCGCGCGGATCTCAAAGGTCAAGATGAAATCACCTCGGTGGCTCGCTACTTCAATGGACTGTTGGATAAATTTGAGCAACTGATCAGTGGTTCACAGAGCAAATCTCATCAGCTATACACGAGTACCTCTAGCATGCATGACGAGCTTGAGCAGGTCATTGAACAATTTAATGTGCAATCGGATCACATGGGTTTAATGGCAACATCAGTACAGCAAATGGTATCGACGATCAGCGAGATCTCAGAGAGTACCAATATTGCTGTTGATGGTGTAAACCAAGCAGCACGTAATGCAGAGCATGGCCGTAGTGTCGTTGTCACTACAGTGAAAAATATTGATCTGCTCTCTTCTACCCTACAAAAAAGTCAACACTCAATTGCTTCACTCAATACATTTGTGGAAAAAATTGGCGGAGCGGTCAGCATTATTCAGGGAATTGCAGAACAGACTAACTTATTGGCACTCAATGCCGCGATTGAAGCAGCACGCGCTGGTGAACAAGGGCGTGGGTTTGCTGTTGTTGCCGATGAAGTACGCTCACTGGCGACACGCACTCATCAATCCACCGAAGAAATTACTCGCGTTGTGACGAACATTCAGTCGCAAATGAGCCAAGTTGTTAATGATATTGATCTTTGTAATAACCAAGGCCAAGAGACACTTCATGCCTCTCGTCAACTCGATGAGAGCTTGCAGCAAATTCTACGTGATATGAACACCATTCAAGATAACTCACAACGGATTGCTGCTGCGATTGAAGAACAAGGCAGCGTAATGAACCACGTGAGTGAATCCATCACCGAACTCAACACAATTTCTGAAAACAATATGCGCTCTGCACAGCAGTGTCTCTCCGAAGTTGATATTGTTTCGAGCCAAGCGCATGCCATGGATGAAGCAGTTGCCGAATTTCGCACCAGCCGCCATCAGTAATAACTATGGACAACGTCTAGTTCTTCCCACCTCGATAAGGCTCCGATTAGGAGCCTTATTTATCTAGAAAAGCTCCTATCTTATGGAAAGGGGCAATGAAAAGCCGCCATTCGTGCCGTTTTTCTCCATATCCCTTGCCATTGGCAAAATATATCCCTAAAAATGCCATTAACATAGCAACAACCCATTACAAACAAATCATTATCAAGCAGGAATCACTAAAAATAATTGATATTTTTATTGCTGTAGATCATGCAAAGTGCAAGTTGAACTCGTGCTACATGTTCATTTTCAGTAAATTCCTGACATACATTTTACAGTTTGCAATAAACGGACATTTTTGGAGATTGCTATGCTTGAGCTTCTGATTGGTTTAGTTGTGACCTTTGCGGTCGGCTATTTCATCGTAAAAGGCTATAAGCCTGCGGGTATCCTACTTACCGCAGGGATTTTGCTATTGATTTTGACGGGTATCTTGGGTCACAAGGTGCTGCCCGGAAAAATGGTTACAACGGGCAACCTATTAACCGATGCGATGGAGTATGTGAAATACATGCTGCAAAACCGTGGTGGTGGCTTAGGTATGCAAATTATGTTGCTGTGTGGTTTTGCTTCTTACATGACCCACATCGGCGCCAACAACGTGGTGGTAAAACAGTTTTCTAAACCGCTTTCGTTTATCAAATCGCCTTACATCTTGTTGGTCGCGGCATACATTGTTGCCTGTTTAATGTCTCTCGCGGTCAGCTCTGCAACCGGTCTTGGCGTTCTGTTAATGGCAACCTTGTTCCCAATGATGACGGCAATGGGTATTTCTCGCCCTGCGGCAGTGGCTGTGTGTGCTTCTCCAGCTGCGATCATTTTGTCCCCAACCTCCGGTGACGTTGTCATTGCGGCAGAAAAATCGGGCTTACCACTGCACGTATTCGCGGTTGAAACGGTATTGCCGGTTTCTATCTGCGCCATCATTGTGATGGCAGCAGCGGCATACTTCTGGAACAAATACCTAGACCAGAAAGACAATACGCCAATGGAGAAAGTGGATCTTTCTGAGATGGAAGTGAAAGCACCAGCGTATTACGCAATTCTGCCTTTCTTACCGATCATTGGTGTGTTCGTTTTCAACGGTGAAACTCTGCCGGGTATTACTCTGGACATCTATACCATCGTTGTTCTGTCTATCTTTATCGGCGTGGTAGTGGACTACATTACTAAGCGCTTTAAAGGCAAAGAAACACTGGAAGATCTGGAAGCCTGTTACGCTGGTATGGCCGATGCCTTTAAAGGCGTGGTGATGCTATTAGTCGCGGCGGGGGTTTTTGCACAAGGTTTGATGTCTATCGGCGCGATTGACAACTTACTGCACTTGGCAGAAGTGGCGGGCGCAGGCGGTATTGCGCTGATGCTAATCCTCACTGGTTTAACTGTCGCCGCTGCGATTGCAACAGGTTCAGGTAACGCGCCTTTCTATGCGTTTGTGGAATTGGCTCCATCACTGGCCACGAAAATGGGTCTGAACCCTGCATTTTTGATCATCCCAATGCTGCAAGCCTCTAACCTTGGCCGTACTATTTCTCCGGTTTCAGGTGTAGTCGTTGCAACGGCAGGTATGGGTAAAATCAGCCCATTTGAAGTGGTAAAACGTACTTCGGTTCCTGTTTTACTGGGTCTTGTGACCGTGATCATCGGCACTATGGTTTTGGTACCAATGCACGCTTAATTGCCCGTGTTATGACCAACATTCAAAAGGGCGTGAAATCACGCCCTTTTCTTTTTGAGTCGTATAATCAACTCGTAAAAACATATCCGATTCTGGATTATTCGCAAGGTGGCGCTAGGTGGATTAGCGCCAACCCACCTAATGACGTTTCACGGTATTTCTTATTCATGTCTTTCCCGGTTTGGTACATGGTTTCAATTACCTTATCGAGTGAAATCAGACATTTGCTGGTACGTTTTAACGCCATGCGCGATGCATTAATCGCTTTCACCGCACCCATTGCATTACGCTCAATGCAAGGGACTTGCACTAGCCCGCCAATGGGATCGCACGTCATCCCCAATGAATGTTCCATGGCAATTTCCGCCGCCATGCAGATTTGCTCATTACTGCCACCACGCAAAGCGGTTAGACCCGCCGCCGCCATGGAGGAAGAGACTCCCACTTCTCCTTGGCACCCCACTTCAGCACCAGAAATCGACGCATTGGTTTTGTACAGGATACCGATCGCGCCAGATACCGCGAGAAAATCCTTGAGCTGCTTGGTATCAAGCGCCTTGATAAAACGGTGGTAATACATCAAAACCGCAGGAATCACGCCCGCAGCGCCGTTGGTTGGCGATGTCACCACTTGCCCACCGGCGGCATTTTCTTCACTGACGGCAAAAGCAAACAGGTTTATCCAATCCATCACTTCCATCGGATCGTTTTCAATCGCGGCGTTGGCTTCTAGTTTTTTAAGTAAACTCGGTGCACGGCGAGTAACACTCAATCCCCCGTCTAAAATACCTTCAGTCGCAAAACCGCGCTCCATACATTGACTCATCACTTGCCAGATCTGGTCGGCCTTGGCATCAATGGCCGCCATCTCTTGAAAAGCCAGTTCATTGCGCAGGATCATTCCCCCGATGCTCAGGCCATGTTTTTCTGCTTGGCGCAGCATTTCATCAGCACTGCGGAAAGGATAAGTGACGGAAACATCGGCACTGGCTGTACCATTTTGCAGTTGCTCGGCAGTAGCAACAAATCCGCCCCCAACAGAATAATAAGTTTCAAAATCAATCTGTTGCCCTTGAGAATCAAACGCACTCAGCGTCATACCATTTTCATGCAATGGCAGATTATCAGAATGAAAGAGAAGGTCTTGGTAGTAATCAAAGGCAATATCATGCTCACCGTTCAGGTTCAGCTTACCGAACTGCAGTGCTTCACGTAGAGCCTGATTGGCTTCACCAATCTTGATAGTGGCAGGTTGATTGCCCATTAAGCCAAGCAAGGTCGCACGATCGGTATGGTGCCCTTTGCCCGTTAGAGACAGTGACCCGTAGAGATCCACCTGTATACGTTCAACTTTGTCTAACTGGGGCAATAACCGTTGCACAAAGCGATAACCTGCGATCATCGGCCCATTAGTATGTGAGCTAGATGGACCAACACCAATTTTGAAAATATCAAAGATTGAGAGCATCACTTTCCCCTATTTCATCCAAGTTCGAGTCATCATACTCATCAGTATATACCCATCTAACTCGACCACTTTGGGGAAAGATCCCACTATGAGGTGGCAAAACGCTCTAGATAAAGAATCGTGGCGGCGGTGCGTGAAGGCACATCGAGCTTTTTCAGTAAGCTTTTCATATGCACTTTCACCGTGGATTCGGAAATAAACAGGCGATCAGCGATTTGTCGATTGCGATACCCTTTCGCCACTTCCGACATAATCTGCATTTCGCGTTCCGTTAGCGCTTCAAAAGGATTGCTCGCGTCATCGCGATTTAAAAGGTAGCGCTCTACGGATTCACTAAAAGCTTTTTCACCTCTCATGGCTTGTTTTAGTAACGCCACAAGCTGGTCTGGCTCCGTATCTTTGAGCAGATAGCCATCAGCCCCCGCTTTCACTAACGCTTCAATATCCGCCGCGCTATCTGAAACCGTCAGGATCACCACATAAGCATCACACTCATCGGTGCGTAGCGCTGTCAGCGTATCCAATCCCGACATACCTTTCATATTGAGATCGAGCAGAATCAAGTCCGGTTGCAGATCATGTGCCAGAGCTATGGCCTCTGCCCCATTGCCAGCTTCGGCAACGACTTCAAATTCCTCTTCAAAACTCAACAGTTGATTAATACCACGGCGCATCAGCGGGTGATCATCCACCAAAAGAACTCTACAACTCATTCTTATTTTTCTCCTCGCTCTGCTGATAAGTCAGCACCACTTTGCAACCTTTACCCAGAGCGGATTCAACCTTTAATTCACCGCGCAAGCGGGCGGCACGTTCTTGCATAATGCTCATACCATAATGGTTGAGCTTGTGATCTTGTGGATCGAAACCGACCCCGTCATCTTCAATTGTCACTCTGACAGCACCCTGTTGCTCGTGACAATTCACCGTAATCTTTGTCGCTTGTGCATGCTTGATCGCGTTGATCGTTGCCTCACGAATCAACTGCACCAAATGCACTTGTTGATGAGCATCCAGCGCAATTGAAGAAAGCGCGTTATTGAGTTCAATTTTAGCTTCAGTTTGACTTGAGAGTTGAGTCAACATTCCCAGTAATGACTGACCAAAACTGCCCTCACTTAAGGTTAGGCGAAAGGTGGTTAGCAACTCTCGCAACTGAGTGTAAGCATCCGACAGACCTTTATCGATCTCGCTGATAATATTTTCCGTCTTACTCAAATCACCACAAGGTTTTAATGGCATCACTGAGCGTTTCAACAGGGTTAATTGAATTTTCAAATAAGAGAGCGACTGCGCCAACGAATCATGCAGCTCGCGCGCTATGGTTGCTCGCTCCTCCATTAACAGCAGTTGTTCAGCTTGGCGCTGCGCTTGATTGTAGTAAATCGCACGCGACAATATCATCGCAAAGTTATCAATCAAGGCGCGATCCGGCCCTGCCGCGCTTGCGTCCCAGTAGAGATAGCCAAGATGACGGCCATCGAGCGTCAGAGGGGTTTGTAGCATAGTCTCACCGCTCGGCTTGCCTTCTTGTAGAATCAATGGCTTTCCTGCTTCTTCTTCAATTTCTAAACGCAGGGCGTTGATCCCCTCAACCGCCACCCAATGACGTAATATGGTTTGAAAATTACTCGCCGTGATCCGAGACGCCGTCAATTCTTGCGAAGAGTGATACAAGACTTGCAATGATTGGTTGGCTGTTTGCAGCTTATGCGTTTTCTCATTTACCGCATGTTCTAGCCCGCGATACAACTTACCAAGATCCCCCGCCATGCTGTTAAAAGTGCGGGTTAAAATCCCCATTTCTGTGCTGCTGGTTTCATCCAGCGAGACTTCAAAAATACGGTTTTTAATCTTCTCACTGGCAGCCACCATCGCATTTAAAGGCCGCACCACTTCCTCACGGATGTAATAAACCACAAACAGCGAGACGGCAAAAATACCGCCCAAACCAAAGCTGCCGACCGCCGCCAGAGCAATTAATTTACGCTCAGAGAAGCGCTGCAGCTTGAGAACAAAGTTATCCACCAAACCGACAAATGGCGCAACTTGGTGGAGATAATCGGCGTTTTGGTCGCTATTGAGCACCTTTTTTAATTGATGCCAGCGTTCGATCAACTGATAGTAATCGTGTTGGATGTCACCCGGCACTGTCCAATCCAGTAGCGCCAACATGGAAGGTGAATAGAGCGAATTTTCGAACAGATAAATGTGCGCTTTGTAATCTTTCGATTGAGCCTGGATGTCATACGCCAGTCGATAGCTTTGCATACGCATTGAGCCGGAAACGTTAACCGCCTCCGCGTCATTAAGTGAAGAAGCCAGCGTCACAATCGCGACCCCTGTCGTCAGCGCGGATAAAAATAAAATCAGCAACATGGCTTTCGCCATAGTGCGAGTTAATGACTTGCGTACCGGACTAGACAACGCGGTTTCTCTCTCATTGGTAACCAAGGTTCCACCTCTTTAGGGCTACACTATCCGAAACGAGCAGGTTAATTTATTGATCCAAAACAATCCACCACCCCAATTACCCCCTAAGAGGTATTTATACAAATATGTCAAAAACTACAATTTGTGTATGGAAATGTGGCAGGTTGTGAACAGACGCGGAGAAAAATATGGTTGATTTAACCAAACGACGTTGGTTTGCCCTTGGCCGTCAGCAAAACCAAAGCCAAGTCCGACTGCCTTGGATTGCACGTCCACAAGCATTTATTGATGAGTGCACACGTTGCGGAAAATGCGTTGAAGCGTGTGAAACCCACATCATCGAAAAGGGTGATGGTGGTTTCCCCACCGTCAACTTTTCGATTGATGAGTGCACGTTTTGTTACCAGTGCGCACAGAGCTGTCCGGAACCGATTTTTCTGCAGCAAAGTGAAGAGCCTTGGCAAGCGTCCGTTGAAGTCGCGAGCCAGTGCTTAGCACATAACCAAGTTGAGTGCCGCTCTTGTCAGGATGCTTGCCCAGAAGAGGCCATCCATTTTGCTTTGCAAATTGGCCGTACCGCGAGCCCGCAAGTGAATTCGCAAAACTGTTCTGGTTGCGGTGCCTGTGTTTCAGTTTGTCCAAGCAACGCAATGACGGTTCACTATACTCATAACATCGCTTAGACGGCGTGGATAAATTGGAGAGCAATATGTCACAACCTTTAGCTTCACTGCATGAAGTACACATCTCCAGCTTGGTGGTTCACACCTTGCCAGAGCATCTACTCACCGTAAAACAGCAAGTGAGCGAACTGCGTGACGTGGAAATTTACGGCGAAGATCCGCAAGGCAAACTCGTCGTGGTGATTGAAACCGATCGTCAAGGCTTCATCACCGAAACGATTGAACACATAAATCATCTTCCTAATGTACTTAACGCTTTTTTGGTTTTCCATCAGGTAGAGACTGCAACGGAAGAAGAACTATAGCCAAACTGCTGAGATTGCCTGTCGCCTACATCGTGACGGCATCCTGTAGGAAGGAAATATTACACACTGGAAATACCTTTTCTGAACTCGAGGGTAATGTATGAAAATGACCAGACGTGCGTTTGTGAAAGCAAACGCAGCCGCCTCAGCTGCGGCGGTTGCAGGGATCACCCTCCCCGCTTCTGCCACCAACTTGATCGCTAGCTCCGATCAAACCGCTATTCATTGGGACAAAGCGCCTTGTCGTTTTTGTGGTACAGGTTGCTCTGTGCTGGTCGGTACCCAAGATGGTCGCGTTGTCGCCACTCAAGGTGACCCTGAAGCACCAGTGAACAAAGGCCTTAACTGTATTAAGGGCTACTTCCTTTCAAAAATCATGTACGGGCATGATCGCTTAAAAACACCTTTGTTGCGTATGAAAGACGGTCAATACAGCAAAGATGGCGAATTTACTCCTGTGTCTTGGGATACTGCTTTTGACATCATGGCTGAAAAATGGAAAGCCTCACTAAAAGCCAAAGGTCCAACCAGCGTGGGTATGTTCGGTTCTGGTCAGTGGACAGTCATGGAAGGTTACGCCGCTGTGAAACTGATGAAAGCGGGTTTCCGTTCCAACAACATTGACCCGAACGCACGTCACTGTATGGCTTCTGCGGTAGTCGGCTTCATGCGTACCTTTGGTATTGATGAACCAATGGGCTGTTATGACGACTTTGAACATGCCGATGCTTTTGTGCTTTGGGGTTCAAACATGGCAGAAATGCACCCAGTTCTCTGGACCCGCATTACTGACCGTCGTCTAAGCCATCCTCACGTTAAAGTGAATGTACTCTCCACTTACTACCACCGTTCCTTTGAGTTGGCAGATCATGGCTACATTTTCCACCCACAGTCTGATTTAGCAATCGCCAACTTCATCGCCAACTACATCATTCAAAACGATGCGGTGAACTGGGACTTCGTGAACAAACACACCCACTTCAAGCAAGCGGTAACGGATATCGGTTACGGTCTGCGTGACGATGACCCACTGCAGAAAAAGGCGAAAAATCCCAACTCTGGTGAGGTCAGCGATATTTCGTTTGAAGAGTACAAAAAGTCGGTTGCGCCATACACAGTTGAGAAAGCCTCTGAAATTTCAGGTGTGGCACCGGATAAACTGATCACACTGGCGAAGCAGTATGCTGATCCAAACACCAAAGTGATGTCGCTATGGACCATGGGGATGAACCAACATACTCGCGGTGTATGGATGCAAAGCTTGGTGTACAACCTGCACCTGCTTACCGGCAAAATCGCCACCCCAGGCAACAGCCCATTCTCACTGACCGGTCAACCATCAGCGTGTGGTACGGCTCGTGAAGTCGGTACCTTTGCACACCGTCTGCCAGCAGACATGGTGGTTGCTAACCCTAAACACCGTGCGATTGCAGAAAAAGTGTGGAAACTGCCTGAAGGCACTATCCCACCTAAACCGGGCTTCCACGCGGTACAGCAAGACCGAATGCTCAAAGATGGCGTACTGAACTGTTACTGGGTGCAATGTAATAACAACATGCAAGCGGGTCCAAACATCAATACTGAGCGTTTACCGGGCTACCGCAACCCTGAAAACTTCATCGTAGTGTCTGATGCTTACCCAACGGTAACAGCGCAAGCAGCCGATCTTGTTCTGCCAACCGCAATGTGGGTAGAAAAAGAAGGTGCTTACGGTAACGCCGAGCGCCGCACTCAAGTGTGGTATCAACAAGTTAAAACTGTCGGAGAATCTCACTCAGATTCATGGCAAGTCATTGAGTTTTCAAAACGCTTCAAAGTGGAAGAAGTGTGGCCGGAAGAGTTACTGGCGAAAGCACCGCAATACCGTGGTAAAACCCTGTATGACGTGCTGTTCAAAAACGGTCAGGTGGACAAATTCCCACTGAGCGAAGCGCGTGAACTCAACGATGATGCACACCACTTTGGTTTCTACATTCAAAAAGGTCTGTTTGAAGAGTATGCCGAGTTCGGTCGCGGCCATGGTCACGATTTAGCGCCTTACGATGTTTACCACCAAGTTCGCGGCCTGCGTTGGCCAGTTGTCGATGGTAAAGAGACTAAGTGGCGCTTTAAAGAAGGCTCTGACCCTTATGCGAAAGCAGGTTCAGGTTGGGACTTCTACGGTAAACCGGATGGTAAAGCGTGGATCATCTCCTCTCCTTACGAAGCACCACCAGAAGTACCAAATGCTGAATATGACTTGTGGCTCTGTACAGGTCGTGTGCTGGAACACTGGCATACCGGCACCATGACACGTCGTGTCCCTGAGCTGTATAAAGCGGTGCCAGATGCACTGTGCTTCATGCACCATGAGGATGCGCAAGCACGCGGTTTACGCCGTGGCGATGAAGTGCTGATTTCCAACTCGCGTGGTGAAGTTCGAGTTCGTGTGGAAACTCGCGGTCGTAATAAGCCGCCAAAAGGCTTGGTGTTCGTGCCTTTCTTTGATGCTCGCATTCTGATCAACAAGTTGATCCTCGATGCAACCGACCCACTCTCGAAGCAGACCGACTTCAAGAAGTGTCCGGTTAAGATCACCAAAGTCGCGTAACCCTAATTGCACTGGGCTGCCCGTCAGCCCAGACCAAGTATTAAGCCGCAAGGCGGAGAATTTACGATGAAAAAACAACTCATTGTCTTACTTTCAGTGTTTACTGTACTGGCTGGTGTTGCTCATGCAGCGCTAGAGAATCCAGGCGGTATTGGTGGTCTAGAATCACTGCGTGGGGCGAGTGAAATTGAAGCAACTCGCGCTGCAGACCCAATGAAAAAATACCCACGTGAGCAAGCGTTGGAAAGTGACTTTGTATACCAACCACCACTGATCCCACACAACATTCGCAACTATGAAGTATCACTGAACGCGAACAAGTGTCTGTCTTGCCACAGTTGGAAGAATGCCAAAGAAATGGGCGCAACTAAGATCAGCGTGACTCACTTTGTGAATCGTGAAGATGCGGTACTTTCAGACGTTTCTCCACGCCGTTACTTCTGTTTGCAGTGTCACGTACCTCAAGCGGATGCTAAACCGCTGGTAGAGAACGATTTCGAACGTGTTGATTCACTTCGTTAACCGAGAAGAGGCCATTTATGAAATTTCTGAAAGCGTTTTGGCTTCGTTTGTCTCGTCCAAGTAAAGCCGCCGTTGGTGTGGTTTTGCTGATGGGCTTTGTGGGCGGCCTGCTATTTTGGGGCGCCTTCAACACCGGAATGGAAGCGACAAACAGCGAAGAGTTTTGCTCAGGCTGTCACGCGCCAATTGTGGCCGAAATCCAAGAGACGATTCACTATTCAAACCGTTCTGGGGTTCGTGCAATTTGTTCTGACTGCCATGTTCCTCACGAATGGACGGATAAAATTGTGCGTAAAGTGCAAGCTTCCAAAGAATTGGTGGCACACTTTATCGGCACTATCGATACGCCAGAGAAGTTCCAAGCACGCCGCGCACACTTAGCGGAACGTGAGTGGGCTCGGTTGAAAAAGAACGATTCGTTGGAATGTCGAAACTGTCACCAGTTCAACTACATGGATTTTTCAGAGCAAAGTAGCCGCGCAGTACAACAGCACTCTACGGCATTGGCCTCTGGCGAAAAAACCTGTGTTGACTGCCATAAAGGTATCGCGCATAACCTACCCGACATGCATGGTGTTGAAGGCTGGCAATAAGGAGAGCCACTATGAGTACTCTTGAATCGATTTTTTGGCACGTGCTAGGTTACAGCGCCATGCCAGTTATCATTCTGGCCGGTTTCCTTGGCGTTGCCGTCGTCTCGATTGGCTTACTGGCCATGACTAAAGACAAGTAGAAAAGGCAGAGAAAAAATCCGGTGCATACACCGGATTTTTTCTTCCACATCAATCGATTTCGCCCTCAATCAGCCACTAGGATTGTCACAAATACACACTAATGAGCAGACACCCATTCATTGACACTTTCCTGAATAGACAAATCATAGAACGCTTGATCATTACGTACTATCACTTCAAACACTTGGCTATCAAGGCGACCACAACTGACTTCGTGAGAAAGAATATTCATCACCTCTTTGAGCGACATTCTCCCTCGATAGGGCCTCGCTTGGGTTAACGCTTGAAATACGTCGGCCACAGCAATAATACGCGAAGGCAGATCGATGTCTAAACCTTGCAACCCTCTTGGGTATCCCGAACCATCCAACCGCTCATGATGATTGCTTGCCCATTCACAAATGATTGAGTTACCAAACATCATTTGTAACATGTAGCGAGAATCGGTGGAGTGACGTTGAATACATAAATATTCGCTCTCATCGAGCTTTCCTGGCTTATGCAAAATATCTTCCGGTGTATGGAGCTTACCAATGTCGTGTACTAAGCCTGTGAGATATAAAGCCTTTTGCATCTCAGGATCCAACCCAAGCTCCTTGGCTAACCGCTGACAAATCTCCGCCACTTTCTGCGAATGGTAAAAAGTGAATTGGCTTTTGGCATCGACGATATTCGCCATCAACATCGCAATCGACATCACATCATCAACACCAAGTTTTTGCTCAAAGAAAGGAGTTGATGGAAGAGTCTGCCCTAGTGCTTCAACATGCTGATAATCCATGGAGAACCAAATAAACTCTTTCTCCAATAAGTTCTGCATTTCACGAACTAAGTCACGCTCAAACAAGGTTCCACTTAAACGCCCAATCTCTAAGCAAACTTGGTTACGCGCTTCTTGGGTTACATTGCCAAATTGATCTTTGGGGTACAATTCTTTGAGGTAATCAATCCGATCTGACAAAAAGATTAATGCGGCAAAACGTTTATTTCGATCTGTAATGTCAACATTCTTCAGGTCTTTCCAAGGCGTATGGTGATACAAGATCGCATCGGCAAATAGGGACAAAGTGGGGCAATGCGAAAGCAGTTCATAACCTCTCACACAGTGTTGACGAACATTATCTGGCTGCATGTTTTCAAGCAGATTGTAGAAATCACGCTTCTGGGCAACACCACAGTCATGGATCAAGCCTAGTGAGAAAACTAATTGGCACTCCTCCTCACTCCATTCCATCGCTTTGGCGCAGGAATACGCCATGTATCCAACACGATGACCGTGATTGATATCATCAATACCCACCGAATCTAACGCTCTAGCAATGCAAAAGAACACCTGCCTTAAATTGACGTTCCATTCGATATTTACAGGTTTCATCATAGGTAGCTCTGTCTGCTTTTCGTTGCATTAATTAAAACCCAATAAAAATATAGTAGAGCACCACTAATTTGCTAAACGAAAGATTCAGACACTCTAATGAACATAAGGTTATTGCGGATATTCCAATTCGATAATTAATCGAAATGAAAGCAATGAAATAAGAAACGCCACCGAATGGTGGCGCTATGTTATGACTCTTGAATCGGAAGAACTTGCTTTACATATTCTCCCGGAGCGGCATAAAGCACAGGATAATCAGTATTACCTAATGAATAAGGCTCTACTTTGGCCTCTTCAGCGAAGCCATTTAGCCATTCATTCCAGTGTACCCACCACGAGCCTTCACGATGCTGAGCGGTTTCTAACCAATCTTCAGCAGAATCATCCAAAGCATCGTTGACCCAGTAACCATATTTACGTTTTTCAGGATGATTGACGATTCCAGCAATGTGGCCGGATTCACCCAGCACGAAAGTTTTGTTACCACCAGTACGCAACGCGCCACGGTAAGTGCCTTGCCATAGTGCGATGTGATCTTCCTTCGTCGAAATGAAATAACTCGGAACTTTGATTTTATCTAAATCAATCCATACTCCACCAACTTTCACTCCCTTCTCTTGAACAAGTTTGTTTTCAAGATAGAGTTCACGTAGCAAGAAGTTATGGCAAGCTCCAGCCACATTAGTGCTGTCACTGTTCCAATACAAAAGATCAAAATCCACAGGACTCTGCCCTTTCAGGTAGTTGTCCACGTAATAATTCCAGTACAGGCTATTTTCACGCAGTAAGCTGAATGTCACGCTGAGCGAGCGCCCATCCATATACCCTTTGGCATTATTTTGTGCCTCAATTGCGCGGATAATGGTGTCATTAATATAGGCACCCACTTCTCCCGGCTGAGAAAAATCAAGCAAGGTGGTAAAGAAGCTCGCCGTTTTGATCCGTTTTTTCATACGCTTCGCAGCGTAATAAGCAATTGTTGTGGCTAATACCGTGCCACCAATACAGTAGCCCGCAGCATTGATCTGCTCTTGCCCGGTGATCGATTCAATCGCATTCACCGCTTTCACAACACCTTCAAGCACATAGTCTTCAAAATTGACTTGCGCTTGTGCAGCTCCCGGATTGCGCCATGAGATCATAAATACGCTATGCCCTTGCTCTAACAGCCAGCGCACCATGGAATTTTTCTCACGCAAATCGAGAATGTAGTACTTGTTGATAAAAGGAGGAACAATCAAAAGCGGAGTCACCGCTACTTGCTCAGTCAAAGGTTTGTATTGAATGAGTTCAAAGACATCATTCTTAAACACTACTTCGCCAGGCGTATTCGCGACATCTTCACCCAGACGGAAAGCGTTATTGTTGGTCATGCGGATTTTGAGGATATCAGCACTTGAAGCAACATCCTCTTTCAACTGCTCAAGGCCTGCGATGAGGTTTTCTCCATTTTTTTCTAAAGTCAGACGCAATAACTCTGGGTTAGTCGCAATAAAATTGCTAGGCGACAGTGCATTAATCATCTGACGTGAGAAGAACAGGATCCGCTCTTTGGCTTTTTCATCAAGCCCTTCGATTGCATTGATGGTGTCTAAATAAGTCTTACTGAACAGCAGATAGGATTGTTTGATGAAATTGAAAAAGGGATCTTGTTGCCACGCTTCATGGCTAAAACGCTTATCCCCTTTTTCCGCTTCCATGATCGATTGAACTTTGGACTCAAGAACGACCTTCTGCCAAATTTGCAGTTGTTGTTCCCACCACTGAGTTTGCAATTTCAGCAGAGCAGCTGGCTGATTCACGGCTTGCTCAAAGAATTTGAGCGAGTCTTCCAGATTCACTTCTTGCATCGCTTTATTGAGTGGGGAATTAACGGCTGCTTTGCTCTGTTCAACCTCTTTCCACCAACGCTGGTTCACTTGTTGCAGTTGGACAAGGTAGTCCGTAAAGGCATGTTGGAACATACACTTACTCCTTAAAACAGAAAAAAGCGCCGCCCTTAGGCGGCGCGAAAAACAGTGTTACGCAGGGGTCACTGTCTTAAGGTTTTCAGAGGCAAGTTTTTCAACATCATCTTTAAACTCTTTCGCGATGTTTTGCAGTTTTTTACTGTCATCCATCATTTGCTGTGAGAGTTTGTTTAAGACGCCGAACTGTTGAGAATTGAATGTTGTTAGCGATGTCACATCTTTGATTTCACTGGCCGCTTTCATTTGCGCCAGACCCAATTCGCTGTAAGTACGGATCGCATTGAGTTGCAACTCAGTCAATACTTCAACATTCTTGGTCACCAACTTATTAAACTTGATATACGGTTCGAAGTTCTTTTCTGTTTGATCGCTGAATGTTTTGAAAAATTCCGTGTACATACGTTATCTCCTAGTGAATGATTTTTAAATTAAACAGTTTTGATGACGATAGCAGTACCCATACCACCACCGACGCAAAGAGAAGCGACACCATATTGTTGATGGCGACGCTGTAATTCATGGACTAAAGAAACCAAAATACGGTTACCAGATGCCCCAAGTGGATGTCCTAACGCAATGGCACCACCATTTACGTTGGCTTTTTCCAATATTGCTTCTGGTTTAATATCGTGTTGATCAGCAAGCCCATACACCACACCTAAAGCTTGTGCGGCAAAGGCTTCATTAAGCTCAAAGAGGTCAATATTATCGATAGACAATTCTGCTTTATCTAAAGCCTGAGTAACGGCACTCACAGGCCCCAGTCCCATAATTTTTGGATCTAAACCCGTTTGCGCGTAGCTAATAATCTCTGCAACTGGTGCTAAACCAAGTTTTTTTACTGCGCTCTCACTGGCCACAATCACGGCGCTAGCACCATCGTTAATGCCAGAAGCATTACCGGCTGTCACTGTGCCTTGCGGATCAAAAGCGGCACGTAAGCCTTGTAATGCAGCAAAAGTCGTTGCAGGTTTGGGATATTCATCTGTTTCAAACACCACCGTTTCACGGCGTTTTTTCACCGCAATCGGTACGATCTCTTGTTTGAAATGCCCAGCTTCAATCGCTGCAGTCGCTTTCATTTGGCTAGCAAGAGCAAACTCATCCTGTGTTTGGCGAGAAATGTCGAACTGCTTGGCAATATTTTCCGCAGTGACACCCATGTGATATTGGTTAAACACATCGGTCAAACCATCGTTAATAAGCAGATCTTTGACTTCAAATGAGCCCATTCTCTGCCCATCTCGCAAATGGGCTGGAGTTGCAAATGGGATTTGTGACATCACTTCAACACCTGCGGCAACCACCACAGAAGCATCACCCGCTTTGATGTGTGCCACAGCATCCATGACCGATTTCATGCCGCTACCACACACCATATTGATACTATATGCAGGCACGGTTTGCGGTAAACCAGCCGCCAATGCAGCTTGTCGGCCAACGCCCATACCTTGTCCAGCGCTAACAACGTTTCCAACAATCACTTCATCAACAGATTCTGGTTTAACCTTGGCTGATTCTAGTGCGGCTTGAATTACCTGGCCGGCAAGCGCTCCTGCTGTGCAATCTTTTAATGATCCACCAAAAGCACCAATTGCTGAGCGCTTAGCGCTCACGATATAAATTTTTTCCATACATCCTTCCCCGTTTTTAGCGCATGTATAAGCCGCCATTCACCGACAAGGTTTCCCCTGTGATGTAAGCCGCTGCTTCACTAGCTAGATAACTTACTGCGCTTGCAATCTCTTCCGGCTTGGCTAAACGCTTCATCGGGACTTGATCAACAATGGATTGCAGAACATCAGCGCGCATCTGCTCAACCATAGGAGTGAGGGTGTAACCAGGAGCGATAACATTAACGGTAACGCCATAACGCGCGCCTTCTGCGGCAAGCGCTTTAGAGAAACCGATCATGCCTGCTTTTGCAGCCGAATAGTTAGTTTGACCAAACTGGCCTTTTAAACCATTCACTGAGGAGATATTGATGATTCGGCCAAACCCTTTTTCACACATAGCCGCAAATAGAGGTTGGCTTACATTAAACACGCTGTTGAGGTTAGTATCGATGACCTCTTTCCATGCTTGATGGGGCATTTTCTTAAATACGCTATCGCGGGTGATACCAGCATTATTTACCACTACATCAATAGTGCCTTCTTCCTCAAGCAATTTAGCCAAGCGCTCAGCGCACTCTTCTGTATTGGTTACATCCAACTCCAAAAGTCGTACTTGATCCTCTGTAAATTGTTTTTCATTAAACCAATCTAATGCACATTGATGATTGCCAGTGTAGTAAGTCGCAATCACTCGATATCCTTCACTAACTAACTGGGTTGAAATTGCAGACCCAATCCCGCCTTTCGATCCTGTGATCAAAGCGATTTTTCTCATTAAAGACTCCATTCGCAACAGCAATATTATTGATTTATGTCTTTCCATTTAAAGCGGGCTTGACTAATCAAGTATGTACTTCAAGTGGCTAAGATATATTACGCTCAAGTTGACATAATTATGTTTAGTGGCAAGTAATATCCATAACTAAGTTATTTATCAAAAAATCAATTCAATAGGTTATTTCAACTTACTTGTTCTTTTTAAACCTAATCTAGATTTATGACATTTCAAATTCAAATTTGTGTATTTTTAAAAAAGTTGATCTACCTCTCCATTCCAGTGAAATGATAATAATTTGTTAAAAAAAATAAATCGTAATGAAACTTAAAGAGTTTTTATTGAAACAACATACAACAAAAAAATAAAATCACTAAAAATCAATGGATTAAATTAAAATAGAATTACATGGAAATCATTATGCTCGGCACAATCTATCACTATCAGACATGTTCAGAATAAAAGTTTGTATTCTTAAGCTTATAAATAACAATCTAAAACCAGTAGTAGCCGCCATTACTAAAAAATTATAACTTAGCCCTATAAGCAATTTATACGAAACCCAAAAACAGCGATCTAATTAAAATTTACAAATAGAATCCACATTAGTAAAAAACAAATAAAGCCAGCATAAACTGGCTTTATTTGTTTTTTGGGCATTAATTCATGGTGCTGTATCTAGCTCCACTGGCAGATAATGCTTGGGCTCCAAACCTAACCATTCGGGTAATACAGTACCAATTGAAATGGATGACCACGTTCCCGAAATAACACCGATAAACATTGCAATTGCAAACCCTTGCAATGGGGCTCCCCCCATGATCCATAACGCTGAGATGGTCATTAACGTTGTTCCTGATGTCACCATGGTGCGCGAAAACGTTGCAATGATTGCTTGATCATTGATTTCTGCTGTTGGTGTTTGCTGCTTAGCTAATAATAGCTCGCGAATACGGTCAGCAATAATGATCGAGTCATTCAATGAATAACCGAGTACTGCAAGTACCGCCGCAAACACGGTTAAATTAAATTCCATTTGTGTAATAGCAAAGAATCCCAACACAAGCACTACATCATGTAACAGCGCTAACAATGCCCCACTCGCTAAGCGCCATTCAAATCGGAAACTCAAATAACCCAAAATTGAGAGCAAACATATTAATAATGCTAAGCCTCCTTGATCGACAAGATCTTGCCCCACTTGAGATCCTACCATGCTATTGCTGACAATCTGAACATGCTCAGAGACCTGGTGGAGTAAACCATCAATATCAACGGGGGCAGCATTTTCTGCTGCAAGAGGATAACGTATAACCCATCGTCCTGATTCCCCCGAGGGGGTCACTGTCACTGCTTCTCCCAACTTAGGCTGTAGCTGTTCTAGCAACTGATTTTTGCTAATCGAGCTATCAATAATAGCTTCAGTAACCATACCACCGGTAAAGTCTAGCCCCATATTTAGGCCTTTCACCGCAAATGCGGCCAGTGAAATCACCATTAATAGAATCGAAATAACACCGGTTATGTAACGAATTGGGCGAATTCGTGATTTTAAATATTCAACCATGGCTTATACCCTCACATCACGACGTGTATCACGTCCCCAAACTAAGTTAATTAATGCTCGTGACGCGAGTACGCCACTAAACATACTGGTGAGCAAACCTAAGCCTAATGTCAAAGCAAAGCCTTGAATCGGCCCATTACCGATTGAATATAAAATCACCGCTGTGATCATAGTCGTCACGTTGGCATCCAATATAGTGCTAAATGCGCTATCAAAACCTGTGTCTATCGCTTGTGCAAAATTACGCCCTTCACTGAGTTTGTCTCGTATACGTTCAAAGATCAGTACATTGGTATCCACGGCCATACCGACAGTTAATACGAGTCCCGCAATTCCTGGCAGAGTCAACACCGCTCCAGGTAACAGCGCAATCAAACCGAGCAGACAAGCCATATTAATCAGCAAGGCAACGTTAGCTACCCAACCGAGACGGCGATACCAAAGCGCCATAAAAGTTAACGTCATTGCCATGCCAAGAGCCAAAGCCGCAAAACCATTAGCGATATTCTCTTCACCAAGTGATGCCCCGATGGTTCGCTCCTCAACAATAGTGACGGGTGCGGTCAATGAACCCGCACGCAGTAACAATGCTAATTGCTGAGCCTCTTCCATTGAGCCAGCACCAGTAATACGGAATTGACTGCCTAATTGCGATTGGATGGTCGCAACACTGATCACTTTCTCACTGCGTACCGTTTCCCCACGTGCGTTGGTTTTGTACTCACGATACACGGTCGCCATCGGCTTACCAATGTGCTTGCCCGAGAAGTCGCTCATGATTTTGCCACCAGCATGATCAAGAGAAATATTCACTTCAGACATGCCCATGTTATCCACACCAGCGCGGGCATTGACGATATGCTCACCACTGAGCACAGGGCGTTTAGCTAGAACAACCGGACGTCCATTCTCATCTTCAAGGATTAAGTCATCGTAACTGCGGGTATCCGTTGGCGATTTCGCTTCATAAAAGGCCAAACTTGCGGTCGCACCAATCACATTCTTTGCTTGTGAGGGATCTTGCACACCGGGTAACTCGATACGGATCGCATGCTCACCTTGACGTTGTACTAGAGCCTCAGTAATACCTAGCTCCTCAATACGATCACGCATGATTTTCAAGTTCTGCTGAATAGTAGCCGTTTGAAACTCTGACTTATTCTGTTGCGAGGGTTGCACTTGCAAATTATCTGACCCCTGACGAATGTCCCAGCCTCGATAATTTTCTTGCAAATATTGGTGTACATGGTTTAGAGCTTTCGTTTGATCTGTTTTGACTTCGAAGGCATCGTTACCAACCGCTTGTACAGCAACGCCTCGTAAACGCTCTGCACGCAGCGAATCTTTCACTGCATCAATCATGCTATCGCGCTGTTCTTGAAATGCTTTATCGACATCAACATTTAACAAAAACTGCACACCGCCACGTAAATCTAGGCCCAGCTTGATGGGTGAGAAACCAAGATTATCAAGCCATTTTGGCGCAACCGACACGTAAGAATAGGTGATGGTGTCCCCTTCTTTAACTAGGGTATCCAAAACATTTCTGGCTTGAGACTGATCATTTTCATTGGCAAAAACTAAGGTTGTTTTATCACCATGCTGAGTGATTTCATCAGCCTGAATATTTTGTTTACTTAGTAGTTGGGCAAGTTCCGGCACATTCAGTAGAACACTTTTAACATCCTTGCTTTGCAATTGAATCGAAGGTTGTTCTCCATACCACGTTGGAATAGCACTTAAGGTAAGAATAATAATGGTTGTTACCAATACCACATATTTCCATGCAGAATAGTGGTTAATCAGGCGCTTTGACGCCTGCTTTTGTTCTCTTTTTTTCATAGTTTCCCTCTCAGCCTAAACTGAGTTATTCAACAAGTGACAATGTCACAGTAAATTTTGAATATGGAAACGTGGATATTGGCTATTGAGAGCGACATACATTGCATTGCTCTCTTTCCAACCTGCAAGTCGGTGGGTGGAAGTGAAAAAGTCGTAACTTCGATTGCTGTAGGAAGCGGTAACGAAGAATAATCGAGTGAGTGAAATGCCTAATTTAAGTTCATCATAATCAGAGTCAAAAGGCAGATCAGAACCACATCCCGTCAGAATACGCTGTGTCAGTACCTGGCGTGAGTGATTTAAAATAGCATAAGAACTATGACTAAGATTTGACTGTGAACTGGGTATTGCTGGCTGCGGGGCGGGGCTCAAAAGCCAATCGTAATCAAGAGTCGGATTTCCCGAAAAGCCAGTTTCTGGACATAAGGTGCTCGTTTCACTCTCTAGCGCATAGGCCAAAACCTGCGAAGGTAGCACCATCGCAAGTAAAGCAAACCAACACTGGATCAGGACACGTAAGTACATGACTTATGTTCTCAACTCTTAGATAAGTGAGCAGTGTAGGCCGATGCTTAGTGAAGCTCAAGCGGAAAAATGTGATCTAACGATAGAAAATTTTGCCCGTTTGCACGTTAAGGTAGATCTTGTTTGTCTGACTCAATCCACCGCAGTAGATAAAATAAACGGGCTGTTCACCAAAAGTGAGTGAGCGAACCCAACCGCCCAACTCCTCAAAATCTTTGGGTGAGCAACTTCCCTCTTTTAATAGAGTATCGGTCGTACTCAGGAATTTTTCTTGATGTAAAAGAAAATCATCTGAACTTTCAATGTATCCTATCAACGTTTTCGTGCGTTCTTCAGGCGTGATCACTGGAGGCTCAACGGTTAATCCTTCTAGGGAGATCCATTCTGCAACTTCAGGGCCGCCATCCTCATAGACAAAATATTCCGAAATTCGCCCCCAACCTGCTTTTTTTTCTAATAAATGAACTTTGTCGCCGCGGTAAAGCTGCTTATCGACATCTGGATAAGCATTCAAATCTGGCATATCTCGAATACTTAACGTAGTAGCGTCAACATAAAAATCCATCACTTCTGGCTTGGCGGCAACAGCTGGAGTAGGGACAGAAGGTGCCGATTGAGGTGCAACTTCGTTGACAAGTTTGGCATTCTCCGCTTCAGCATCCATCTGTGGTTTAAGATAAAACAGGTAATACCCCGCACCCGCCCCACCTAATCCCAGCAATAATACAAGTAGCATCAGTATTTTTTTCATTTCCCTTGCTCATAAAACTCTAAAGACAATCCCATCAATATAAAAATGCGATCGACTTTGCTTTTCTTTTCAATATAGCGGGAAATTAGAGCAATACTTGATCATCACTCGCTCACTTAGTGCGCTAATTTGAAGCAAGAACACATTTGATGGAAAAGCATGAGGAAAATAAACAATCAAACCTGCCGTGAGTTCAATCAGAACGTGAAAAATTCGTCATTTACAATGTAAATGATAGCCAGAGCTGTGCGCCTAAAAGTTAGGCATAAAAAGCGTTATTCGGATACGAACCATGATCCAGTGCACGAAGTGAAATTTTGGAAGCGAAATCTCATTTGAAAAACGTTATATTATGCACTCAACGACTTATAAAATGACTTATGCATACCTCCGTCAGTAAATACTTTATTCAATTCACCATCGTCGCTTTCGTGCTGGGTTTCATCCCCGCACTATATTTCATACACGAAGCAAGTCAGCTAGAAACACAGGCCGTTAGCCAAGCCGAAAAACAGACACGATTACAACTTGAGTTTAGCCAGCATGATTTATTACAAATGTTACAAAAAGCTCGCCAGTCGACCCAAGTCTTAGCTCAAAGTGATACATTACTTGCGGCAGCAGATACACTCACCACCATAAATCTTAATCAGTTAAAAACCTTGTGGGACGTCACTCTGCGTTCCCAAGCCATTTTTTCCTCATTTCAACTAATTGATCAGCAAGGAAGAGAACAACTAAAAGCGATTTATGATGGAAATAACGTGGTGTTTGTTGAGTCTGCGCAGACAATAAACTCATTTAGTAACGAGGTTTTGACTCGGTTCACTCACCTGCCACCTAACCACGTTTGGGCGAGTGCATTAGCAATGAATTCTGGAGATCCATCTGGGGCTTTACCCACGTTTCGTTTTGCTACAGGTATTCAATATCAAAAACAAACTTATGGCTATCTTGTCGTTACTGTCCAATTGCAATCACTCTACCAACGGCTTTCTTTCGTCTATGATCAATTCGACTCACCCGATGTGATGAATTTAGCTGGAGAGCTTCTACTCAGTGAAAATACACGAACTAAAGGCCAAAAAGTGTTCTCTATACAGAGTTTTGCACAGCAACACCCTGCACTCTGGCAAAAAATTCTCATCAAGCACCAAGGTTTTGCCCTTTCAAACCAAACTTGGTTCAGCTATATCAGAGTCGAACTCAACTCAGTATTGCCTGATTTTGAACCTCTGGTACTGATACTCAAAATCAACAAAGAGCAGATTGATGAAACCTATGCGAATGCCTATTGGTCATTGCTCACGCGAGCAATAACGGTACTCTCTCTGCTCAGTATCATCGCAGCAGGCTTCGCCGCATGGAATATCAATCATTTAAAAAATAGCCTCGACAGTAAATTGGCGCGCGCTGCGATGGATGGAATGTCCGCAGTGGTAATCACAGACAAGAATAACCGCATTATCAAGGTTAATAATGAGTTTACTCGCCTTAGCGGCTACACCTTTAATGAAGTTAAGGGTAAACAGCCCTCAATATTTGCCTCAGGCCTACACAAAACTGAATTCTATTTGAACATGTGGCGTGCATTACAAGATGTAGGAGTATGGGAAGGCGAAGTGATCAACAAGCGTAAAGATGGTCAAAGCATCACTGAAATTTTACGCATTCAAAGCATCCGAGATGAGAAGAATGTTATTCAGTTTTACGTGGCTTCTTTTGTGGACATTTCTCACCGTAAGGCATTGGAAAATCGCCTACGCGAGTTAAGTGAAAAGGACTCCTTAACCGACTTATGGAATAGGCGTAAGTTTGATCAAACCATCCATCTAGAGTGTGCTAAAGCTCGCCGCTACCCTGGCTTAGTACAAAGTTGTTTCGCCATTGTTGATATTGACCATTTTAAACGCATTAACGATAGGTTGGGGCATGATGAAGGGGATCAAGTCTTGAGATCTGTCTCCGTGGCTATTCAATCTCAATTACGTGAATCTGATTTTGTCGCAAGAATTGGGGGGGAGGAGTTCGCGGTTATTTTTCCTCATACTAATATTGAAGAAGCTGAAATTGTTCTTAACCGAGTACGCACCTATATCTCCCGCATTCATGATGATGGAGTCACCATCAGTGGTGGTGTCACAGACATCTGCTCAAATCCCGACCAGACATATAAGCGAGCAGATCTCGCTTTGTATGAATCCAAATCCTCAGGCCGAAATCAAATTTCTATTTTGACTCATGCTGAAATGCACCACTTTGCATGATGAAAATCTCTTTTTTATGCCTGAATAATTAAGAGCAAGTTCACAGCTTGCGTGGATAGCGAGTCTGTGTTTGTCATTCTATTGTCATCTCTTCATCGAACTCGTGCTTCTTGTACTACGCTTCATACATTCGTATTAGATCGCCTTTTCATTCATCGTGTACGCAATTTTTTGTCAAAAATGCAATTTCGGGAGATAAATTATGCAGGACACCTTAGCCGTTATTTTGGCTGGAGGCATGGGCTCTCGGCTCTCACCACTCACCGATGACAGAGCCAAACCCGCCGTTCCTTTTGGCGGGAAATATCGAATTATTGATTTTACCTTAACCAATTGCCTGCACTCAGGTCTACGGCGCATCTTGGTGTTAACCCAATACAAATCCCATTCTTTGCACAAGCATCTGCGTAATGGTTGGTCTATTTTCAACCCCGAACTGGGTGAATTCATCACCGTTGTTCCGCCACAAATGCGCAAAGGAGGAAAATGGTACGAAGGAACAGCCGATGCGCTATTTCATAATATGTGGCTACTGGCACGTAGTGATGCCAAATACGTGGTGGTTTTATCTGGTGATCATATTTATCGTATGGACTATGCCGCCATGCTTGAAGTGCATATTGAGAAAAATGCAACACTCACTATTGCTTGTATGGAGGTAGCACAACATGAGGCTTCTGCATTTGGTGTAATGGCAATTGATGAAGAATCTCGCATTACCTGTTTTGTTGAGAAACCTCGTGACCCACCTTGCATTCCACACAAACCAGATCGCAGCTTAGCTTCCATGGGCATCTATATCTTCAATATGGATGTATTACAGCAAGCATTAAAAGTCGATGCCGAAAACGAACAGTCAACTCATGATTTTGGTAGTGATCTCATTCCTAAGCTGATTGAGACTGGCAGTGTGTATGCTTACGCATTTTGTTCGGGTAAAGGTCGCGTTGCTCGCGACTGCTACTGGAGGGATGTGGGAACCATCGACTCCTTTTATGATGCCAACATGGATTTATTACAGCCTGTTCCCCCCATGAATTTGTATCAAAAAAACTGGGCGATCCGCACTTATGAGCAGCAGTACCCACCGGCAAGAACGGTTTCCTCTGCCACGGGTAATGAAGGAATCTTTATTAATTCGATTATTGCCAACGGTGTCATCAATTCTGGGGGTTCGGTACAACACTCCATCATTTCTTCGAATGTGCGCATCAATGATTCGGCGCTGATTGTCGATAGTATTTTGTTTGATGATGTTGAAGTGGGCGAAGGTTGTAAGCTAGTACATTGTATTATTGATAAGCACGTGAAGATTCCACCCTACACTGAAATTGGCCTTAATTCGATTGAGGATTCAAAACGCTTTCATATTTCAGAACGAGGTGTTGTTGTCGTACCTGAAAGCTACCAATTTTTTAGTGAGTAGAAGTGAGCATTGAGACGTAATGTAAAATCATCAAATACAAAGCCCACCAATCTCCACTCTCATAGTGCCCAGCGCTTTTCTAAATAAGAAACCCCGCAAAGCGGGGTTTCTTATTATATTATCGGATTTGGTCACTTACGCCTGAGGGCAAGTCACTTCTTTCCAGAACCAGTTAGTCTGTGTTGGTGTTTCCCATGAGCCTGGAGGATTTTGAGCTACGAAACATTTTCCGTTGTAAGTGACTGTATCACCTACTTTTACTGTTGTCGCTCCAGGAACCCATTGAATCACCGTACCTGTTGAACCACCTCCAGTATTACCTCCGGTATTGCCCCCTGTATTACCACCCGCGGAAAGATCTGCTACTGGTAAATCAGGCTGTTCAAAGGTGAATGCATATTCAACGTTGTTGATCTTCACTGAGTAGTTCGCAGGCCCTGAAATTGGCAGGTAGTACACCATATCCAATTCATAGCTTGCCCCTGCAGGAAGTGACTTCCAAGCGGGTAGAGAGAACGCAACACGGTGCATTGTGCCGTCTAAGCCGCCGATGTTGTTGGCTCGTGTATGACCCGATGCAATCACTTTTAAGCCGCCGCCCGATTGATCCTTCGCGTTATCCGGAGCTGAAACAGGAATATCGAACTGGAATTCTGTACCTCCAGGTATATCAACACCTGTATTGTTCGTGAAGGTAATCTTCGGATTGATTGGGTAGTTTTGGTCACCGACTTTGAAGCCACCGACTTTCACCGCAATATTCACCGCTTCAGCAGGGATTGCGCCCGTTGCCACCTTGTTACCATAAGGCGTGGCGACTTTGAACTTGTCGTAGATGGCTTTGGTCATGGTATTACCCATGTGGTACTCACCTTTACCGGTGGCACACGCTTGCTCAGAAGGATCCACTGAGGTGCGCTTGCCGTTGGCATCAAGGTTGTAACAGCTATAGTCACCCGCCAACTCCCAGAACATGATACCGCCAATCTCTTTGTCGATAACGTAATCGGCTTTCACATCAATTGACTGTTTATCTTCGGTCGACAAGAACACTTTCTTCTCTGCGTTCCACAACCAAGGAGCCACGGCCACACTGTCATAATTGCGTACATAAGTGCCAATCAGCGGTGTGGTGGTTGGATCGAGCTTGTAAGCCGCGGCGTATGAACCCCAAATGCCTTTTTCTAGGTTCTTTGCATGCCACATTGGGTTAGAGCCTGCGCCCATTTCGTCACCTGCAGCGTTAACGTCATGCCACATGTTGTCGATACCGGTTGCACCGTGACCACAGTTGTTTTTCTCCCCTTCACCAGTACCCGGTGCACAGAGATTTTGGTTCGGCAGTGCCGCTCGGCCCCAGAGTCCATTCTCACCACCGGTGACACCTTGCCAACCGCGGGTATAGTAAGGCACACCAATGTTGATACGACCTGCAGGCATTGAGCCGCGGAAGTAGTGATATGCCCAGTCCGTATTCAGGTAACCGATACCACCGTATTGCGCTGTACCGTAAACGTTCCACTGCGCCAATTCAGAGTCTTTACCTGTATCGTACAGGGCTGCGTTGTGACCAACGTGATCGTTCCACGCACCATGCAAGTCGTAAGACATGATATTGACATAGTCGAGGTACTTGGTGACATCGAAGGTTTCCATACCACGTAGCAGGTAACCTGAAGATGGTGCAGCGATAGTCAGCATGTAGTGATGGCCATCTTGTACTGAAGCGCGGTCCAGTTTGTCACGTAGAACACGCATCAACTCTTGGTAAGAAGCCCACAGATAAGCACGACGTGGCTCCATCAGCGCTTTGTCATCTGGGTTTCCAGCGCCCGCCATTGAGGTTGGGTATTCGTAATCGATATCCACACCATCGAACTTGTACTTACGGATCATCTCAACCGCGGATGCCGCGAATTTTTCAATCGCTGCGTGATTGATTGAGCCATCAGCGTTAGTGGTCATGGTGTAGAAACCACCATCAGCAACACGATTGCCGTTAGCGTCAAAGTGACCGCCGGTTTCAGCCCATCCACCGATAGAAATCAGGGTTTTCACGCCGTATTTCTGTTTGTAAGTTGCCAGAGCACCAAAGTGGCCTTTAAAACCTAGCGTTGGATCAATTTCAACCCCTGGCCACTCTTTACCAACGGCCGCGTTGTTTGGATCGTTCACATCACCGATGTTCACTTTGCCATCAGAGCCAATACTCACAAACGCATAGTTAATGTGAGTTAGTTGCTCCCAAGGAATGTCTTTGACCAAGTAAGCGGCTTGTGGGTCATCCCCAGATCGCCAGCTAGTGAAGTAGCCGATCACACGGCGTGGATGATCTACACCCATTTTCTCACGGCCATCTTCATCGTAAATCGTACAATATGGAACTTGTACGCCTTCGGTTTGATACAGACCATCAGGACGGCAGCTTGCTACAGGAGCAACACCATTAACGACCAAAGTTGCTAATGCAGAATCGGTGGTAGCCCCCAAGTTGTCGGTGGCTCGTGCATAGACCGCTAATGAACCGGCTTTGGTTGTGGTGTAGTTAAGTGTGTAAGGTGCTTTTGCCGATGTGCCGACGAGCGCACCACCAACATAAAAATCAACTTTAGCCACTGAGCCATCCGCATCAGCAGCATCCGCAGTGAGGGTTACTACCGTGCCCACATCCACTTTGGCGGCAGACAGAGCAACAGCAACAGTTGGGGCTTGATTCACGGGACCTGTGACCTCAGTTACCGTCAGTGTCACAGCATTTTTCGTGCTCACGGCACCTTTGTCATCAAAGGCTACCGCGCTAAATTCATGTGCACCTTTAGTCGCTGTCCAAGTTGCGGAATAAGGCGCTTTGGTGGCTTGACCAACCAATACACCATCTACTGAAAACTCAACACGAGCCACAGTGCCATCCGCATCCGCAGCATTAGCCGCTAGTGTCACCACATCCCCCACTTTGACTTGTGCTGTTGCAAGAGGTGCGGTCAAGGTTACGCTTGGTGCTTGGTTTGTTCCACCGGATGTGGTGCAAGAATCAAGCAGTTTCCATTGGGCATAGTTGCCAGAAAAGGTTTCAGGATCGTTGTTTTGAGTCCAGTAGTTGGCTTGGTAAGCATTGCCCTTGTGCTGCACTTTGGCACCACCGGTGTACACCGCTGACGATTGCCATTCAGGTAACGCCGAGCAATCTACCGCAGCATAGCTGCTAAAAGCCATTAAACATGAAGCGGTTAAAGTGCTTAATGTAAAAACACTCTTCCCTGCTTTTCCTTCGAGTACACGCATTTTTGTTCTTCCCTTAAGTTATTGTTTCAATAATTAAATAAAACCACGTCGACATGGGTTCACTTAAATTCTTGTGTAAAACAACTTTAGAATAGCGGGATAATTTGGCACTCAGAAAAGTGTGAATTTTAATAATGACTCGCAAATGAGTGTCTGCTTTATGCAACTCACTCATGGTTATTTTGTATCGATAACTAATTATTTATTAATTTTTGCCTCAAAAAAAATCCTCGTTTTTCAGAACAAAATACGGTGTTAAACAAATTTTTTGTGACAATTATTCCTAATATGGACCTCAAGCCTACAACTATCCTTTATGTTACAAAAGAGTAAATTATCATCTACTTACCTCCCTCTTTTACATCTCTTTCCCTATTTATTGCTCATTTCACTACTTGAGACACAAAAATCACCTCTCAAATGACCTATTTTGCACAACACATACGTAATAGCATTCACAATAAACCCGAGTCTCTGGCATTGCTATTGCCAAGAAATAACCATACCCATGAGGTGAGTAAGATGCATTTTAGCTACGTAAACCCAACCAAGATCCTTTTTGGTCAGGGGCAAATCGACAGCATTCGCCGAGAAATAGCAAAAGATAAAAAAATATTGCTGCTGTACGGTGGTGGATCAATCAAACGTAATGGCGTTTATGAGCAAGTCGTTCAAGCATTGGGCGAACATGTGTGGGTCGAGTTTTCAGGCGTTGAACCTAATCCAACGAAAGAAACATTGGATAGAGCGGTAGAAATGGTTAAGAACCAGCAGATCGACTTTATTCTCGCTGTAGGAGGTGGTTCGGTCATTGATGGTTCGAAATATGTGGCCGCCGCTGCGTATTATGAAGGAGATGGCTGGGATATTTTGACAGGGCAACACACTGTGCAACAAGCAACACCGATCGGTGCGATTTTGACTCTGCCTGCAACCGGCTCTGAATCTAATACTGGTGCGGTGATCACCAAAGCGGAAACCCAAGATAAATTGGCGTTTCTCTCTCCCGCCGTTCAGCCACGCTTTGCGGTACTCGACCCTGATGTGATGAAAAGTTTACCTGAACGCCAACTGGTGAATGGTTTAGTCGATGCTTGGGTGCACGTCTGTGAACAGTATTTAACTCTACCTACTCAAGCCATGGTGCAAGAAGGCTATGCCGAAGTGCTGCTGAGAAACCTGTTAACCCTTGGCGCAGAGTTTACGAATCGAGACAATGATGCATGGCGAGCCAATCTGATGTGGACTGCCAACCAGGCTTTGAATGGTTTGATTGGTACTGGAGTGCCTCAAGATTGGGCAACGCATATGATCGGCCATGAGCTGACTGCATTATGGCATGTAGACCACGCTCGTTCGCTAGCAATTGTGCAACCTTGGCTGCTACGCAATCAACTGGAGCACAAAAAAGCCAAACTCGAACAGATGGGCAAAAATGTGTTTGGGTTACCACAAACCGATGATTTAGCGGAAAAAACCATTGCTGCCATTGAAGCCTTTTACCACCAACTGAATGTTGCGACCCAATTTGGTGAACACGGTATGGAAAAAGATGCAGCAGTAGATGCAGTGCTACAGCAGTTAACGGCTCACGGTATGCTCAAACTTGGCGAGCAAGGTAGTATTACCTTGCAAGAATCGCGCAAAATCCTTGAACACGCTTTGTCTTGAGTCTAAATCAAACAGCACTACTGACTAACGGATAAATCCTGTTACACTCTTATTGCACGCCAATCCAATATGGATGGCGTGTTTATTTTTGTTGTTTTTATGGATACGTGAGTTCGGATAGATTTATGTGGCTGTTGATTATTGCTCTCTGTGCTGTTCACTTAATCGCGATTGATCGCGGTCCACGCTGGATTTTTTATTTCTCTAAACCTACCCCTATCCTACTGATGGCATTAACTATTGCCGTCTGCCCTAGCCCTTTATCTGAGTTTGCTGGGTGGGTTGTCGCAGGCTTGCTGCTCTCTGCAATCGGCGACATTCTGCTGATGCATCCAAAAGATAAATTTGTCTCCGGTTTGCTAGTATTTCTGTTCGCACATATCGCCTATACCTTAGGTTTTGCTACTACCATCACCGAATTGACATGGTGGCCAATCGCCATTTGGTCTGCATTGGGCGTGATCGCATTTTTACTGTTGTTGCCCAATCTTGGCAAAATGGCATTCCCAGTTGCTGGATATATCGTAGTCATCGTATTGATGACATGCGCAGCAACGGAATACTGGCTTGGATACAACAACAGTGCCTCACGCCTTGCTCTGATGGGTGCGGCGATGTTTATGCTTTCTGATTTGGTGCTAGCCATTGACCGATTTCGCTCTTCATCACAGTTTTCGCGACATGTCGTGATGTTCACCTACTACAGCGCACAGGCTTTGCTCACGTTGTCAGTGATCCCCTAACCGCGAGCTTTAAACGCATCTTTTTCAAGACCATGCTTTTTCATTCTCAGATAGAGCTTTTTACGCGGCACTTGTAGGTAGTTCGCGGCATCGGCTACGCGGCCAGAAAACAGAAACAGCGCATCTTCAATCACTTGCTTTTCGTAATCGTCCACCAGCTCATCCAATGGAGAGAGCATCTCTTCTTGATTGTAGAGACGCTCTTTGCCCGCCAGTTTTACAATACCGATCGCGTACAGTTCCGCCACATTACGCAGCTCACGCACATTCCCCGGCCATTGGTGAGCGCGCAACAAGGCAAGATAATGCGGTTCAACATTGGGCATAGGTTTGCCCAGCTTGTAGCAGCTCTGTTTTAGGAAGTAATGGAACAGCGCCGCAATATCATCTGGTCGTTGACGCAGTAATGGCACATCGATCTGCCCTTGATTCAGTAGATAATAAAGCTCAGGTAACAACTGGTTTTGTGCAATCAGTTGTTCCGGTTGTTGGTCAATCACCGCAATCACTCGCGTTCTTGGACGGTTTAATCGCTCTTGGTTAAGAAGACTTTGTACCAAAGTGCGCTGTACTTCTTCCGAGAGCAACTCAATATGGTCAATGAGTAAGGTTCCCCCTGCACTTTCCTGTACCTTAGGTTCAAGCATACTCCACTCGGTTTTTGCCGAAGCCACTAACTCAACCAAGGGCAAGTGGCCGTTATTGATGGTTAGCTGATGGATAAGGTAGGCGATGGTGTGCCGCCCACAACCCGACTCTCCCACAATCACCACATGGCGATTCAATAGTGCATATTGCGCAACATGGGAGCGAATTTGCTCCATTTGTGCTGATTTCCCGACTAATTCACGTTTCACCGAACGGGATAACAGCAGCTTTTGTTCAATGAATGAACGACGCAACTCAAGATGTTGCTTGATCAACGTGAGCAATTGCGGAGGATTGATCGGTTTTTCGAGGAAATCACACGCGCCCATTTTGACTGCTTCCACCGCCATCGGGATATCACCGTGCCCCGTGATCACGATGACCGGAATTTTGTCGTCTACGGCTTTGATCTGCTTGAGCAATTCCATGCCATGCAGTTGAGGCATATACATATCCAGCAGCACCACACCATTCCAATCGGGTTGGATGTAGCTCATGGCTTGAGTGGGATCGATCACCGCTTTGGCGGTCAACCCCGCTATCGACATCAAATGTAGATAGGAATCCAACACATCCTGATCGTCATCAATCAGCAGTACGGTACTTTTCATCTTGCTGTAACTCCAAAATAACCATTGCACCTTTTTCTAGGTCAGAGGCCAGTGCAATCCGGCCTTGCATCTTTTCCACTAATGACTGGCAAATGCTCAGCCCAAGCCCCAATCCCACTTCTTTGGTAGTGGTAAATGGAGTAAATAATTTATCGACCACGTCGTGCTCAAAACCCTGCCCACTATCGACCACTGCAATACGCAACATACCTGTGTTCGCACTTTCCAACGCAATGAGTTTGACCCACGATGGCACGTGGGTTGTCGAAGCATCGCAGCCATTCACGATCAAATTGATTAAGATTTGCTCCAAACTCAACACATCCGCCATCACCATTAAGTCATCGGGTAACTCATTGATAAGCTGAACTTGTTGCCGTCTAGCTTTGGCTTGCACTAACACAAAAGCTTGCTCAACAACACTGTTTAGAGGCATCGGCTGCAGCGTTTCATCGCTGCTATTTTTGCGAGCAAATTGGCGCAGACTATTCACAATTTTCCCCATCCGCGAGGTTAAGCTTTCAATATGGTCGAGTGATTCTGACAGTTGAGCTTGCGGGGTTTCTTCTAATGCCAATCGAGCAGAAAACAGATAGGTCGACATCGCGCTCAACGGCTGATTTAGCTCATGAGCAAGGCTGGTCATGGTCTGCCCGACTACCGCCATTTTCGCCGCTTGGATCAGCTCGCCTTGTGTTTTTTTCAAGTGCGCTTCAGCGCGTTGGCGCTCTTCCACTTCCGCCTGTAACTCACGGTTTTTCTCGCGCAATGATTGAGTTTTCTCTTTGACTCGCTGCTCCAACAAGCGATTGGCGTGTTCTTGGTCAGTCACATCAGTGATGGTGACAATGATTTTATCGTGCAATCCTTGGCTGTAGCGGCGTAAATAGAGCCGCAAGTAATGAGGTTTTTCTGGATTACCGAGTGATAAGGTTAAACTCTCCGCCCCTTTTTGAATTAAATTACCTTTCGTATCAAATAATTGACGGACTTTAGATTGTACGTGTTCAGCAAAACAGCTCCACAACGTCAGCGATTGAGCGATAGATTCCAAACGCAGCGTTGCCATTGCACTCGGGTTGGCGGATTCAATTTGCCCATGCAGATCACAGGTGATCAAACTCGCTTGTGTGTTATTGATGAGGCTTAACGCGTTGGTACGTTCCATCTCCTCCACTTTTTTGCCATACAGGATGAGCTGTTCACTCAGCGCCCCAATCTCGTCTTTACCATCCACGGTGATCGGGTGAGAAAGATCGTTATGAATAATCGCATCCAAACTTTCACTTAAGCGGTGTAACCGTCCAACAATCCGTTTATGCACAAAGTAATACATCAGTAATAAGCTCAGCCCAATCGAAAGCCCAAAACAGATTAACAACACTCGGTTGCCTTCTTTCACCAGTTGAGCGGTCTGTTTTTTGACTTGCACAAAGAGAGAATCGGCATTCGCCACCAAATCTGCAATTGCCGTATGCTGCTGATCTAACTGGATTTGTAACTGTTCACTCGTACGATCTAACTGCTGCGTCAATGTCACCATATCACGCAAACTTTGATGAAAATCCCCTTCAAGGCGCAACACATTGCGCCACTCTTCCAACAATTGTTGATAAGCGATAGAGGAAGGCTGGGAAAACAGCGGCTGGCTTAATCGATTTATTTCATCAAGCCGATACTGCAAAACACGCATACCATTATCCACTTGGGTGAGATGCTTAGCTTTAAGTAGTTCACCTACAAAAAGAAAGGCTTGTGTTTCGCCATCTAAGATCGCTTGGATAAGATTAATGGTTTGAAACATCACTTGGGCTTGTGGCTGTACCGCACCTCCACGCTCTAATTGCCACTGCAATTCTTGACGCATCGGCGACAGCTCCATCCCAATGTCTTGATGCAGCCAATCCAACTGCTCCGCAAACAAAGCTAAACGCCGATTCACATCAATTCGAGCGAAAACCAGATCGTTAATCTGTTGCGTGGTGTGTTGCAATTCACTGTAACCCTGTTGTAGCGCGGCTTGTTCTTCCGTTTGCTGCAAACTTGCTAACGCGGAATGGATCGCGGTGAGATCATCTTGCAAACGTAGGTGCTGCTGACTGAGGGTGACTTTACTGGTCGCACTAACGATCAGTTGAATTCGTCTGCGGATCTCTGAACTACGGGTTTCCAATACATAGCTGGTGTTGTATTTCGGCACGCTTTGGTTGAGCAGCTCTTCCACCTGATAGTCCAACCGACTCCATGTCCCCCACGCCACTAGGCTGACGATGGTGAGCAGCGAAGTGCTGAACGCAAACGCCAGCAACAATCTTGCGCCTATGGTATGGCGAGTGGTCAAACTCATTGCGCTTCCTCAGCGAGTAAAATTTTTAATTGCTGATTGGCTTGCTCTAACTGTTTTTCCAAACGGGTTTGCCATTCATGCCCTTTTTCCGCAAGCAACATGGCATGTTCCGCTTGTTGCTCTTCACTTAATTCGGCGGGTGGAGAAAGTTGAGCGGCTAGAGCATCAACCTCTTGCTCAGTGATTGGCATGGTAAAAACAGTGTGTTCAATCTGCGCAATTTTAGCCAATACGGAAGAACGACGTGCAAACTGCGCTTTCGCTTCAAGCACCGCCAGTAGCGTATCCTTCAGTTGTGGCAGTTGCTTAGTAATGGCCAGATCAAACAACGCGTTAATGCACTCTTCACGACGAATAATGCTGCCCATAGGCAAACGGGTGAAATACTCATTAAACAGAGACTTATCTTGAACACTGTGTTTAGCAAAATCGTTCCCTTCCATATTGCTTTGCACTGAGCTAGACATGAGAAGCTCAATAAAGGCTTTAGCGTACTGATCGTTGTGATTTTGCCTCACTTGGGCAACATACGTCGGCATTAAGGTAAAACTCTCATCGTACACAAATTGCACGTAGTCGAGTTTGCGGCCAAGGATCAAGGCATAGCTGTCGATGGTCGGGCCAACCCCAAACTGACCATTGGCTATGTAGTCACTCACGCCAAAACTTCTGGCCGATGCCGTTGCTAAATTGGCACCGACTCGCAGTAAAATATCCCACCCTTTTTGCCAGCCATATTTAGCCAGTATGCTTTCCACCATCATCTGCGTGGTGCCAGAGCGTGCTGGTGTACTCATGGTGACATGCCCAAAATAGACCGGTTTCGCCAGATCGCTAAATTGCTTCGGTTCAGGAAGCTGATGGGTTTTAAGGTAATCTTGATTCCACACCAAGCCAGCCCCCGAGTAACCGATGGTCGCGACTTGTTCGGTGATGGGCAGTGCGTAAGGCTTCAACCATTCCGGTGTCTGCATCGGTTCAGGCAAAGTGACCAACTTGCCGCTTTGCGCCAAATGTTGCATCAGGTATGGCGATGAGCTCAGCACCAGATCGATGTTCTGGATGTAGCTCTTATTCAGCAGTTGCACGCTCGACTGCGCGCGGCGGTGAATGATCTGCACTTCAACACCTTGATAGCGGCGGCTGAATTCTTCCACTAAAGGCAACAACGGCTCACGAGAGAAGGTGGTGAGGATCACTAACTCCCTCTCTGCGGCCTGAGTCACACTCGGCAACACACCAAAACTCAGCAAGAGGCTGGGCAAAATTAAAGCAAAAGTCCATCGCTGCATGGGGCAAATCCCTAGTTTTTGTGCGTTCACTCAAATCTCTGTCATTTGTTGAAAAAAAGTCACCAACGCGTTTGGGTCAACTCTGACCTTTCTTGCCATTAATTTTATCAGCAATTGCTTATCCACTGAGGGCTAAATTCCCAGTTTTGACTCACTCATCAAGCGTATTTGAGTCACTTCTGCCCCAAAAGGGGGCTTTTGAGCGTCCAGTGGCTTTGATTAATGATGCCTTCCGACAAACAGCCCGTTTGATCTCGTGAACTAGGGAGAGCTCTTATGCTTAATTTCTTTAAAACCCGCCCTGACCTGCCTTTACTTAGCAGCTCAAAAGCGGAAATGTTAAAACGCTACAAAAGTTATCAGTGGCAAGTCTTTATTGGCCTGATTTTCGGTTACGCCATGTTCTACGTGGTACGTATGGCGCTCGGCGTAGTGAAAAAGCCGATGCTGGATGCAGGCATCGTAACGATTGAAGAACTCGGTATCATGGGTTCGGCATTCTTCTTTACTTACGCCTTTGGTAAGTTCCTGAACGGCTTCCTGTCTGACTACGCCAACATTGGCCGCTTTATGTCGTTCTCACTGCTGCTGTCGGGCGTTGCTTCTATCTTCATGGGGATGAACACGGTCGCGTTCTTCTTCGTTCTACTGTGGGGCTTGAACGGTTGGTTCCAGTCGGTCGGTTCTGCGCCCTCTTGCGTCTCTATCTACCAATGGTTCTCTCCAAAGCAGCGTGGTAGCCGTTATTCCATCTGGGGTGGCTCACGTAACATCGGCGAAGGTATCACTTGGATCCTAACCGCAAGCTTGGTGAGCTACTTCGGCTGGCGTGCAGGTTTCATCGGTGCGGGTATCGCAGGTATCGTGGCTTCTCTCATCATGTTTAAACTTTTGAAAGACCGTCCACAAACTTACGGTATGCCAGATCCAGGCACAGCGTTTGACGAAGGCACGGAAATCAAAAAAGCCAACGATCCAAAAGAAACTCGTCGTGCGCAAATGTTCATCCTGAAGCAACCTGTAGTATGGCTTATCGCTCTGGCTTGTGCGGCGATGTACATCTCTCGCTACGCGATGTCTTCTTGGGCAGTGCTGTTCCTGCAAGAGCAAAAGGGTTATTCACTGATTGACGCCGGTTTTGCCATGTCTATGTACCCAACGGCGGGGCTAGCGGGTGCGATTCTATCCGGTGTGCTCTCTGACAAAGTGTTCAAAGGCAACCGTAACATCCCGAATCTGCTGTACGGATTGACCAACATCGCGGGCATGTGTCTGATGTTCTTCGGCCCAGATAACCGTATCGTTGATGCGGTAGCACTGAGCATGATCGGCTTCTCCATCGGTGGTCTAGTCGTGTTCCTAGCTGGCCTTATCGCTTGTGACCTGATGCCGAAAAACGCAGTCGGTGCAGTGAAAGGTCTGATCGGTCTCTGTTCTTACATCGCTGCTTCTGCTCAAGAACTGATCTCTGCATCACTGATCACCGTAACTGAAGTCGAAGGCGTAAAACACTACGACTTCGGTAACGCTCAATACTTCTGGTTGGCCGCGGGTGTCGTTTCCGTACTGCTCGCCCTGACCGTGTGGAATGCGAAGAAAGTCGTTGATATCGATGAAGCTGAAGGCAAATCGTTGAAAACCCAAACCGCCTCTTAATCTACGCCAAGCAGGAGCTTAGCTCCTGCTTACTTTCTCTTTTTTATTTTCTTGTTGAGCGTCGTTATAGGAATTACAACATGTGTAAAACCAAAATTGTGGCCACTTTAGGTCCAGCTAGCCAAACTCGTGAAACTCTGACTCAACTCATCCAAGCTGGCGTGAACGTGGTTCGTTTGAACTTTTCTCACGGCAGCGCTGAAGAACATATTGCTCGCGCGGAAATGGTGCGTGAGATCGCGCAGCAGCTCAATGTGAGCGTTGGCATACTGGTTGACCTGCAAGGCCCTAAAATTCGTATCGCTTGCTTTGCAGAAGGCGCGATTCAACTCGCCGCAGGCGACACCTTTATTCTTGATGGCAATTTAGATCGTCAAGCCGGTACGCAAGAGCGCGTGGGTTTAGATTACCCAGAACTGATTGATGATCTGAAAGTGGGCAATATCCTGCTCCTTGATGATGGCCGCATTCAACTGCAAGTCATGGCTGTTGATACACAAACTCGCCTTGTTCACACGGTTGCACTCAATAGCGGCAAACTTTCCAATCGTAAAGGCATTAACTTGCTCGGCGGTGGTCTTTCAGCTCCGGCTCTCACAGAAAAAGACAAGCTCGATATCATTACTGCGGCGGAGCTACAAGCGGACTTCTTAGCCGTGTCTTTCCCTCGTAATGCTGAAGATATTGAATACGCGCGCCAACTCGCCGTTCAAGCAGGCTGCCATGCGCACATTGTCGCGAAAGTTGAGCGCGCGGAAATAGTGGCCAGTGAAGAAGCGATGGACAGCGTTATTCGCGCATCTGATGTGATCATGGTGGCGCGTGGCGACTTAGGCGTAGAAATTGGCGATGCTCGTTTGCCAAGCGTACAAAAAGCGCTGATCGCGCGTGCTAAGCACTTAGGTAAGCCTGTGATCACGGCCACTCAAATGATGGAATCGATGATTGAAAACCCACTGCCCACGCGTGCAGAAGTGTTAGACGTGGCGAATGCGGTTATTGATGGTACTGACGCGATCATGCTTTCTGCGGAATCGGCCGCGGGACGTTACCCCGTGGAAGCAGTACAAGCCATGGTGCGCATCGCTCAAGGGGTTGAGCACGAAACCCACTGTGCGCAAAATTGTTGGGATGCGCTACAACATCTGTGTAGCGATGCAGGCAAAAGCTTTGCTCTGTCATCTATGATTTCTGCATCCAAAATCAATAAAGATCTGGGTGTTGCAATTGTCACGGAACAAGGTGAAACACCACTGTTGATGTCACGCTGCCAAAGCCAAGCCACCATTTGGGCGGTGTCTGATAAGCCCGCGCTACTGCGTAAGCTTTCTATTTTGCGTGGTGTCACACCAACGTATTTCCAGCATTTGGACAAGCAAGGAGATATTGCGACTCAGCTGATTCACTTGCTGCGTAAACCCGCACAAGAGAAAAAAATCGCCTCGATTTTGGTCACTCAACTGGAATCGGTCGAAGGGGTTGGTCACATTAACGTGTGCCGGCTACTCAATTTGGCGCAGCAGGAAGCCCTGTTCGCCTAACCCAATAAGTAACGCGGAAAGTAGGGTTTCGCGTCACTTATATCCCCCAAAACTTTGTAATCATACTCTCCCAAATGCTCCACATAGGGATTTGGCCTGCGCTTGTCGCAGGTCTTTTTTTATTGTTCGCCGGCGGCTTGTTCAAGTGTTTGGCGTAGACATTGCTTGGCTTGTTCCATCACTTCGCGAATCTCGCTCCTACCATACGCTTGTGCTGGTGATGCCGATTTCTCTATCTGTTGGCAAAGCTGATATAACTCCGTCAACCATAATGATCCCGCGGAACCTTTTAACTTATGGGCTTGGTTTTTAATCACTGCATCGTTGTCACTTTGTGCGTTACAAATAGCAAGAAACTCATCGCAACCTTGTTCAAAATACCCGACAATTTCGCGCATAGTTTGCAAGCCTAAGATCTGCAGGTCTTGCCCAAACTTCACCACATCCAATACTTCCGCTCCCTCTTCATGCTCTTCCACAAAAGTGGGACTCAATGCCGCCGCTGACGACATCAAGGTTTCACCGTGTCCGACCAGTTGTTGACGAAGCATGGCTGCCAACTGCTCTTTCACCAATGGTTTTGCCAAAAACCCATCAAAACCTGCGGCAAGATAGCTGGCGACCTCTTCATTAAACACATGGGCAGATACCGCAATAAATGGGATCACCGAACCAAGTGTGCTGTCTTCCATTTGCCGCAAATCTCGGAGTAAATCCACACCGTTGCCATCGGGCAAATTAATATCGAGCAGTGCAATATCAAATCTTTGCTGTTGAAAACAAAGCTTCGCCTCCTGCACACTTTTCGCCAGAGTCACTTGATGGCCTAAACTGGTTAAAAATCCTTGCACCACCAAACAGTTAACCTCGTTGTCTTCCACCACTAAAACATGAGCAACAGGAACATCATCAACCGTCATTGCTGGCGTTTCCACTGGCTGACCGGCGAGCAAAGGCAGCGTGAAGCTAAAGCAACTCCCTTGCCCCTGTTCCGATGACAACAGCAGCTCTCCGCCCATCGCTTGCACCAGTTTTCGGCTGATCGCCAGACCTAAGCCAGTTCCACCTTGTTTGCGGCGACCAGCTTCAGCTTGGGTAAAGGCATCAAACAGTGAGGCTTGCTCCTCCTGTGCAATCCCAATACCTGAATCTTGTACCTCAAAGCGGATGCCTTGCCCTGCTGGATCTTGACAAATTTGGATGCACACCTCTCCTTGCTCAGTAAATTTAATTCCGTTCCCTACCAAGTTATTCAGCACTTGTCCGATACGGATTTCATCCCCTTGCCAGAATTGAGTTACCCCATCTGCAAATTGATATCGCAGTTTGATGCCTTTCTCCAAAGCACGACTTTGCATCAGTTCATGGGTTTCACGCACTAATCGATACAAGTCAAAATGGGTTTGATGGATTTCCAGATGCCCCGCTTCGATTTTGGAGTAATCGAGCACATCATTAAGGATCGCCAACAATGAACGTCCGCTACGGTTAATCACTTGCACATAGTGCTGTTGAGTCGAAGTGAGGGACGTCTCTTGCAGTAGACGCGCCGTCCCCAATACGCCATTCATTGGGGTACGAATTTCATGGCTCATGGTTGCCAAGAAGGCTGATTTAGCACGGCTTGCTTGCTCAGCTTGGTAACGCGCTTTGGCGTGATTGAGCACCTCTTGGTTGAGCTTATGGTTCATGTCACTCAATTGGTGAGTTCGTTGATCCACTAACTCTTCCAAATGCTCTTTGTGCTGTTGCAGCTCACGCTTCGCTCTCACTTCGCTTTCAGCCACCACCTTAAGCGCTTTCGCGGTATCGCGCGCATGGGCGATCGCCTGTCCCATTTCCGCCAATTCGTCTTTACCTTGGGTTGAGACTTCGACTTCGAGCTGCCCTTTGGCCACAGAGAGCAACGCGGCCGTGTGTTTATCCAATCGTTGAATGACCGAGCGGTACACTACTTTCCAGACGATCCACACGACTATCACTAAGCCGAGTAAACCTAATATGGTCAAAATAAGCTGAGCATAGTACAGCGAACTAGAGAGCTTACCCACCGCATCAGTGGTGACTTGGTTTGAAGCATCGACCAGTTGGTTAACGGTTTTATTGAGGCTGGCAAACTGAGTCAAACTGTCTTGCAATAATTGCTGCGCGGCTTGTTCGTTGTCATAACGTTGTTTAAGTAACTCAAACACAAGGCGGCGTTTTTCCAACTCACGAAGCAAACCTGCCATCTGTTTGGAACGAGTCGGATCTTCGACTGCTTGCACCCGGCGCTGCATAATGCTCAAGTTTTCGGAAAATTCGGTATCTAAGGCGAGAATGCGCTCCAAATCAGTGACCGTTTGCGTCTCTTCAATCTCGTTAAGCACCTTAAATGCCAATAGATGCAGTTCGTGTAAACGTTCTGCCAGATCCAAGTCCACTTCAACCAAATTATCTAAGGCTTGATAAACCTGATCTTGCTGCTGTTTTTTCAACAGATCATAAATATGAGTGACGTTCGCTACGGCAATGGTACTGGTATTGAGCACCTGAGTACGGGTTAATTGCTCCAGCTCTTGCGCCAGTTTACGCATTTCTTTAACACTAACCGCCAATTGCGTTTCTAGAAAAAGACGATGCTCTACTCGCCGCCCTAGCTGGGCAAGGGTATCAATTACGTGCTGTACATCCTGCTCCAGTCTATCCAACAACACGCTATCAAAAGCCTCCTCACCCAATTGTTGAATATGGGCTAGTAAGGTTTCTAATTGAGTAAATACTTTTTGCCCTGTTTCTTGGTGCTCCTGCTCACTCTTAGCGCTCGAAAGTGTTTGTGCAGTGGCGATGATCTGATGACTGAGCTCCGCCACTTGGCGAGCTTCAATCATCGAAGGGATAGCATTATTCACCACATCGCGCTCGGTTTTGGCGACCAGAGAAAATCCCAAAACACCAATCAGTGCAGAGAGAAGCACCAGCAACGCCATCGCGCTGAAAGAGAATAAGAGCTTGCGACCAATACTGGCTTTAGCGAGACGCATGGGGAAAACCTTCTTGTTGACTTCTTCTGCGTGACAGATTGGGCTATATTGTGCAGTGTTTACTCCTGTTCGCCAATGAATAACCTCATGTTAAACCTGCGCTTGCACTCATTTTCTTTGATTTCTGCACTTTTGCTGCTCTCCGCACTGCCTGTGAGCGCAGCAGAAAAACTGTGTGCGCTCTATCCTCATCTTAAAGACTCATACTGGTTGTCGGTCAATTATGGCATGGTGGAGGAGGCACGTAAGCTCAATATCAATTTACGCGTCATGGAAGCTGGCGGCTATCCCAACCATGACAAACAACAACAGCAGATTGCGTTATGTGTCCGTTGGGGGGCTGACGCGATTTTACTCGGCACAGTTGCACCGCAGCTATATCAGCACGATTTAGCACAATACAGCCGCTCTGTCCCCGTATTTGCTACGGTGAATCAACTCTTGTTGGATGAAAAACAACAAGAGCATTTGAAAGGCGAAGTCGGTGTCGATTGGTACTGGATGGGGTTTTACGCCGGAGAATACCTCGCAGGCAAACACCCAAAAGGTAGCGGCGAAGTCAATATCGTTGTGCTACCAGGCCCAGCCTCTAGCGGTGGGACAAAGCCCGTATTACAAGGACTGCAAGATGCCATTCGTGACAGTGATGTACGAATTACTGAAACCTTATGGGCAGATAATGATAAAGAACTGCAGCGAAACTTAATCCAACAAGTGTTGGAAGTGCCAAATGTTCGTTATCTGGTTGGTAGCGCTGTCGCGATAGAAGCAGCAATCAGTGAGCTGCGTACACTCAACAAAAGCGAGCAAATCGGCCTTATCGCAACTTATTTGAGTCATGGCGTTTATCGCGGCTTACTGCGTGGGCGCGTTGAATTCGCCCCAACTGATCAAATGGTTGAACAAGGGCGACTTTCCGTACGCCAAGCCGCCGCTTTTTTACGCAACAAACCATACGCTAAACAGCAAGCCCCAAAAATTGAAGCGTTAACCCCAACTCGCTTAGAGAAAAAAATCATTGCAGATTCGTTATCTCCATCCGAGTACAGGCCGGTATTTCAGGTAAAAGCGGTTGAATAAACGCAGATTTTTGGTTATCAAGCATCTAATCAAAAAACACTAGGAAATGTACCAATGAAAAAAACGACACGCACCATGGCAGCACATAAGCACGTTGCTCTTGTGGCTCACGATAACTGCAAAGGTGAACTGCTGCGTTGGGTACAAGAAAACAAAGAAAAATTGCAGCGCCATTTTCTGTACGCAACAGGTACAACGGGTCATATGCTGAGCAAAGAAACGGGTCTTGCCATCAAAAGTATGATCAGCGGTCCGATGGGCGGAGATCAACAACTGGGAGCATTAATTTCAGAAGGAAAAATTGATGTGCTAGTTTTCTTTTGGGATCCGCTCAACGCCGTGCCACACGACCCTGATGTAAAAGCCCTGCTGCGTATCGCCAGTGTGTGGAATATTCCAGTAGCCACCAACCGCGCCAGTGCCAAATTCCTATTTACCTCTGCGTTAATGGAACAAGAAGTCGATATTGAGATCCCAGATTACCAAGCGTACCTAGCAGAACGCACTTAAACCAGCTTCGGAAATCCGTGATGGCTATCGATCCTATTTTAAGGAAAGATAGCCATTTAAGCGTGGGGGGATTTATATTTCGCCGTTAAACAATTGCTGCGAAGTCGTTAGCAGGCAACCGGCTGCCTGCATCTCTTGCCACGCTTTGTCACAATCCCCAGCGTTAAGCTCAACACCGCGGCACGCATCCTGAATCACCCAAGTATTGAAATAAAGTGAACGCGCATCCAAAGCCGTAAATTTCACACAGTAATCGGTTGCCAATCCAGCGATATACAAATCCGAAATCCCATGACTACTCAGATATTCCGCTAGACCTGTTGCGTGAAATCGTTGGTTATCGAAGAAACCACTGTAGCTATCCACTTCGGAGTGAGTACCTTTGACAACAATATGCGTAATGCGCGATACATCCAGCCCTGTGATGAATTCCGCCCCCTGCGTATCTTGCACGCAGTGATCTGGCCACATCACTTGTGGAATACCAAAAAGGTCTATCACCTCTCCCAACGCTTTACCCTGCACTGATGCAAAGCTAGCATGCGTTGCTGGGTGCCAGTCTTTGGTGGCAATCACATGTTCAAACAGAGGAAGCAACCGGTTGATCACCGGTACAATCTTGTCCCCTTCAGGAACGGGTAAGGCTCCTGAGGGAGAAAAATCATTTTGAACATCAACGAGCAAAAGCGCTTTAGTCATTCATTTCAGCCTAAAAATCATCAGCAATTCATATGTACCCAAACGACTTGGAGTTCCAGACAGGTGGCCAGTGAGTAAATCCCCATGAACATAGAAACACTATGTGATTGAGATGGACAAGCGTAGCCAACACCGCTGCTGGTTCAAGTAGGGCCTGCGGTGCATAGAATAACATCCCTTTCAGTATCTATCATCAGGCAAAATAATTTGATGTTTTAAAATGATAAGCTTGCATAAATTCCGGTTACGTCTCCATCAAAATACGGAACAAGAACTAAATTCGTCGCCGAAATACCCCCTACGGTGATCGCATATTGAATACCAGTGGCTAATGCCATGCCTGCGGCAACATCTCGCCAATAATGTTTGTTCGCATCAACACGGGAATATCCTACCAACGCCGCTGCTGCATAAGCGGGAATACCATAAGCAGAGCCATAACGAAACTGTAAATAAGCCGCGCCTTGACTGGCGGCTGAAGTATGTCCAGAGGGAAAACTTTGCGAACCACCATTAGGACGTTGAGCATCAATAGAGACTTTGAGAAGTTCAGTTGTCGCAGCCGTCCAAAATGCACCTTCGGCCAATTGCATCATGCCTTCGCCATCCATATGAATAGCCGTAATTAATCCTGCAGTAAGAGGAATCCCATACTGTGCGATATCCCCATACGTTTCTAATTTACTTTTTGCCGCATGAGCCATTGGTGCAGCAACGCTGATCATAGTCGCAGCCAATAAAAGACGAAACTTCATAGCACAATCCCTATTATTTTTAAATTAAATAATGTCCATTCCATTCATTATAAAAATTTCTATTTTTTGAAATGCAAACTTAATTTCTACATGTTTTTCTAATTCATTATTGCTAGTAAATTTTCGATTTCACTACCAAATTAAGTAACAATTTGTGATTAGTGACGACAATAACGTAGTTATTATTTATCTCAAGCAGATTCCATGCCATCTATTAAAGCTAATTACGCCACTCATCAAATAATTCAACAACCTTAGTGACAATACTAAAGATTCGTACTTAATAGGTATTGATCACCTTACACAGTTAGAATTGCAACAAAGACTTAACAAACACTTAAGAACAAAAAACTTGATTGAAAATAGGGTTAATTGGTTGTCAGCTCGCTGTAAATCTCTATAATTCATAACCATTAAAAACCAACACAACATGCAAACGAACTATGAAACACTCTCGTACTGGTCTTGCTCGAATAGTTTATGCGACCGGATATTCAATGAAGGGATTTGCTGCTGCTTGGAAGAATGAAGCTGCATTCCGCCAAGAAGTCGCCTTAACGTTACCACTCACAATTTTGACTTTTTTTCTGCCTGTAACCCAAGTAGAGCAAGTATTACTGGTGGGATGCTTAGTGCTGATTGTTATTACAGAATTGCTCAATTCAGCCGTTGAGGCAGTGGTTGACCGTGTCGGCTCAGAGCACCACGAGTTAAGCGGGCGAGCTAAAGATATTGGCTCTGCTGCGGTTTTTGTTTCGCTCTGTTTTGCCGCCTTTACTTGGACGTGGATCCTACTGTAAATATTCCCTCATGTTGATTTAAAGGTTTGCTCAAGCAAACCTTTTTTATTGCGCTACGCTTACTGAGTTCAATTCTGAACCTCCTCTAACTATTCTCTTAAGTATTCATTAAGCTTGAATCGGTAGGATGAGATCAATGCATAACGTAAAGGAGCGCATTATGTCACTACTCAAAATTTCTCGTCTGTTCGCTATTACTTCTCTTGGCTTATTTTCTGCGGCAGCATTCGCTGACCCGACTTGTACAACAGAATCCGAAAGCAGTTGGATTCCTTTTGAACAAGCTCAGCAACAAGTAGAAGATATGGGCTATAAGATTAAAGTGTTCAAAATCACCAAAACCAGTTGCTATGAATTGTATGGTCACGACCAAGAGGGTAAACGAGTCGAAATCTATTTCAACCCAACCAATATGGAGAAAGTAAAAGAGGAAAAAGATGGCTAAACCATACACATGGGATCTTTTTGTTCGAGTAACGCATTGGTTGGTTGCCGCCCTTTTCTTGGCTAATTTTTTTGCAATTGAAGAGGGCAGTGATTTACACGAATGGGTTGGCTATGTGGTTATGGGAGCCATTATCCTGCGTTTAGGCTGGGGGGTAATCACTCACTCCCCTGCTCGGCTAACGGCTTTTACGCCATCCATTCCCAAAGCCATTGAGCACATTAAAGAAGTGGTGCGAACCAAACAAGATAACCACACTGGGCATAACCCTGCTGGTGCGATTATGATTTGGGCAATGTGGTTTTTACTGCTCGCCACCGGTTTATCGGGTTGGATGAGTGAGTGGGATCTGTTTTGGGGTGAAGACTGGATTAAAGAGGTGCATGAAACCTTAGCTAATCTGACCATGGCTGCCGTTGCCGTCCATGTGTCAGCGGTCATTATTATGTCTAAATTTACTGGGCATCCTTATGTGCATGGAATGCTGATCGGGCATAAAACATCTTCACAAAATAGTGAACAGTCTTAATTGAAAAAGGCGAGCTTAGCTCGCCTTTTCTCTTCATTTAAAATTATTCCAAATTCTATTTTTGCTTAACAACCGGATAGTCATCATTCAGGAGCTCTTGAACAAAACTAGAGCCATTGCCGTTGTAGGTCACCCACACTTTCTCTTTAGCGCGGGTGAGTGCCACATAAAATAAACGCCGCTCTTCCGCATAAGCAAAATCATCGTCACCTTGGCTCAATGCGCTATCCAGATGTAACGCTTTTACTCGGGCAGGAAATTGACCATCATCAACCGACAAAATAATCACAAAATCCGCTTCTTTGCCTTTGCTGGCATGGCAAGTCATAAAATCGAGCTTGAGAGAGAGATAACGATTTTGCCAATCTTTCAGTAACTCAGGTTTATGGTAATGATTCCGACCAAGCAGCAGTACGGTTTTCAGCTTATTGGTGGAGCGATTGATTTCATCCAATATTTTTTCAACCGAGTTATTCGATGCCAATACGACTGATTTTTGCTTTTGCGTTTTGAAACTATTCAGCGTTTTCGGTAACTGATTCGGGTTTTGCTGAATAAAACGGTTAGCGACCGCACCAATCTGATCATTAAAACGGTAAGTCGTATCCAGATGGTGCACTGTCGAGCGTGGAAAACGCGACGCAAAACCGGTGGTCAAATCCACATCCGAACCGGCAAATTGGTAGATGGATTGCCAATCATCGCCGACCGCAAACAGATTACACTGGCCTTGGTTTTGCTCACACAGCGCTTGTAGCAAGCGTAAACGCTGCGGCGAGATGTCTTGATACTCATCGACCATAATAAATTTCCACGGCGAGCGGAATTTGCCTTTTTCGACGTACTCCGTGGCTCGGGTGATCATGATGTTAAAATCGATGTGATTTTGCTCTTTCAGCATCTGCTGCCACGCTTGGTAGCACGGCCAGCATAAAGACAACTCGCTGTTTAAGCGCGGGAAGTCATCGTAATCAACCAAGCGCTCCTGCAACTCTTTCTTACTCAATCCAAGTTGTGCCAATTGATCAAGCTGCTTCTCTAGCCATGCAATCAATTTAGGGTTTTCTACGTGGCTACCGAGCTCGTCATCCCCCGCCAGATAAGCGATCGGCCATTTGGCGAGATGTTTTTGCCAACGTTTGAAATTCGTGGGAGTCATCCAATGACGCTTTAACCAATCAATACACCAGGCTTGTTTGAGCTTACTGTCATTAGCCAGTGGCGACATCATTACGGTTTTCCCTTCCACCCGATTGAGGATCCGTAGCCCTAACTGATGGAAGGTGTTGACGTGTAAGCGCTCCGCTTCTAAACCGATTTTGTTCTTGAGACGTTCGGCCATTTCTTGGGCGGCATCGCGCGCGAAAGCCACCATCAAAATTTGCTCAGGTTTAGCCAAGTGACTTTGCAGCAAGTAAGCAACGCGAGCAGTTAACACGCTTGTTTTGCCTGAACCTGCTCCCGCGAGTACCAAGTTATGATCGTCGTTGAGCAGCACTGCATACTGCTGAGAGAGGTTAAGTGGCGAAGATTCACACTGAGAAAACAGCACCGTCCAATTTGCGCGTTCTACCTCTAACCAAGCACAATTGCGTTCATACAAGGTTTCGGAGGTATCTAAAAGCCAGGGCAATAAGCTATCAAATACCGTGGGGAGATGTTTTTGCGCTTCATGCAAGGTCATATCCATCCGTTTTAAATCGGCATAGACCTGCGCAACCCACGCTTCGATGGAAGAATGAGATAAAAATGATGGCAGACGTTTTAAACTGGACAGCTCTTGCTGCCAACGTGGAAAATACAAACTGAGTTGCTCACACTGACGATTGTGCCAAGCCTGATAATGAGCGACCAATTGATGAGCAAAGTGACGACATTCCGGCCAAGGCAGTCCTTGCACCAACCAGCTGCGCTGTATTCCCTCTTCTGGATCGGCAAAGATTTGCAAAGTCCCCCAGATTAGCCCTCTGCGGATCTGCACTTCCCCATTCCAAATATGAAATGGAATACGTTCTTCGCTACTGAGCGAAGTCAGAACCAGCCACTCTTTTTCAAGTTGGACTTGGTAATATTCATTGGCAATAAAAAACTGTGCAGTCTTATTTGCGTTCAGCTGCATTGGTAAAAGCCCACTAACAAAGTTGCTGACAATGATAACTCAATCAATCATGCCGATGAAAAGATAATGTCAATATTCTTAATGATTAATGCGTATTCAACCAGCACGAGGAAAAGGTGATTTCTTTATTTTGATCAGAATCTTATTGCCTCAATCTGCTAAACTCCCCACTTTCTCTACTGACTTACGTGCTGCACTGTGCCAAAAATCAATCAACTGCGCCTATATTGGGCTAATAAAACCGTTAATTACAGTGTGTTAATTCTGCTGACACTGCTGGGTGTAGTGATCCCGACTTGGCATTATCAGCTCAATACGTGGATCACGCCTCTGATACTTGGGGTAATTGCGGCTGCACTTGCCGAACGAGATGATCGTTTCTCTGGTCGTTTGAAATCCATCACCCTGACGCTGATCTGTTTTGCGATTGCGGCATTCTCTATTGAGATTCTGTTTCGTACTCCTTGGCTGTTTGCACTAGGTTTATTCTGTTCAACCTTTGGGTTCATTATGCTTGGCGCAATGGGTTCTCGCTACGCCAGCATCGCTTTTGCTTCGCTGCTGATTGCGATCTACACCATGCTTGGAGCACATCAAAGCACCAACATTTGGTTCCAACCTTTGCTGCTACTCAGTGGTAGTGCGTGGTACTACCTGATGTCGATGATTTGGCACGCGTTCTGGCCAATGCAGCCGGTACAGCAGAACCTCGCTAACGTATTTTTACAATTGGCCAATTACTTGGAAGCCAAGTCGACATTATTTCACCCAAGCTCGAACATGGTTCCGCAGCCATACCGGATTACAGAAGCCAACCTCAACGCGGCAACAGTGAATGCACTTAACCTGTGTAAAGCAACCTTTTTGACACGTTCAAAACGTGGCCATGTGGATAGCGCCAGTGACCGTTTTTTAAACATCTATTTTCTGGCGCAAGATATTCATGAGCGCGTGAGTTCCAGCCATTACCGCTACCAAGAACTGGCCGATCATTTTGGCCGTTCAGATATTCTATTTCGCTTTAAATATCTGCTGGAAACCCAAGCCAAAGCGTGTCGCGATATCGCCCAATCAATTCGTTTGGGCCACAGTTATCAACATAATTCTGGATCCATTGTCGCGCTTGATGAGCTACAACTGTCGCTCAGTTACTTACGTCAACAAGATCGCCGTGATTGGAAAAGTTTACTCGGCCAATTAGGGTATCTGTTCAATAACCTCGCCACGGTAGAAAAACAGCTCAATAACGTCAGTAACCCAGATGTAGCCAAGCCAGATGAAGGGGTCTTGGATGATACTGAAGCTCATACGTTAAGAAGCATGTGGCAACGTATTCGCGCCAACCTCACTAGGGACTCATTACTGTTTCGTCATGCGCTACGGATGTCGATCACCCTCACTGCAGGTTATGGGATCATTCAAGGGCTAGGCATCGAACGGGGCTACTGGATTTTGCTCACGACACTCTTTGTTTGCCAACCCAATTATGCGGCCACCAAACAAAAGCTAACCGCGCGGATCATCGGTACTTTAGTCGGCTTGCTCGTCGGTGTTCCGTTACTGACTTTCTTTCCGTCACAGGAAAGCCAACTCGTCTTTATTGTGCTTTCTGGAGTGATGTTCTTTGCCTTTCGCTTGAACAATTACGGCTATGCCACGGGCTTTATTACCTTATTGGTGCTGTTTTGTTTTAACCAACTCGGGGAAGGCTATGCCGTTGTGCTACCAAGGTTAGCTGATACCTTGATTGGTTGTGCATTAGCCGTTGCGGCTGTGATGTGGATTTTGCCCGACTGGCAATCGAAATGCCTGCACAAAGTCATGGCCGAGGCGATAGAAGCCAATAAGCAGTACCTCGCGCAGATCATTGGCCAGTATCGGATTGGCAAGAAAGACAGCTTGAGTTACCGAATTGCTCGGCGTCAGGCTCATAACCAAGATGCGGCACTTTCTACCGCCGTAACCAATATGCTTGCTGAGCCGGGGCGTTATCGCGCGGCAACCGATGAAAGTTTTCGTTTCTTAACCCTTAATCACGCCCTACTCAGTTACATTTCTGCACTGGGTGCACATCGCACCCGACTGGATGATGAAACGGTGCATCAATTGGTGCTGGACTCACACAGAGCCATCCATCAACACCTTGATTTGCTGTATCAACAGCTGTTCAACCAGTGTGAAGAGTGTGATACCCAAAGTATTGCCAGCTCAGGAATCGAAAAACGGCTCGCCGAATGGCGTGAAGATGATGACAGTTCTGCACGAATGGTGCTTCAGCAGTTGCACTTGATTTACCGCATGTTGCCAGAGTTGCACTCTCTCGCGAGCAAGTTTGCGCTCAAAGTGGATCCTCATTCCGATAAATAGATTTTTAATAGACCGACACTATTTGGAATTGCAGGTAGACAGCAAGTGAGTTCATCCTAATGAGCATAGATAAACTATGTTATTGGGGTGAATGAACCTAACCAAAACAGTAGCTTCAAGTAAGAAGTGGAACCACTCTTCATAACTCGGTTAATTGAATACAGCAGGAAACAATAATGTAAACGTCGTTCCTCGCCCAATCTCAGAGGTCACCGAAATTTTTCCTTGATGCTTCTCAACAATACCAAATGCGATCGACAAACCTAGCCCAGTTCCTACTCCAACAGGCTTAGTGGTAAAAAAGGGATCAAACACTTTTGCAAGATGTTCTGGCGAAATGCCGTGCCCATTATCCGCAATTCTCACCCGCACCCAAGTTTTGCCTTTATCAAGAACACAATCGGTGATGATGTTCAACTCTCCATGAACATCACAAGCGTGGGAAGCATTAATAAACATATTCATCAACACTTGTTGCAGCTCGGCAGTAATTCCTTTGATATTCGGTAGATTGTCATCCAATTGCCGCTCAACCATCATAGTGTATTTGAACTGATTCCAGACAATCCGCAACGCAGACTCAATACACTCATTGAGATTACAATCAACAAAGCGACCATCACTGCTGTGAGAGACACTTTGCAAGCTCGTCACGATATCTTTGACCCGGTTTAACCCACTGGCACTTTCCTCAACCAACCCCAACACATCATCGCGGACAAATGCTAAGTCTTGCTGTTGAGCAAAACGAGTATAGGCTTGGTAAAAATCACCACCTCTCAAACTTGGCTCAAATTGTTCTACCAACTCGGCTAATTGGGAAAAAGTCATCGTGTAATTACGCAGCGTATTTAAATTGCTCAGGCAAAAACCAATCGGATTATTGATTTCATGTGCCACTCCGGCAGCCAATTGGCCCACTGAAGCCATTTTTTCCGACTGCAACAGCTGAGCTTGAGCCCCATTGAGTTGCTCTAGAGTCGACTCTAATTCCAGCACCTTGTCGTACAAAGCACGGCTTTTTTCCTCAAGCAGTTTCTCGGCAAGCAGACGTGCTTTACGTTCACGCTCATAAATACGTTGGTATTGCTCTTCAGCACTCATAACGACAAAAATTCCACCACAATTTCACAGTGTTCAGCTCCGCAATGCATGCAAGTAGGCTGAGATACTTTTACTGGCTGATTAAAGCGCTTCGCCGCACCCAAGATTAACCCTTCCGCTGCAGCACAGAGTTTTCGCTTCGAGTAGTAATTCATGGTCAAAGTGTTTCCGGTCACTTTGTTCTCGAATTGTGGTAGGTAAGCATCGGGATACAACCGCTTTACTTCCTTGTGAATCACTTTATCCACCGAAAGCAAAAAGGTTTTGAGATCGCTTTTGTGTGGATAGTTTTCCGGCAAGCTATTGAAAAGATGAGTAAATAAATATTCGCCATAAGCTCGGACTAAATCGGGGACGGGAATTTGTGCTTTTTCACTTAAGTAGGCAACCATAGACAACAGTTCATCGTCATTGTATTGCTGCCCTGTGGTATATACACCGTGTGAGCTAGGATTGAGTTCTTGTAACATCTCATCCCAAAACAGCACTCCAAACTTCTCAATCACCATATCGGAAAGTACGGTATAAATAATCCCTTGCATCCCCATTACCTCACTACAGTTCTGTTTCAATCAAGTGTTGTAGAGAGAACGTGAACCTGCAAGATTACCCCACCAAAAAGTGGTAGTTCCCACCCCAAACCTCTGACTAGGTTCAACTGCAGATGGATGGCAAGTGGTTGCATCCCCCAATCACATAGTCAGAATATGTGCTTGAAGTGAACGAACGTAGCCCCCCCGCTGCCGCTTCAGGTAGGAAAGGTATATCACCACATCTTTTGAAAACACTGACACTTTTCGGACAAAAATCCACCAGCACAGCGTTAATTTTTGCGTATTACAACACGGCGACATAGAGCGGAGCAGGATGATGAGCACCGATTGTCGAAAACATCTGAACAACGACCTATTTTTGTTACTACCGGAACACGCAATGAATCATCAACAATTTGAACGTTGGAAATCACAGCTGAGCCAATTAAGTCCGCAGCAACTTCGCGCCTTACAGGGAGAGATTGATCGTTCACTACACCAAGGTGAAACTTCTCTGCTGACCGATGAAGAACTGGACGCGATTGCACACCTGTTTTCTTAACTTGAGTAACCCAAGCGGTACGGCTAAACTTTAAGCACAAAGGTGAGGTAAGCACTATGCCCGTATCAGCAGTCCCCAATGGCTCTTCAATGCTCATGCAATCTTCCAAAATGATGGAGGACGCCGCGCGTGACATTCAACAATCTAGCCTCCCCGTTGAATCATCGAGCACCAAAAATGTCGATCCAAGCCTGCAACTCGCTCCTCCGGCAATCAAAAAACAGTATGCCGATCATATTGATGCCTTAAATGCTCTCAATCAGGCATCACACTACAGTCGCATTGGTACAAACATCATTCAGCGCGATCAAGACATGCTCGGCACCATGTTGGATGTGCGTGTTTAAAACAAACTGTAAGCTTTTTTATCCCCGCGTTGAAATTCACCTCTTTCGCTTTACAATGCCCAGCAAACTCAATACCAAGAACTGTTATGCCTAAGTTTGCTCTGCTGCCCCCTTATTCGCCGGATATGGCGACTCTTGATAACGATATGCTGACTGAGCAACTCGCTCCGCGCTTTCACAGGCCAAATTTACGCCTAACACCAAGCCCCGCACTCAATGAACAACAAGTCATGAAGCGCTGGCAAAAACTGGATGCCCCCCAAGCTCAAGCGTTACTGCTCGATGAACATACCGAACAGACCATGCTGGCTTACCAGAAAAACATCGAGTATTTCATTGGTACCGTGAAGTTACCTGTCGGAATTGCCGGGCCGCTGCGCGTCAATGGTTCCCATGCCCAAGGGGATTATCTGGTGCCGCTTGCCACCACGGAAGCGGCGTTGGTTGCTTCATACCACCGCGGTAGCCAGCTGATCACCGCGGCAGGGGGAGCAAGTGCGCTATTGATCAATGAAGGGGTAACTCGAACGCCTGTCTTTGCCTTTCTCTCTTTAGCGCAAGCCGGAGAGTTTGTCGGTTGGGTCACCAGCCAGTTTGAACAGATGAAAGAGATCGCTCAATCCACCACCGCGCACGGCAAACTGAAAGATATTCAGGTCAACATCGAAGGCAATCACGTCTATCTGGTGTTTGAATACACCACGGGTGATGCGAGTGGGCAGAACATGGTGACCATCGCTACGCACGCGGTATTTGAGTTTATTTTGAGCCACTCTCCGGTCACACCGAATCAAGCCTTTTTGGACGGTAACCTCTCCGGCGATAAAAAAGCCAACAGCTACACGCTACGCAGTGTGCGTGGCAAGAAAGTAACCGCGGAAGTTCACCTATCCGCTGAGTTAGTCAAAAAATATCTGCACACCACACCAGAAAAAATGGTGCAGTTTGGTCAAATGACCACGGTGGGAGGTGCGCTCAGTGGCGCCATCGGAGTCAACGCGCATTACGCGAATGCCCTAGCGGCACTCTACATTGCGTGCGGACAAGATGCCGCATGTGTCGCGGAATCCGCGATTGGGATGACACGCATGGAAATACACCCGAAAGGCGGTCTGTATGCCAGCGTAACGTTACCCAATTTGATGGTAGGAACGGTTGGGGGCGGCACTAGTCTACCCAGCCAACAAGCTTGTTTATCCTTAATGGGATTAGCGGGACAAGGCCACGCAAGAGCCTTAGCGGAAGTGGCGGCCGCACTCTGTCTTGCCGGTGAGTTATCGATTGTCGGGGCGTTTTGTGCAGGGCATTTTTCGCGTGCACACCATAAGCTCGCGCGCTGAACACTCAGCGCGCAAAACCCATTTCCTGTGCGAAGCAATACCAGAATCAGTCAGGCTAAGGAACAAAAAGATTAGTGGGTCAGGATCACATCGCGTTGTGACACGCTGACCCCTTTAATTTGCGCGAATACTGACATGCCCACCTTTAGCGCCAACTCCGCGTGAGCCCATTCTGTAACCACCGCCCACAAATAGCATTTCGTTGCCAATTCCAGTTTCAGCGAAACACTTTTTTTGCTCGGTTGTTGGTGTTCAATCGCCACAATGCGCGCAGGCAAAATATTTCGAATAGAGCTCGCGGTGGGTTTGTCTAACGCTATCGACACATCATTCGCACGCACTTGCATGCGCACACTGCTGCCGATTTCAGCATCCACTTGCTGTACCCAAAGTAGAACCTCATCCGCCAAGCGAACTTGAGTCAAACCGTATTCTTGGTGATGTTTGCTCACCGTTGCGGAAAACAGCGTGCTTTGCTCACTGAATGATTGCCAAGGTCGCATCGCTTTGGATGACCAGACTTGTTCAATCGGCCCCGAACTCAAAACTTTACCCTGATCCAACACCACCAGATGATCGGCCAAGCGCAAAATTTCCTGCATGCTGTGTGAGACATAAAGGATCGGCAATTGAAAATGCTGCGCGAGGTTTTCCAGAAACGGCATCACCTCTTTCTTGCGTGGTATATCAAGCGAAGCTAGCGGTTCATCCATCAGCAACAAATCGGGTTTAGACAGCAATGCGCGGCCAATCGCCACACGCTGCTTTTCTCCACCGGAGAGATCGCGCGGGTGACGATCTAATAACGGCTCTAATGCCAATAAGCGAGTGACGCTGGCAAAGTAATCAGGATCAGCTTGAGTCACCCCGTAATTGAGGTTACCACGCACCGTGTAGTGCGGAAAAAGCCGTGCATCTTGGAATACATAACCGATCTTGCGCCGTTCAATTGGCAGGTTAATGCGCTGTGATGAACTAAACAGAGTCCGTCCGGCAAGGTGAATTTCACCGTGCTCAGGCGTGGTTAATCCACTGATCAGGTTGATTAACGAGGTTTTCCCCGCTCCAGAACGGCCAAAAATGGCACAAATCCCTGATGCAGGCAGTCGTAAATCCACATCGAGGTGAGTTTCCCCTAATTGCTTTTGGATTTGTAAAATCACCTCGTTCATTACTGCACTCCTAGGCGATGCTTCATGTGCCGACTTAACCATTCAGAAATAAACAGTGAACCCAATGCAATAACGATGGAGATCACACACAGCCGCGCGGCTTCCATTTCCGAACCCGGAGTTTCTAAAAAGGTGAACATGGCCAGCGGGATGGTTTGCGTTTCCCCTGGGATGTTAGAAACAAAACTGATGGTGGCGCCAAACTCGCCAAGGCTACGCGCAAAAGCCAACATCACCCCAGTCAAAATTCCCGGCAAAGTTAACGGCAAAGTGATGGTGAAAAAGACTCGCAGCGGTGATGCGCCTAAAGTGCGGGCGGCTTGTTCGAGTTTTTGATCGACGCTTTCCAGACTTAAGCGAATCGAACGCACCATCAAAGGCAGCGCAATCACCATACAAGCCAGCACCGCGCCACGCCAACTGAAGCTGAAACTCAGCCCAAACACTTGATAAAGCCATTGGCCGATAAAGCCTTGCCGACCCATGCTGATCAGCAATAAATAGCCAATCACCACCGGCGGCAAAACCAGAGGCAGATGCACTAAGCTATCAATCAATCCTTTCCCTACAAAAGAGGTTCGCGCCAACACCCAAGCGAGCACTATACCAATCGGCAGCAGCCATAACGTGGCGTAACCCGCCACTTTCAAACTCAGCACTAAAGCAGCCCATTCGTAATCGGTCAACACAACTTATTACTCACTGACAACGTCAAAACCAAAGCCTTGCAAGATGCTATGTGCTTTGGCAGAACGGAAATACGCGACCAACTCAGCACTTGCGGCTTTATCGTTAAGTTGTGCTAGCGGATAACGAATCGCTTGATGTGACTGCGCCGAGAAAGTCGTCACGATCGTGACTTTGTCACTGAGCATCGCGTCGGTTTTGTAGACGATCCCAAGCGGCGATTCACCACGTTCCACCAACGCCAGAGCTAAACGCACGTTATTGGTTTGCGCAAGGCGTGATTCAAGTGGCGACCACACTCCGGTATATTGCAAAGCTTGCTTGGCATAAATACCCGCAGGTACGGCATCGACTTGTGCCACCGCCAATCGTGAGTCTGCTAATGCCGCTTGCCATGCCGATACATTTTGCACATCAAATGCTTCAATAGGTTGCGCAGAAGGACGAATCAAGACCAAACGGTTTGCCGCAAGCGTTGTGACGTTTTGTGGTTTGACCAAAGACTTCTCAACCAAGTAATTTGCCCACTCTTCATTGGCGGAAATGAACAGATCGGCTGGCGCGCCCGCTTCAATTTGGCGAGCCAAAGAGGAAGAACCACCGTACACCGTCACCAATTTAACATCATGTTGCTGTTGATAGGCTTCAGCCAAGGCATTGACCGCATTGGTCATCGACGATGCCGCATAGATGTGCAGCGTCTCTTTTGCACTCACAACCTGCACGTTAAAAGCGATACACAGCAGCAACAAAAGTCGTTTGAACATGTGAATTTTCCTTATAAGTCTGGCCACAAGAGTTTAAGGTCTAGGTGCTCTTCAATCGCATCTGCGATACGGTCAATCGCCCGCTCTTGTACTGCTCTGTGGTCATACTGTTCAATTTCGGCAGCGCCTGCCCATTGGCAAACACGCAGCGCGGTTTCAGGGCGGTCAAAAATACCATGTAAATAGGTACCAAAGAGTTGATTGCAGTCACTGACTAACCCATCGACGCTACCATCACTGAGCAAAATCGGACTTTTTTGATCTTCAGCCCAAGTCGAACGTCCAGCATGAATCTCATAACCTTGAGCGATGACTTCTTGTCCATCTAGCATTAAAGTGCCTTGCACATTGGTGAGACGCTTTTCTGCGGTGAGCTCCGTTTCCATCGCAAATAGACCCAGCCCTTCGCTACTTCCCGCTTCCCCTTCAATACCTAATGGGTCATGTACCCATTTCCCAAGCATTTGAAAGCCGCCACAAATCCCCATGACTTTGCCACCCAAGCGCATGTGACGGAGGATCTCTTTATCCCATCCTTGAGAGCGTAAATAAGCGAGATCCGCTCGCGTGGATTTAGTACCGGGGAGAATGATCAGATCCGCTCCCGAAAGTGATTCACCCTGCCCGACATAACGAAAATCGATATTGGGATTCAGTCGCAGCAGGTCAAAATCCGTGTGATTGCTGATTCGCGTAAACACAGGTACCGCAACACGCAGTTGATGATCCGCCGAAAGTGTTTGATGCGCCGAAATTGCATCCTCCGCTTCCAGATCAAACCCGTGTAGATAAGGCAACACGCCAATCACAGGCTTACCCGTTTTCTGCTCTAACCAGTCTAGTCCAGATTGCAGCAGCGCAATGTCACCGCGGAAGCGGTTAATCACAAAGCCTTTCACTCGTGCCTGCTCGGTCTCTGAAAGCAGTGCCAACGTGCCGTATAAGTGGGCAAACACGCCGCCGCGATCAATATCCGCCACGATGATCACCGGAATATCAGCCTTTTCTGCAAAGCCCATATTGGCGATGTCATTGGCACGTAAGTTGATTTCGGCTGGGCTGCCCGCCCCTTCAATCATTATCGCTTCGTAGTCGTTTTGCAGACGCTGGAAGGAATCCATCACGGTATCCATCGCGACTTTTTTATAGTCGTGATAAGCGTTGGCTTCCATGTTGGATAACGCACGTCCTTGCAAAATCACTTGTGCGCCCGTATCGGAATTGGGTTTGAGCAATACCGGATTCATGTGCACGCTTGGCGCAATACCGCATGCCTGTGCTTGTACGGCTTGTGCGCGGCCAATCTCGCCACCATCGGGGGTTACTGCGCTGTTTAACGCCATATTCTGCGGCTTAAAAGGGGCTACCTTGATGCCTCGGCGCGCCAATACACGGCACAGCCCCGCAACCAAAACACTTTTGCCAGCATCTGAGGTGGTGCCTTGCACCATTAAGGCTTTTGATGTCGGAATCATTTCAACTTAACTCTCTGAATTTGGCGACATAATAAGTGCTGAACACAGCTCACTCAACAAAATGAACCGAATATTAATCATCACCTCAGTATTCGTTCAAATCCGATAGCGTTTAATAGCCACATCAAGACAACAAACAACTCTCGCTAAGAGAAAAATTAATTAAAAAGGAAAAACCATGAAACGTACTATTATCGCTCTGACTTCTGCTCTGATTCTGGCTCCTGCAGTAACCATGGCTGCTGACAATTCTCAGCACATCAAATTTGTTGGCGATAACCAAGCACAAACCGGTGTGCAATTCCAAGGCCCTGTAGAAGTGGTGAAAGTGCAGTCTCTGCTTGACTCATCAAACCCTTTTATGGAGAAAAAAGTGGTAGTGGAAGGCAACTTGGTTCGTCAACTGCGTAAGGATACTTATATGTTTTCTGATGGTAGCAACGAAATTCAGGTTGAACTGGATGATGACATTCGCCTAAACACAACCCTGACGCCAGAGACCAAAGTGCGCCTATTCGGTGAGTTTGAAAACGGCCGCACACCAGAAATTGAAGTGGATCATATTGAACTGCTGTAATATCTCCGCCTAATTATTCACACAGCGATGTCTTCTGGCATCGCTGTTATTTTTCCTCTCCAAATGCTTTTCCTCTATTTCATCACTCCTCAGATTAATTTTTCTGATGCAAAATCACCCAATAAGCAACGAAGAGAAATAAATGGCCTGTAATTTGCTTACTATTACGGTATCTTTGCCACTTATTTGATTGCTTGCGGACAACGTTTTTATGCTTAACAAAACGCACCTTACTTTTCTGCTCGGTTCAGTGCTTTCTACTCCAGCTTTGGCCAACAATTTCAATTACAACTTTGTGGAATTCAGAACCGCAATGAGCCCAGAGTCTGTCGGCGCAGAGTTCAGCACTTACTTTACCGATAATTCACATTTTATTGCACGTATCGATTCTCAACTGGATAGTGATTGGGATATTGCGGGCGGTATTGGTTTTAATGGTCCAGTGAATCAATTTGCCGATGTGTATGGGCAAATGTTGGTACACAACATCCGCATGCCAAAAGAGTTGGGTGGGGAAAGAGATACTGAACTCGAATTCAATCTTGGAGGTCGCGTGTGGCTAACGAACCAAGTTGAAGGTCATGCACGTATCGGTCGTTTGGGAGATCATTCGGTATTTATGGCAGGTGTCCGTTTTCACTCCACTGAACAACTTTCACTGAGTGCAGAGACCCGCAATGCCGGCGTTTGGGGACCTCAAATCGGTATGGGTGTCCGCTTCCAATTTTAATTGGGCCCCCCTTTCACTGTTCTAGCCAAGTTGAGAAAAACAACTCAACTTGGCGCATATCTACCGTCAACTTCGTGTAAGAATACCGCTCACAAAGTAGCAAACACCCATTGTTAAGGTGTATAACTTTGCCATTATTTAGAAGATGTTAAGAGCTTTGCATGACGGTTAGTTCAACAGATCTCAACAAACTGGCATTACTCCTAAAACCCGGTATGAAAGTGTCGGTTGAAATACAATTTGGCCCAGAAGATTCTTATGCTTTTCACACCACTCTGATTGGCCACAAAATTGATCAGCACATTATTTTGGACTTGCCGCTCAAAGCGCATCAAGCTTTGGTGATGCGTAAACTCAAGAATGTCCATATCGTGCTTCGAGGAATGTGTGATACTGAATTAGGGCACATAGTGGCTTTTCAGAGTTCCATTTTGCAAGCCAGCACCAAGCCATTCTGCATGCTCTTTATGCGCCCACCAAAACACTTTGCCACCAAAGCAATTCGCAGCCATGAGCGCTATAAGATAGCAATTCCTGCCGAATTGAATGAAAACAACCGAAGCTACTCTGGCACTTTGATTGATTTTTCAATCTCAGGCTGTGGGGTGTTTATTGATGGGGAAAATGAGTTAAACAAAGGTTCCAAAGTACGAATCAACAGTGAACTTGATCCATTTCTGCCCAAACGAATCAAAAGTCAGATCGTTAATATTCGCCGTCAATCCAATGGGCATCTCATCGGTATTCAGTTTGATCAGCCCATCACTTTGACAGAAACGCTCAAAAAGCAGGTGTTAGAGCAAGCTTTTCTCGCTGGCTCCATCTAAACCTTCCTCTTGGCTCAAGTGCTGATTTTTGAAATGCTCTAGCGCTTGATGCAAGGTTTGCTCTTTCAAAGGCTTAACTAAAACAAACTCGGCGCCAGCATGGAAAAATGCTTGCCGCGTTTCGTCAAGTCCATCAGCCGTACAGGCATACACGACAACCGGCAAATTCAGCACTTTTTTTATCGTGTGCGTGGTTTCAACACCGTCTAGATAAGGCAGTTGGTTATCCATTAACACTAAGTCATAGCGATGTTGTTTGAGCTCTTCAAGCGCTTGTAAACCATCAGTGACCCAACTGACATCCAAACCATATTTACGGCAAAATGCTTGAGCAATAAAAGCGTTGGTGTGGTTATCTTCCACCAGCAATACACGCAGCGGCTTATCAAACAACTGATACGGTTCTTGTGGCGGCGCAAGTTGCTTTGGAGCTGCCACCGCCTCTACCAATTCAATGGGTAACTGGATCTCAAATCGTGTACCACGCCCATACTCCGAGTTGACATGCAGCTGCCCACTCAACATCTCGACTAAGCTGTGCACAATCGCTAACCCTAAGCCACTGCCACCATATTCACGAGTTGTGGTAGATTCGGCTTGCACAAATGGCTCAAAAATCACCGTGAGATCTTGTTCGCGGATCCCAATCCCCGTATCCACAACCTGAATCACGAGCTGTGCTAACGGATCGCCTTCTATCAGCTCAAGAACGACTCGGATGGACCCTTGATGAGTAAACTTAATGGCATTGTTCAGTAGATTAAACAGTATCTGGTTGATACGTACTTGGTCGCTGCGAACTAACACTGCACTGGTGATGTTTGAGTCCACGACTAACTCTAGTCCTTTGTCGTTACACAGAGGGCGATAAATTCGGTCGATGGCATACACCAATTCATTGAGCCGGAATTCGCTCTTTTGAATGCGGAATTTACCTTGCTCTAAACGAGAAAAATCTAAAATGTCATTCAGTACTGCCAGCAAATGTTCGCCACTGCTACACAGAACGGCGACATGCTCACGCTGCTCATCGGTAAGCGGTGTACGTTTCAACAACTGAGAAACCCCTAGCACACCATTGAGTGGTGTACGTAGCTCGTGGCTCATTTTAGCCAAAAACTCAGCTCTAACCCGTGCCGACTCTTCCGCTTCGCGCCTTGCGACTTGGCTCTGTTTCTCGGCTTCCGCAATCGAGGTAACATCCTGCCCTTGAGTAATGATTGAAATGATCTGCCCTTCCACCTTAATCGGTGACAAGTTCCAGCGATACACTCGGCCATCCACTTCGGTTGTCACTTCACTGGGACTTTTACCTTGTGCAGCATAGGTAATCATGGGTAACAATTGCTTTTCAAGAATTTCAAACAAGAAGTGGTTCTGTGAATCTTCTCGGAGAAATTGGATTTGTGCCGAAGGGTTCATGCGGATCAAACGGCCAGCAGTGTTCCAAAGCATGGTCGGGGACAAGGCAAAATTAAACAGATCTTCAAACTGCTTTTCTTTGTTCGCCAAACGGCGGAATGACTGCTCTAAAGTGCGCCCAAAGTAGTCAAATTCATAGATCTTAGAACCTTCAAAATCACTTTTGGTGTCAAGATCCATCAATTTGTACGTGTAATTCATCAGCGTTTCAATTTCAGACTGAATCCGTTTTTGCAGCCACCAGCGTGAAGCTATCGACACTCCCACTAACATCAAAAGTGAAAACGCGATCCAGAAATAAAAATTATCTCGCAGGGTCAACACATTTTGATTGGTTTGAATGGAGTAGACACACAGATACGTCGAAACACTTTCTACATCTAAGTACGTTTTTCCAACAATAAAGCTGTCACTCATTGCATCATGACCACTGTTCAACACACTCTCTAGCGAATACGGTTCATTCCCTTTCAGCGTTGAGGCCAGCGGTGTGGAATCCACCGCTAATACTAGATTGTCTGAGTTACTGCCACTGCGAATGGTTTCGACTAAAGCAAAGTTGTCGTTTAGGACTATCCCGACATAAAGATACCCCATCACTTGCCCAGTTCCTGGCTCAATCAATGAAGAACGGCGAACAAGTAAGTGAATCTGCTTCCCTTCACTAGGGGTTTGCACCAGATGCCAGTTGCCACTGATGGCAACCTTGCGGATCAGTTTTTTCTGCTCTTCAGGGGAAATTCCATAAAATGTCGCGTTACCATCATCCCATAGGATCTCATCATTGCTTGCGATAAAACGTAGATCTGGCGCATTGGAGAGCTCGAGCTCATCAACACTGGAGAAGAATTCATCGAGCTGATTTGATTGTCGACTTGCTAATGCACTGGTTAAACTGGCATTTTTTGCCGTACTGTCTTGATGAATTTTGAGTGCGGCGAGCCGAAAGTCGAACAGACTTTGGATTAAACTCGATGTTTGAACTGAAGTACGTTGCCCTTCCTGCGCCATCAAACGGCTACTGATCTGATAGCTTTGAAACAAAACGCTCAGGATCAACAGCCCCATGGTTGCAACTACAGCATGAGTAATAAAGGAGGCGATACGTTGCTTATGCTTGATCTGACTAGGTCGAATGTTCAAACACGAAATCCTCTTTTGCCCTTAACGGTCCGAATAACGGAAAGCTCGAGCTTTCAGTGTTTCAACATGTTGAGCTGAGTCTTGTTGAGTCACAATTTCAAAATCACCCGAATAGACCAAGGGTACGGCTTTTCCTTCCAGATCCCATTTAATGGCTTCGGCCATGGCAACACCGGTATCATCATTCATACGCATGATCGTCAAATCCAATTCACCTTTAGCCAGTGCATCAAGTTCTGCAGAACCCCCGCCCCACCCATTCAGGAGGATGTCCTCTCGCCCAAGTTCTTTTAAAGCTTGCGCAGCACCTAAAGCAATGTCCGTTGCGCAAGCGTAAATAAAACCAATCTCTGGATTATTCTTGACTATGTTTAAGGTGGCTTCATAGCCACTTTGTTCCGTTGCTTTCGTGTAATACGAGGAAGCCAACTGATACTGATTGGTTTCATTCATCTTCTGGATGAACGTATCTCCACGCGCTTCACTGATATAACCTTCGGAGAAATAGAGTACGGAATAAGGCTTTTGTTTAGGTGCGATCGCCTGATACTCCTTGGCCAGCTGCAATGCTCCAATTTCATGGTCGAACCCGATATACATCATAGGTTGTCGGCCTTGCCAATCTTTCACCGGCGTTGTGATATTCTGCAAAATCAGCTTAGTATCAGAAGAATTGAGCACGTGCTCAATAAACTTGCGGTGACGTGTCGTATCTAAGGTGAATATCAGATAATCACTTTTGTTTTTCAACGCTTCCATCAGAGAGAGGCTTTGCTGACGAGTGTCCAAATTAGGGCGAGTGAAGACTTGGTTAATTTGGTAAGGAATACGGAGTTCGTCCATTCGTTTTTCAAACGCTTTAATGTTGCGTACCCAATAGTCTGAGATTTGTTGTCCGGGATAAACCACGGAGATAATCACTGGGTTTGCTCGCTTATTTTTAAGAGGCATTGGCTTGTCACGCACGGCCTGCGAAAGCAGCTCAGTCAAATGCTGCTGCTCGGGATATTGCTTCAGAAAAGCATCATAGTGCCAATAACCTTTTAAAGAATCCGCCTGAGTGGCAGTGGTGAAGAGCGTTGCTGTTAAAAGCAGCGACAGCAATATTTTTCTTTTCATAGTTTCCTCATGAGGATCAACCAATGAATTACGGTTCCAGTCGAGGCCAGTACCCATAATAAAGAGAAGGTGAACTCTTTTGCCCTGAAGGGGAAAGGGTTGCCACTGATTATTAAGCATCATAGAAACAATTCATAGAGCAGGCATGGGAAAAATGGTTTCTCATGCCTGCAAATGCTCATTTATTCAACAATTTATAATCAGAAGGTAAAGGCCAGATTCGCCGAAACACCATACTGATTGCTCCCAGCGTAGGAACCCGCGAGATCCAAATTAACCAAATCTCCAGGACTAATACCAAAACCGAGCGATACAGAATCATCTAACGAATTTTGTAAATCCACTTCATAGCCCGCCCGAAGCTGAGCCCAATTCCATGCATTCCCTTCAATCCCGATCCGGATAAACTGAGTATCATCTTTATCACCACTGAACCGACGCTGCTTGGTTAAATCCAGATCCAATGCTGCAACAAAGAAATCGCTGACATAACTACCAGACACGGTGATTTGAGTATCCAAGTTATAGGTATTGTTTTTATTTAGCGTTTCAATGTCTTTCGCAAACAGATCTTTTACCACCATCCCTAGTCGATACTGTTCGAGCAGCCAAACTGCGCCAATATCAAAGTTAAAGGCATTGTCTTTCACTTCACTTTTATCGTAATCATTTAAGTCAAAAGATTTGATTGAGGCATTATCTTGATATGTTCGCAACTGTTGCACTTTGGGGGTAACCCCCAACGCGACCGTTTGTCCGCCGAGCACAACTTGTTTTGCAATCGCAACCCCAACTTCGGTGTAACTGAATGCCGTAATATCCACATCCGAGTTTTGATAGCGATTTTGCACATCTGTGGCGCTATCACCTGTTTTAGCTGCCACGTTGGCTTTAGCGATCACCTCCGCATAGCCGCGAGTGAAAAAATTCAATGACACCGCTTTAAGTGGCATCGCAACTGCCAAGCCAATTCCCGCTGTCACTGCCAATGGTTTGTCATCCGATAACTGATCGAGATAACGGTTCATCTGATCAATATTGTCTTGGGTTGCCGCACCCGCTCCTAATCGTTCAAATTGTTCAATCGAATCTTGCAGATCATCTAACGTTGTCAGAGATTCATCAGTGTCCTCAGCTCTTAGCCCTATGCTAGGCAGTAGCACACCAAAGGAATCTTTCTTCCGATAAACCGCGGTTAGTGCAGGGTTATAATAAGGCGCGAGAAGATAATCAGCAGAGGAAACGCCTGTGTTGCCCATACCTGCACCACGAGCATCTACCACCAAGTTGTCTGCTATGGCGATTGATGGAATGGCCATAGCCATGACCATAGTTAAAGTATTTTTTATTTGATTATTCATTCCTTTACCAACCTATTTTCGGGATCCCCATAAACAAGGTTAATACAAGAATGACTTTTTCCCAGCGAACAAGGTGATCGCGTTCACTAATCAGGCAGGATCAACAGAAAATAACGTTGCAGTGTTCGATATGAGCGCAGCCTTCAACCAGCTTTTCTTTTTGTGCTTTCGAAAGTGCTTTAATTCGGCACTCCAACTTGAGTGCCGTACTTTTGTCATCAACGGGGTAAGTCCACACCAATTCGAGTGGACCTTTCCCTCGCAAAGCTTTTGCTCCGCATCCTTTCTGATGCTGAGCAAAGCGGCGCGCGATGTTAGTAGTAATGCCACAGTAAAGTGCGTTATTGGCACAACGCACCAGATAGACAAACCAAGCTGAAGAGATGAGATCAGACGCTTCCATCAACCTAAATGCAGCTCAATAAGTGCACGTAACTCTGCCACTTCTTCACGCAGAGCAGCAACTTCCTGCTCCAGTTCAGCCAGTTGTGACGATGATGGAGCCCCTTCCATATCCGCACTGGCCGCAAAGGTACTCATGTCAATGTCACCGCAAAACAGATGATGATAGCGAGATTCTCGCTTACCGGGTTCACGCGGCAGTTTGACGACTAAAGCACCTGAAGATCGGTTAGCTAAGCGTTCGAGTACCGCTTCGGTTTCTTTGACGTCACTGAAATTACACAAACGGTTGGTACGTGTACGCAGTTCACCCGGCGTTTGCGCTCCACGCAGAAGCAAGCAACAAATTAGCCCAAGCTCTTGTTCATTCAGCTTCAAATCGCCAAATTCCGTATTGCAGAAACGGTGCTGATATTTACTGGTACGGCTGTTAAAGCTGCTTTCATCACTCACAAGGCGACGAGCAATCAGAGCTTCCACCGTATCTTGCACTTCCGCTTCACTCAGAGAGAGCACCGGCTCACGATTGCTCTTTTGGTTACAAGCCGTTGTCAGGCTATTGAGCGTCAATGGATAGTGATCGGGCGTGGTAACTTCTTTTTCAATCAAACAGCCAATTACGCGGGCTTCGAGTGGGGAGAGTTGAATCGTCATCGTGCTTTCCTTCTGCTAACGGGCGAACCCGAAGTCGGTATTTTAATGCTCGGTTAATAGAGGCAACCGAATTATCTTGCCATTTTCATCAATCATGACGATTTTGGCGCGGTTTAACTCAATTTCGGTCAACTCGAGTTGCTCACGCGCGACAACGTAAGCCTCACGCAGCTTAATGGCAGCGGCATCAGGCTCAGTGTGCATCGGCGGTAAGGGAACCAAAATTTCAGAATTACGCATGGTTACTCAAGATGTCTTCATGAATGGCGCTAATGATATAGTGCATTTTTTCCTATGTACAATCGGCCAACACACTGAGTGGTGATAAATTGGCCAAGTTAAGCCGCATATTGATCTTAAGTCTGTTATGAAAAGAATTGTTGTGTTTTAATCTTCGCAGTTGCATTAAAAGTAGGAAAAGGAACCTATGAACAGCGTATTTGAAATTGTGAGCTTGGCTCGTCGCAAAAATAAACTTCAACGCGAACTCGATGATAACGAGAAAAAAGTTCGTGATAACCGCAAGCGTGTTGAACTACTGGTTAACCTGTTGGACTACATCAAACCAAACATGAGCCACGAAGAAATTCTCGGCATCATCAAAAACATGAAGTCTGACTACGAAGATCGTGTGGATGACCACATCATCAAGAGCGCGGAAATTTCTAAAGAGCGCCGTGACCTCAGCCGTCGTATCAAAGACTTAACTGAACACGATAAGCAGATGACTCAAGGCAAAAAAGCCTAATGATTCAAGACCCACCGCAAGGTGGGTTTTCTTTTTCTCTCTATCATTTTGATCCCCAGCCAATCTCTCCCATCGGCGTTAAGTTATCTATCAATGATTCCGAGCAAAAACCGAACGTGATCGACATTAAACGTTTGCGTAATCGCTAACCTTCTCCGAACAAAATTACGAGCCTTTCATCACAAATTTTCCATTGCTATAGTGGGAACAGTGATTCAACAGGATGCTCGGACAAGCGCAAGTTTGACTAAAATAGCGATATAGCGGCATCTTTTCTTGGTGTTTTAGCCATACTCAACTCATGGCAAATTCATCAAGAAACCATTCGAGGCATGGAGCTTCCTCACTATTCTCACGATGAGAAGATTGGTACGACACTGACACTGTCCACACTTTATAGAGGGTCAAATAATGGAAATGAGTATGGTTGAAATTTTAGGATACGCAGCATCAATCATGGTGGCGGTTTCGCTAATGATGAAAGACATCGTAAGACTGCGTGTACTGAATTTTATTGGTTGTGCGCTATTCACCGCCTACGGATTAATGATTGATGCATGGCCAGTGGTCGTGACTAATGGCTTTATTGCCTGTGTAAACGTCTACTTCTTGGTGAAAATGCAGCAGGAAAAAAAGCCTGACGCGTCTTCGAGCGCGGCTTAATTCCCCCAGACGAAAAAATAATGCCCGGTTTATCCGGGCATTATTTTTATCAAGAAGGCGACTTCTACTCTTCTTCGTTGTGCAGCTCAGCCCATGCTTGAGCACATTTCACCGCACGCTTCCAGCCTTTGTAACGGCGTTGGCGTTTTTCTTCATCATGATGTGGCGCAAAACTGCGATCAATTTCTGCTTTGCCCTGCAGCTCTTCCAAACCATCCCAGAAACCAACAGCAAGACCAGCTAGATAAGCCGCACCTAACGCGGTGACTTCCGTGACTTTCGGACGATGCACTTCGGTATCCAATACATCCGCTTGGAACTGCATGAGGAAGTTATTGGCAACCGCACCACCATCGACACGCAGTGCTGAAAGCTTAATGCCAGAGTCCGCTTGCATCGCATCCAACACATCACGCGTTTGATAAGCAATACTTTCCAGCGTTGCGCGAATAATGTGGTTAGAGTTCACGCCACGCGTTAAACCCACAATCGTGCCGCGCGCATACGCATCCCAATAGGGTGCACCTAAACCAGTAAACGCAGGCACAACGTACACACCATTGGAGGTATCCACTTTGGTGGCGAAGTATTCTGAGTCGCGAGCATCGGAAATCAGTTTCAGCTCATCACGCAGCCATTGAATGGATGCGCCTCCCATAAACACAGCCCCTTCCAGAGCGTAAGCCGGTTCACCGCGTGGGCCACACGCTAGCGTGGTCAATAAGCCGTTGTGTGACGTCACTTTTTCTTGTCCAGTGTTCATCAACAAGAAGCAACCCGTACCGTAGGTGTTTTTCGCTTGTCCCGCTTGCACGCACATTTGGCCGTACAGCGCCGCTTGTTGGTCACCCGCAATCCCCGCGATAGGAATACGCGTACCACCTTTACCACCAATGTTGGTTTGGCCATACACTTCCGATGATTTTTTCACTTCCGGCATCATGGAGAGCGGAATATTAAATTCGGCGAGGATCTTTTCATCCCACTGCAAAGTGTTGATGTTGAACAGCATGGTTCGTGATGCGTTGGTGTAATCGGTCACATGCACACGGCCTTGGGTCATTTTCCACACTAGCCAAGTATCTACGGTACCAAACAGCAGTTCACCGGCCTCGGCTTGCTCACGTGCGCCTTCAACATTGTCCAGAATCCATTTGATTTTCGTTCCAGAGAAGTAAGGATCGAGCACCAAACCGGTATTTTCGCGAATGTAACTTTCTAATCCGCGTGCTTTTAGCTCTTCACAAATGGCTGCGGTACGGCGACATTGCCAAACAATAGCGTTGTAGACAGGCTTACCGGTTTCTTTGTTCCAAACTACGGTGGTTTCACGTTGGTTAGTAATACCAATCGCCGCCACTTGATCGCTACGAATGCCAGCTTTACCTAAAGCCTCAACTAATGTTGAGCTTTGGGTTGCATAAATCTCTAACGGATCGTGCTCCACCCACCCTGCTTCTGGGTAGATTTGGGTAAATTCACGCTGAGAAACGCTCACGATGTTCGCATCATGGTCTAACACCACGGCGCGAGAGCTGGTAGTACCTTGATCGAGAGCGACGATGTATTTTTGCTCAGTCATGTTCTGTTCCTTATGGTTTCACGTTCGTACGTAATATTTTTAATGTGTTTTGTTGTTTAATTTTATACCGGCTATGCGCGGGCTTCTTCATTCTCTTCCGTAACATCACATTGGTTCGGAATAGTGCAACCTGTGCCTGTTTTGGGTAGGTAAGCGGCGATAAATTTTGGGTATGCCCACGCACCAAAGCACGCACCTAAAATTGGTGCCACAATCGGTACGATGAAATAAGGGATCTCTTTTGCACCCGTCAGGGCATAGTCCCATCCCGCTAAGTAGGCAAACAGTTTAGGACCGAAATCACGGCTGGGTTCATAGCAAAACCTGTCAATGGACCTAATGAGCCGCCAATCACCGCAATCAAAATACCGATCAACAGAGGGTTCATTGCGTTGCGATGCGCGCCATTGTTTTCATCGCCTAACGCCAAAATCGCGAACATCAGTACCGCAGTAATAGTGAATTCGACCGCCATTGCCCCCATAAAAGAGATAGAAGCGTGAGGATAGGTTGAGAAAATCCCTGCAGTGGCTAACGCCTCTTGGCTGCTACGTACAAAGTTGTGAGCGATTTCATAATCAGTAAAAAGGTTGCTGTACAAGCTGTAGACCAAAGCAGCAGAGCAAAATGCACCTGCCACTTGCGAGACGATGTAAGGCAGCACTTTCGCTTTATCAAAACCGTGGAAAGCGGCTAAAGCGATAGTAACCGCAGGATTAATGTGTGCGCCAGAAACCCCAGCCGTGCAGTAGATAGCAATGGAAACCCCGAGGCCCCAGACAATACTAATTTCCCACTGCCCAAATTGTGCACCCGCTAATACAAGGGCAGCAACGCAGCCCACGCCAAAGAAAATCAGTAAACCTGTGCCGATAAACTCGGCGATACACTGCCCAAGCAGAGTATGTTGCTTTGTTTGATTCATAATCAGAGTCCTATTTGTTATATTGCTACCAAAGCCGACTTTCTCAGAAAACAAAACCACACAAACTCTAAATATCAGTATTAACCGCTAAAATTTTGGTAAGTATGATATGTTTTATCTACCTCCTACACTATCGGCTCTGATCACAAGAATTTCATGATCGTTATTGGATGAACAACGTTACTGTTCGCGGTGAATCTGGCACAAAAAAACACCACGAAAACAAACGACCGCAATTAATGAGTGTTCGAGCGCAATTTTGTTATTAACAAATTCGTTTTTTGTTAAACAACGCATCTTTTCCCACTCTTTCCTTACCTTAAAAAAAATGGTTCATTCTTTGGTTTAGTCATCACTAAATCATATGCAAAGGCAAGCTTTAACAAGCAGCCACGCTGAAAATTCGGCAAAATCAGCATTGTCAGGAATCAGACTCTATCATTCAAACGAACAAAAGATGTATCACAAATGTTACGCAGAGTGTTAAATATCAATAGAAATGCGACATAAAATTATGACAGTGAACATATGAGCCTGACTACAATAACCACCAAATGCTCGTTCGCGCTTTTGTGAGCAAGACAACGAACATGAAGTGAAAATAATGGCACACTCTTCATATGTATTTTGATTGCATAAGGTTGAGCTCATGACGGCTTATCAAAGAATGGAAACCGACGTGGTCATCATTGGCGGCGGCGCAACAGGAACCGGAATCTTGCGCGACTGCGCATTGCGCGGATTGCGCTGTATTCTGGTTGAAAAAGATGACATTGCCGCGGGCACCACAGGTCGCAATCATGGTTTGCTGCACTCCGGCGCTCGTTACGCGGTCACTGACTCTGAGTCGGCACGCGAGTGTATCCAAGAGAACAAAATTCTGAAATCCATCGCGCGCCACTGCGTTGAATCCACCGATGGTTTGTTTATCACTCTGCCGGAAGATGATTTAGGTTTTCAGGAGTCGTTTATTCACGCCTGCAGTGACGCAGGAATTGAAACGCAGCGCTTGACACCTAAAGAAGCCTTGTTACTTGAGCCGAATGTCAACCCCGCCTTGATTGGCGCGGTGAAAGTGCCTGACGGTACGCTCGACCCTTTTCGCCTGTGTGCGGCCAATGTGCTGGATGCCAAAGAGCATGGCGCGCGAATGTTTAACCGCACTATAGTGACCCAGTTGATCCGTGAGGGAGATACTGTGCTTGGCGTGCGTTGCCAACATTTAGGCAGTGGCGCTAAGTTTGATATTTTCGCCCAGCAAGTGATTAATGCGGCAGGCATTTGGGGGCAAAACATCTGCGAATACGCGGACCTCAACATCAAGATGTTCCCCGCCAAAGGCTCGCTGCTGATCTTGGATTACCGCATTAATAATCTGGTGATCAACCGCTGCCGTAAGCCATCCGATGCGGACATTTTGGTTCCCGGCGATACCATTTCGCTGATTGGCACCACATCCGAACACATTGATTATGATCAGATCGATAATCTGCATGTCACTGAACGAGAAGTGGATATTTTGCTCGCCGAGGGAGCCAAACTTGCCCCCATTATGGCCAACACTCGCGTATTGCGCGCGTATGCGGGCGTTCGTCCACTGGTCGCAGTGGATGATGATGGCAGTGGCCGTAATATCAGTCGTGGCATTGTTTTGCTGGATCACGAGCAGCGTGACGGCTTGAAAGGCTTCACCACCATTACCGGTGGTAAACTGATGACTTACCGTTTGATGGCCGAGTGGGCCACCGATCTGGTCGCCAAGAAACTTGGCAATACTCAAAGCTGCCAAACGCATCTGCGCCCTTTACCAGGCTCTCAGCAAGCACCAAAAACGCTCAAAAAGACCGCCAGTATCGCCAAACCGGTTTATGAATCCGCCATTTATCGCCACGGTGAACGTGCCGCGAGCTTTTTAGCCGATGATGCGAAAAGCCAAGCGGTGATCTGCGAGTGCGAAATGGTCACCGCCGGTGAAATTGAGTACGCGATCAAGCAGTTGGATGTGAATAATTTGGTCGACCTACGACGCCGTACTCGTTTGGGTATGGGGCCTTGTCAGGGCGAGCTGTGCAGCTATCGCGCAGCCAGTCTGTTTAGTGAATACGGACAAGTTTCGGGTTGCCAATCGAGCCACTTATTGGTCGATTTTCTGGAAGAGCGCTGGAAAGGCATCAAACCGATTTTCTGGGGCGATGCGCTACGCGAAGCAGAATTTAGCTACTGGATTTACGAAGGCTTGCTCGGTGCAAGCGATTTACCTTCCTTCGACTCAGCCACGGAGAAACAACAATGATGCATTATGATGTGGCCGTCATCGGTGGCGGAATTGCCGGATACAGCGCCGCCCTGCGCGCACTGCAAGCCGGAAAAAAAGTGGTGTTAATCAACCAAGGGCAAAGTGCACTGCATTTTTCTTCCGGCTCGATTGATGTGCTTGGCCGTTTGCCGGATGGCAGCTTAGTCAATCAGCCGTTTGACGCTTTTTCCGCTTTACAACAGCAAGCACCGCAGCACCCTTACAGCAAAGTCGGGCGCAAAAACAGCGAGAAAGGGTTAATGTGGTTCAAACGCACTTTAGACAGTGCGCATGTTCCTTTGCATCATGAACTTGATGGCGCCAACCACTTGCGTATTACCCCACTTGGCACTCTAAAAAATACTTGGCTGTCGCAGCCTTTTGTTTACCCTTATCGCGGTAATGCCAATTTTTCACGCATCGTGATTGTTGCGATTGACGGCTATCGCGATTTTCAACCTGCGATGCTGCGCGATAACCTCGCTCAGCGCTCTGAGCTTGCTAACACGCCGATGCTCACGGTGAATGTTTCTATCCCCGGCTTTGAAGGGTTCAGACGCAACCCTAACGAGCTGCGCTCGATTGATATTGCGCGTTTGCTGCGCCAAGAATCGGCATGGAATGCATTGTGCGACCAACTGATGCGCGTTGCGCGTCCAGATGATCTGGTGATCATGCCTGCCATCATGGGCAACGGTGATGGTTTGCATTTGATGACCAAACTCCAACAGGTAACCCAACTGCGCTTTCATGAAGTGCCAACCATGCCCCCATCACTACTCGGGATCCGCATTGAAGAAGCGCTGCATCGTAGTTTCATCCAAGGTGGCGGCGTGCAACTCAAGGGAGACAAAGTGATTGGTGGCGATTTTGCAGGATCTCGCCTCACCGCTATTCATACTCAAAATCTGCGCGATTTCCCGATCAGTGCTGAGCACTATGTGATGGCGACTGGCAGTTACTTCAGCCAAGGATTACAAGCCTCACAACATGCGATTCAAGAGCCGATCTTTGCGCTGGACATCCAGCAAAACCCTGACCGCGCTCAGTGGCGACATGCTCAATTTATCGCGGCACAATCACACCCGTTTATGACTTTCGGCGTCACTACTGATGCCAATCTCCATCCGTCACGCCAAGGTAAAACCATTGACAATCTATGGTGTTGCGGCGCAATGCTCAGTGGGTACGACCCCGTGTTCGAAGGCTGTGGTGGAGGCGTAGCGATTGCAACCGCTTATCATGCCGTGGAACAGATCCTTGCGACTTATGCGCAAACCAAACAACCGGAGGTGCTGCTATGAACCATGCCTTTATTCACTCTGCACCGCAAAATACCACCTTTGATCAATGCATCAAATGCACGGTGTGTACCGTGTATTGCCCCGTTGCCAAAGCCAACCCAAACTATCCCGGCCCCAAACAGTGTGGCCCAGATGGTGAGCGTTTACGGATTAAAAGTGCCGAATACTATGATGACGCGCTCAAGCTGTGTACCAACTGTAAACGCTGTGAAACCGCCTGCCCTTCAGGCGTCAAAATTGGCGATATGATCGCCGTGGCGCGTGGCAAATACGGCCAAAAACCGCTTAACCCTAAATTGGTACGCGACTTTGTACTCAGCCACACCGACTTATTTGGCTCGATCGCAACGCCGTTTGCGCCACTCGTCAACGCCGCAACCTCGTTGCCATTGGTGAAAAAGCTGATGCACAAAACCATTGGCGTGCATGACCATAAAACCTTGCCCAAATATTCGCACGGCACGTTCCGCCGTTGGTTTAAACAAAACTGCACCAGCCAGCCGCTCTACCAAAGACAAGTGGCTTATTTCCACGGCTGCTACGTGAACTACAACCACCCGCAACTGGGCAAAGACTTTGTGCGAGTGATGAACGCGATGAACATAGGCGTGCGTTTGCTTGATAGCGAAAAGTGTTGCGGAGTGCCCCTGATCGCCAACGGTTTTCACAACAAAGCGCGTAAAAACGCGCTACACAACGTCAAACACCTTACGGCTATGGTCAATGATTACCATGCGCCGGTGCTTTCCACCTCTTCCACCTGCTCGTTTACCTTGCAGCAAGAATACCCGCATGTACTAGGCGTAGATAACAGCCAAGTGGTGGATCAAATTCATTATGTGACGCGTTTTCTGCTCAAAGAGTTTATGAGCGGTAACGCGCCGAAGATGAAACCCGTACACAAAAAAGTGGTTTACCACACGCCTTGCCATTTAGAGCGCAGTGGTAATGTGATGTTTACGATTGAGCTGCTGAAAATGATCCCCGGCTTAGAGCTGGTGGTGCTCGACAGTGAGTGTTGTGGCCTAGCCGGAACCTATGGTTTTAAAGAAGAGAACTACGAGGTATCGAAGAAAATTGGTTCACATCTGTTTGATGCGATTCAAACCTCTGATGCCGATTATGCGGTGACCGATTGCGAAACCTGTAAGTGGCAAATAGAAGAAAACGCGCACTTGGAAACCATTCATCCGGTGAGTTTACTGGCGATGGCGCTAGCGGAGTAATTGTTATCTCGAACAGAGATATCTCTGATTTATCAATAGTGGGTTCTGCCACGATTCTGACTATGGCAGAACCCCACAAATTAGCTGTTTTCCGTTCCGACAATACAGAACACTTTCGCCTCACCTAAAGAAGGGGCTAAGCTAATTAGGCTTGCTCGAGAACCTGTGGCATCGACCATAACAGCACTTGCCGTTAGCCCCTCGTTTTCATCCGAGCCAATATGGAAAAGCGTGGTTGGATTGTAGAAAGAACCCGGTTCACTAAAATAAAATGGCAAAGCAATTGTTCGATGCTTACCATTTAATTCAAGAGCGGACTGAATCTTAGGATCACTGGAATCTGCGAAACCAAATGTTTCTCGTAGGAAAGTATAGAGTCGTGGACGAGCCGCTTCCTTCTGGAATTTTTCTGAAAATGACATGATGTCATATAGATTTGCAGATCGAGAACTTGGGAATTTTTCGCTACACATTTGATCTAAGTTAGCAAAGTAAGGGTCGTTGACTTTTACTTCTTTCCATCGCTCTGACGTAAATACATCATCGGCAGCAAAAGTAAAAAATGGCGTGGTCATTAAAAGAGTGGATAACATTAAGCGTTTCATACCTGTCCTATTTATCGTTATTTAATAAATGAATGTTATGCATATCATTCGTGGGAATGATACCAATGAGAACCTATATCATTAACATTTATATTGCAACACTCACGACAAGCGCTTTCTGTGGTTTTCGCCATTTAATTTGCACTCGACTGTTTTTTGGAAGACAGAGCACGATAAAAAAATCCCCTCAATCACTTGAGGGGATTTTTAAGTATTCAGCATAACTCCGTCTTAGAATTCTACTTCAACGGTCATCCCTTCTATCCAACGGTTTTCTTCCAATTCCTCATCAAAGGTCAAGGTCACTTCCATGTAAGCAGGCTTTCCTTCAAATGGTTTCGCCAGCTGAATGGGTAATTTACTCACAATTTCCACAGCTTCAGAGACTGTTGCAGAAAAGGTTTTTCCATCGGGAAATATCACCTTCGCATGTGTACCAAACTGGGAGACATCTAAATATTTAGGGTTCAAGTAAGCCGTGACTTGTGGCGTGATATTCTTTGCTATCACGACCAACGGATCGCCTTTTTCAACCTGTTGCCCTTCTACCACAGGCAAAGCCACCACTCGACCATCAAAAGGGCTATGAATGTTCAAACGTTCTAATTGGCTCTGTTTCACCACCAACTCTTTCATCAAACCACGTTTGGCTTGGCTGATTGGCCCAGCTAATAGCCGTTCTTGATAACTCGTTTGTGCATCATTCAACGCAATATTGCGACTGTTAAGTTCATTTTGTGCACCATAGGCCAAATTAATAATTGCTGCATAATCCACATCAGAGACCTGCCCTTTCGCTTTATACATTTCATAACGCTTGCGAATTTGTTGGATTTGATCTGAATTTCTCTGCGCATTCTCAATCGCAAGGGTGTGGTAGTGGGTATTCTCCTCTTGATTCACATTCAATTGCGCAATTTCCTGACGCATGAAATCCAATTCATTCGCCAGTGTGGTATTCGTTACTTCGAACAAGGCTTGTTGCTCAGTGACCGATTGTCCAACAACCAAATTCAAAGGCCCAATCACGCCATCCTCAGTTGCTTTGATCGCGACAGGCTTTGAAGTGACAATCGCAGGTGCAATCACTAACACTTTATCTCGATAAAGGTAATACCCCATAGCAAGCAATGGGCTAATCACCAAGGCTAAAATCAAGTACCAACGTAATCGGTATCCGCCTCGTTTGGCTTGACCATACATCACTTTCATACCGCGCTCTGACTGCGGCTGATGCTGTTTATCCAGATGAAATTTCACTTTCATAATTAAAAACGTTTTCCTCTTTTTAGCACCCACCAAGGAGCCATGCTGGACTCCTCATGGCTGCGGCGCACAACCTCATTCACCATCGAAAATGCTGTGATTAAGCGCATAAAAAATTGATAGATCGGATAAAGTGGTAGCCAAACCACCATGCGAAAATCGGCCTTAGATCGCTCGGACACCAAACCGATATAAACGACAAAAAATAGGGTGACGATAAATAAATAGATGCCATAGAGCAGTAGCATCATTGAACTCACAAACACCCAGGGATAACTAAACAGCAGAAATAGGGTGAAGATGATCACCATCAATGGCAGCAATACATTCTGCAAAATCCCATAGGTAAGAGTGAAAATAAAATTGCCCCATCCAAGTAGTTTTGGCGTTAACCCTTGCCTGTGCTTACGTAGGAACAGAAACAGCAAATCCCCATCCCAGCGTAAACGCTGCATGATTAAACCTTTTAAGGTATCCGGCACATCAGTATGCCCTACGGCGTGAGGAGCAAACGCAAGTCGTGTGTTTTTATAGCGCCGTTTGTACTGTTTCAACCGCATCGTCAGATCTAAGTCTTCCGCGGTATGCGTATCCCACCCCCCAACTTGCTGCAAAATTGGCTTCCTAAATGCCCCAAAAGCACCGGAGATATTGTTCAATACTCCCCATTTTGCCATGCCGGTTTTACCGGCTTGCATCGAAAGCATGTATTCCAATGCTTGCATTCGGGTAAGCAAGTTGGTGTTCCAGTTTCGTACCCGTAACGCGCCCCCACTGGCAATGACATTGGGATCCGTAAACTGCTGCATCATGCGCATGGCCATATCGTTATCGAAGGAAGTGTCACCATCCACGTTGATCACAAACTCCCCTTTCGCTTCAGAAAGTCCAGCGTTCAACGTAGAGACTCGCCCCCCTCGCTGCCATTTTGGGATCACACGAACCTCTCGATTCGATTTCCCTTGATGCTTACGCATCCCTTTCATCGCAGCCTGATAGGTATCCGCGTTCTGCTTCGCCCCATCCACTACAGCCAGAATTTCAATCTGCCCCGGATAAAGCTGCTCCGCCAATGTGTCTATCGTGATCTCGATAGCATCCCCCTCTCCATAGCAAGTGATCACAAAGCTAATGGAGGGGTAATTCGATAATCCTTGTGGCTGTGGATAATAGGCCCAGCGAAAAATCCCCGTTAAAACCAAAAGGTAGAGTGGCAGCTCGATGGCAATCATCATGGGGAAAAGCAGTAACCACAGCTCCTGATTGCGAACCAGCGACAACACCAATTGGTTCAGTACGTAGAAACTATCCGGCCACATAGATATCGCTAACCTGCTGCTGAATCCACACGCTGCCCTCTTCTGTTAAACTCGGATCCGGCAACATCCATGCAAACACATCCAATGTAAATTGATCGCTTTCCACTAAGCGGCTCATCTCTTCAATTTTGTTTTTGAGTACATCCAGATGTTCCAAGCTCGCTTTAGGCATCAACACTAAAATCAGGTCATGGTGGTACTGACAACACACATCGGTTTCCCGGAATAAACCATTAAGGCGTTCGGTTAATTGTTCTGTCAGAGAGAAAGTCTTCGCTTCACCAAATGCTTTGAGGTATTCCTCAAACGTTGGAATATGGAGTGCCAGAATGAGATGCTGCTCATCGTGGCGTTGAGCCAATTTATTCAGCCATACTAAAAGGCTCATAAAGTACGATTTATCTACTTTTCCATTGAGCGATAATTCAGGAGCCACTAACTGGCGACCAAATCGCAACACTTCTTCACCTTGCTCACCAAGTGAATAAGTTAGCACTTTGCGAATAACGAGCTGTTCAACTTGGCTAGCCGTTCCACAAGAAAGGCAATTGACTCCTGTCTCCGCCTCTACAAATGCGTGGTGACACTGGTTACATTCATGTGTTTCCAACGGGCGATCGTAGTCCACCCCAATGTGCCGCAATTGGGTTAAACATTTAGGGCACTGCAAGCGCCCACCACGGGTAAAATGATGCTGTTCGCCCACATGACCACAAGTAAAGCAGTGTAGGGAGACTTTCTCACGGATATCGATATGCCGACAGGATGGGCAGACCTCAACATAATTCAGATGGCCACTATGGCAACTCGGACACAAACGAATACGATCCACGAGCTGTTCTGCACGCAATAAACCGCGATTCGCTTCGGCGATCAAAAAACGGGTCGGAGAATCCAGTTCAGGCAGAATGGCTTCTAACAGAGGGTAACGATAGAGGTTGGGATCTCGGCTATCACGCAGAGGCATAAGTCGTCGATTGGGCACTAATCCTAACCAACCGAGTAAAGGGTCACACTCCTCAGGTTCATGGAAAAGCGCTAAACGGCGCTGTAATTCATTCCATTCTGTCAGTGATTTTTCCCCTTCCCACACCCCATCACTCAGCAAACCGCTGAGTTCACTCTCTTCTTCAACTTTGATCATCCATGACCAATATCGGCGAGTGTGATGCAATGCTTGGAGCCATTTATCTTGCTCCGAAGAACGCGCCACGATCAACAACCCTCCATAGGTCTTTGGCAGCAACTCCATATGCTCTACTACTTGGTAGGACACCTCTTTGCCGAGCAATAAGGCTTCTTTTCCAAGACACACGATTTCATTTTGTAATTGCAAGGTTATTCCTCGTCTCTCTTCATCAATTAGGTAAAACTAATAGGTGATGTCACAAGCTGACCTTGCAATCATAGTTCAGAATTTAATCATGCATTTTTGAAATAAGTCTCAAAAAGTAGACAAAAACACCAAAAGAACAAAAAACAACCACCGCGAGTTGACACGTTGTAAAAAAACAAAAGGGAGGCAAATGCCTCCCTTAGTTAACATTGACAACAGGCATGTCACTCTGTTTGTTGGTGTCTCTGACAGTGTTCAATCGCTGTACTCAGTAGCTGTAACGCGCTTTGCTCACAAGAAGGCAATTGCGCATCGCTTTTACCCAGAGGCGTTACCCGCTCCCCCCAACGAATATGACCCGCACCCCAAGTTAAACCCGCGCCAAAAGCGGCGACCAACAGATCATCATGAGGTTTGATTTTGCCTTGCTCTAACGCTTCGCATAGGGCAATCGGCACCGTGGCCGCGGAGGTATTACCGTAGCGATGAATATTGACAAAGGCTTTGTCTTGCGCGATGCCCGCCAAATCACACAGGGTTTGAATAATGCGGATATTGGCTTGATGCGGGATCACCACATCGATTTCTTCGGTCGATAAGCCGCTACGCGCCAGCACTTGCTGCGCCGCAGCCCCCATGCCACGCACCGCACGTTTAAAGATCTCTTTACCCACGAAATCAAACGCCCAGTAACCATTGTCTGCATCAAAACGATCCATCGCGGTTCCAAACTTAGGTACCGCTAAAATATCTCGTCCTTGGGCATCACAGCCAATTTGCGCATCTTGCAAGCCCACTTTTTGTTCGGTCTTGCTCAATACCACAGCACCTGCACCATCTCCAAACAGCACGGCGGTGTCACGCTTCGTCCAGTCCAGATAGAAAGAGAGGCGCTCAGCACCAATCACCAAAGCATGACGATAATGGCTCGCTTGCATCAAGCGTGTCGCGGTTTCTAAACCATAGAGGAAACCGGTACAGGCGGCGTTGAGATCAAAGGCGGCGGCAGAAGGAATGCCTAAATTTTGCTGCACTTTTGAAGCAATATTGGGAATTAACGAATCCGGTGAACAGGTTGCCACAATAATCAGGTCTATCTCTTCAACGCTGACGCCCGCACAGGCAATGGCATGCTGAGCGGCAAGGGTAGCGAGATCGGAAGTATTCACGTGGCTGATCCGACGCTGTTCAATCCCAGTACGTGATTGAATCCACTCATCGGAAGTATCAAGAAAGGTGCTCAAATCGTGATTGGAGAGCGTCGCAGGTGGCAGACATTTACCCCACCCGGTGATTTCGGCATAACATTGAGTCATAAAAATTCCGTCTATGCTGCTTATTGTAATTTGGCGGAGCGCCCCAAGATATTGAGCAACGCCCGTCGCCATTGTCGGCAATGGGCAGAAGTATACGCCGATTTTCGAACCATGGTTAACCATTGAGCTTAAACTGGTAACGAAAGCGCAAAATAAAGAGAGGAAGTCATGCCAACATTCAATACCCGCTGCCCATCTTGCCACAGCCTTAACCGTGTGCCAGAAGAGCGGATTACCGAAAGCCCAAATTGTGGCAAATGCCAAAGTGCACTACTCGATGGCGCGCCAATTGAAGGTACCGAAGCCAATTTTTCCGCGCTGCTGCAAAGCGACAAACCTGTCGTCGTCGATTTTTGGGCTCCGTGGTGTAACCCTTGTGTCGGCTTCGCACCGATTTTTAGTGATGTTGCCGCCGAGCGAAAAGGCCAGATCCGCTGCGTGAAAATTGATACTGAAGCGCAGCAAAATCTTGCTGCACATTTTCAAATTCGCAGTATTCCCACCATTATGGTGTTCAAAAATGGCCAACGCATCGACATGATCAATGGTGCACTGCCAAAATCTCAATTTGACCAATGGTTAAACCAAGCGCTGACTAAATAATCGCATCTGGCGATCGACAATTAAGTTGGCATTTTCGATAAAATTATGCCAACTTAACTGGCACTTTCCCCGCCCTTTTCCTCAACAAGCAAAGTTTATCGTCAAGAACGTTTTTTTTCGTTTTACTCTGCGCACTATTCGTCCCATATTCGCGCCAACTGTTCCTTCTGCTGTTCCCGAGGCCTGCTGTGGAAATCCATTCTTCTGCACCAAACCGCATTGCGGTGCCTGTTATTGCGTTAACTCTGTATGCGATTGCCGCAGGCTACTTAATGAGCCTAGTGCCCTTAATGCTGCCGCATTACCAACTCGAATCTGATTTGGCCAGTTGGCTAGCAAGCGTTTTTTATGCCGGATTATTAGCGGGCGCGCTGGTTGCAGAGCCTTTCGTTAATCGTTTAGGCCACCGTAAAGCCTTTGTATGGTGCTTGAGCTTACTGCAACTGTCGATTGTGGTTATGCCGCTATTGCCCTACGCCAGTATTTGGCTCTTGGCGCGCTTGGTCGCAGGTATCGCCGTGGCCGGCATTTTTGTGGTGGTGGAATCTTGGTTACTGCATGGCGATGAACAAGGTCGCGCTAAGCGTCTTGGCATTTACATGGTGTCACTCTATGGCGGTACCGCACTCGGACAAATGGCAATTGGCCAACTGGGTGTGGCAGGTGCCGTGCCTTTTATTGCGATCACCACACTACTTTTGATTGCTTCCATGGTGCTGATGTACGTCGATTCGGATCAGCCTTCCACACAACAAGCTAGCTCACTTTCGTTGCGTCAGATTTTCAAGCTCAGTAAAGCGGCGATGATCGGCTGCCTAGTTTCGGGCCTGACATTAGGAGCAATTTACGGTTTGATGCCGGTGGAACTTGCCAACCGTGGCATTAGCCACACCGATCTGGGTAACTTAATGGCGCTGGTGATTTTGGGCGGCATGGCGGTTCAACCTCTGGTGCCTTGGCTGTCTAAATTTTTAGGTCGTACTCTGCAGATGGCACTGTTCTGCTTACTTGGCACGGCAGCCATCACGCTGACCGTGTTTGATGATTCGCTGCTCGTACTGGGCGTTAGCCTGTTTATTTTAGGCATGGCGACCTTCGCCCTCTACCCAATCGCGATTAATTTAGGCTGCGACAAATTGGATGCGAGCTACATTGTTTCCGCAACCCAAGTGATGTTACTCAGCTACAGCGTAGGCTCGGTGGTAGGTCCGGTATTGGCCGATTGGTTTATGCAAGATCGCCACGGCTTGATGGCTTACTTGTTTGCCATCCTACTCGCGACTTGTTTGTATATGCTGATCAAAAGCGTCAAAACCAAACGCCAATGGGTGGCGGGCGAGTAACCTTCTTTTAGGGCAAGTTTCTATCACTCAGCGTGAGGGAGAGAAACTTGCTTTTCCGACCCAAGCTTAATCTAAGCTTCATATTTGCCCCATACAGTCATCATAAACCGAATCATTGATGTCACTGTGAAACCACTCAAACGCTACCAATACGAACGCTACGCCGTTTTGTGCAACCTCGCTTATCCGCGCATTTTTAAGCAGACTCGTTACGGATTTGATCCTAACGGACAGCGTGTGATCACCAATCAGTTTGGCAAAATCATGATCCGAGTATTGTGGAGCCGAGCGAGCGATGAAGTGGTTGTTGTGATTAAAGGCTCACACAGCCTCACCGACTGGCTACTCAACTTCGCGGTTTGGACACGCAGTTGCCGCCATTTAGGGCTGCAATACCGCATTCATGCCGGCTTTTATCACTTACTGCATCAAGAGAGCCAACCGAGCCGCAACCAAGATACGCTTGGCATGACAGTGATTGAAAAACTGGAACAGACCCTACTGCCGCTGATTGAACAAGGCAAACGCATTGCAATCACTGGGCATTCTTCCGGCGGCGCGATTGGCTGCGTGTTTGCGGACTATTTTGAGCGAAAATATCCACGCACGATCAAGCGAGTCGTCACTTTTGGTCAACCTGCGATCGGGGATTGGCGCTTTCCGAAATACTATGGGCTGGCTCATAAAACCTATCGCATCTGCTGCGATCTGGACATCGTAACCTTCATGCCACCCGTGCCATTTCTGTACTGGCATGCGGGAAAATTACTCTGGCTGTATAACGGCAGAATTTACGAAAACACACCGACATGGGAGCGTTTAGGGCGTTCGATCATCAGTTGGTTAATCAGACCGTTTTCTTATCACTTGATGAGTAAGTACATCCGCAATAAAGATTTTTTTGATGAACGCTAGAAAGAGTTTTGTATCAACAAGAGAGAAAATAATGGAGGCGCGTCCCGGAGTCGAACCGAGGTTCACGGATTTGCAATCCGCTGCATGGCCACTCTGCCAACGCGCCTAAGTGATGTATCTTTGAGGATGATGGTGCCCCGGGCCGGACTTGAACCGGCACGACTCGAAAGTCGAGGGATTTTAAATCCCTTGTGTCTACCGATTTCACCACCAGGGCAACGCATACTGCGATGGAAGACACCATCTGTTCTAACGAGCTTTGCCGTGAGAACGAGGCGTACTTTAACGGATTGAGATTTCTGGTCAATAAGAAATTTCAGCAATCAAGTCTGACTGCGCAAGATTTCAGCCACAGGGAGCAAAATGCACTCAAGCCGATGTTTTTACAAGCAGTATCAAGGAGCTTGAGTTCACCAAGCTCCTCAAAAAATGAATTATGCATAGGCTCCGGCAGCATAATGCAGCTCATAACTATGGCTATAAATTTCCAAAATATTGCCAAACGGATCTTCCATATAAATCATGCGGTACGGTTTTTCACCGGGAAAGTAGAAACGTGGCGCTGGCATACGCTTTTTGCCACCTGCGGCGACGATTTTCTCCGCGAGCCCTTCGACATCAGGATCTTGCACACAGAAATGGAAAATCCCGGTTTTCCAATATTCAAAATTGTTCTCAGGATTTTGTTGGTTTTTAAACTCAAACAGCTCTACGCCAATGCGATCTCCGGTTGAGAGATGCGCAATACGAAATCGCTCCCACCCTTGACCAAACACATCAGTACACATTTCACCAATCGCGGAGTCATCTTCCACAATGTCGGTCGGCGGCATAATCAGATACCAGCCAAGGACTTCGGTATAGAACTTCACCGCTGCCTCTAAATCCGGTACTGAAATTCCAATATGGGAAAACGAACGTGGGTATGTGCTCATTATGATTCTCTCTTTACGATTCAAAACAAAAGTAGATGTACACGGCCGACTTGCAGCAGCAAAGGGGTGGGCTGTAACTTCAAGTAGCTTTGGTATCGAAAGAATAAATCGGCGTTGAACAGAATAAAAATTATCGTTTATCATTGTTTCAATAATCATTTGTTATCAAAAATCATGCTCAACCCAATCTGGCTACAGACATTCAAAACCTTGGTCGATACTGGTCACTTTACTAAAACCGCCGAAAAGCTGTTTATGACTCAGCCGGGCGTGAGTCAACACATCCGAAAGTTAGAAGAGGCGTGTCAACATCCGCTCATTCATCGTATCAACAAAAGTTTTGAACTCACCGATCAGGGACGCATGGTGTATGAATACGCCACACAACTTGCAAAAAACGAGCGCAGGCTCTTAGAACAGATCCACGAAACTGAGCCGTTTGCTGGCCGTTATCGAATTGCGTGCTCTGGCTCGCTCTCGCTGGTGATTTACCCTCCACTGTTAGCGCTACAACAGCAGCATCCTAAGCTGTGCATCGAGCTTGAAGCGGCACCCAATCACACGATTCTTAAAGCCATCAAAGAAGGAGATGTTGATGTAGGGATTGTGACCTCACAACCTAGCCAAGGTGTATTTGAAAGTGAGGTGCTAGGGGAAGAGCCGCTATACCTTGTTCTACCTCATGATCACCCAACAGAGCCTGACCAACTCGCAGATCACCTACTTCAGCTAGGACTTATTGGGCACCCTGATATCGATCACTATCTTTCGCTCTATCTCGCCAAAAGTACCAACCCGACATTAACGGTGCTGAATAGCGAAAGTTTTCCTCGATCGGGCTATGTGAACCAAATTCAGCAAATTTTGTTGCCTGTCGCGAAAGGCTTGGGGTTTACCGTTTTGCCCAAATCTGCCGTGGAAAACTTCCCGTTACGCGAGCAGATCAGCGTTTTTGAAAACCCAGCTCCGGTAACGGAAACGCTATATTTGGTTAAGAAAAGGCAGCGCGATTTGCCGCAGCGTTTTGCCGACGTCAGCCAGCAATTAAAAGAGTGGGTTGCGCACTATACGCAACCCTGATGATGTGAGGTGAATCAATAATTAAGCCAGAGGCGTGAACGGGCGAGTGAGCCTAATACGCCTCAAACGCTAACGCTTTTTTCTCGATTTGGCGGAAGATCAGGGTCAGAATACCATTCACTGCAAGGTAAAATGCCCCAGCAATCCCAAAGACTGTCAACGTATCGTAGGTTTGGGCGTTGATGCGCTGCGCGTAGCCCATCAAATCCATAATGGTGATCGTGCTAGCCAGCGAAGTGCCTTTAAAGACAAGAATCACTTCGTTGGAATAAGCTGGCACAGCTCTGCGTAATGCATAAGGCAGCAACACCCGTAGCGTAGCAATTTTATTCATGCCTAATGCGCGGCACGCTTGCCACTGCCCGCTAGGAATGGCGTTAAATGCGCCTTTAAACAGTTGCGTACTGTACGCCGCCGTGTTGAGCGCCAAAGCCAGCATAGCGCAAAACCAAGGTTGGCTGAGCCATACCCAAAGTACGCTTTCGCGGATCCATTCAAACTGCCCTGGGCCGTAATACACCAAGAAAATTTGCACCAGCAGCGGAGTGCCGGTAAACAAGGTGATCACCGCACGGCTAAACCAATGCACGACGGGTGTGCGCATCACCAAGCTTACGGTCATCAAGAGCGACAATATGCAGCCCACCAGCAGCGAAGCCGCCGTCAGTTGCAAACTGGTGCCTAAGCCTTCAAGCAGTTGCCATAGGTGTTGCTCTTTCATGCGCTGGCTCCTTGGCTATGGCTCATGCCTTGTATCGAAAACTTGTTATCTATCACTTTGACGGCGCGCTGCGTGATCAATGTGATCACCAGATACACCGCCGCCGCCGTTGCATACCACGTAAAGGCTTCATGGGTGGCCGCTGAAGTGAGCTGCGCTTGTTTCAGTAGATCCGTCACCCCAATCAAAGAAACTAACGCCGTATCTTTAAGTAACACTAGCCATTGGTTCATTAAACCGGGAAGTGCGTGGCGGACCGCTTGCGGCAGCACAATACGAATAAATGCGTGGCTAGGCGGAATTCCTAACGCGCTGGCCGCTTCACGCTGCCCTCTGCCCACGGCTTTGAGTGCACCACGCAACGTCTGCGAAGCATACGAAGCAAAAATCAGCGAAAGTGCAATCACACCAGAAATGAACGGGCTGATCTCAATAAATTCACCAGTGATGAAAAACAGCACTTGGGTCGAGCCAAAGTAGATAAACAGCACCACCAAAAGCTCAGGCAAACCGCGGATCACGGTGACCAACAAGGTGGTTGGCCATTTGATCAATTTCAGTTTTGCCATTTCACCGCCAGCAAACACCAGTGCCAACAGTAAACCGACCAGCAAGCTGGCCAACGCAATTTGTAGCGTCATCCAGCTTGCTTGTACCAGTGATAAAGAGTAGCCCGTTAACACCATCTTAGTTTCCGAAGTACTTATTGAAGATCGCGGCGTATTCACCATTCTCTTTGACCGCTTCCAAAGCAGCGTTCAATTGATCTAGCAGCGCTTGGTTATCTTTATTTACCGCAATACCAAAGCCATTGCCGAAATACTGAGCATTCGTTACGCGCTCCCCCACGTAAGCCAGATTACCTTCACCTTTAAACCACTCGGCCACCACGGCAGTATCACCAAACACAGAATCTATACGGCCATTTTTCATATCAATGAACGCATCTTGGTAGCTTGAGTATGGCACCGCGACCACGTCCGGCAGTTGCTCAAGTAGGAAACTTTGGTGAGTTGAACCATTTTGCACACCAACACGTTTGCCTTTTAGCGCAGCTTGATCCGCCACTTTGCCCGCCAGAGAAACGAATGCAGCTGAGTTGTCGTAGTACGGGTTGGAGAAATTCACCTGCTCTAAACGCGCTTCGGTGATGTCCATTGCCGAAATTGCCGCGTCATAACGCTTGAATTTCAGTGCTGGGATCAAGCTATCAAACGCTTGGTTGTGAAAACTACATGTTGCTTCGAGCTGCTTACACAACGCATTGGCTAAATCCACATCGAAGCCTTGAATTTGGTTATTTTCATCCATGTATTCAAACGGGGCGTAAGTGGCTTCCATCACAAACTTGATCTCTTGCTGCGCAGCGGCGCTAGCCGATACCAAACCGATTAAAGAGGCTAATAGGATCTTTTTCATTGCAATACTCCATGTGTTCTGCGAAATCTGGCCGCATCAATGGCCAGAATCTGTGGGCTAATATCAGTAACTTAATGTTTCAAATAATCGGCAAACTGTTGAGTCTGCGGATGAATAAAGGATTCGTGGGTGCCGTGTTCAACAATGCGCCCTTTTTCGAGGTAAAGTACATGGCTAGCGATTTTCTTGGCGAAGTCGACTTCATGAGTCACCACCACTTGAGTAATCCCAGTTCCACTTAACTCTTTGATAATTTTCACGACTTGATTGGTAATTTCTGGATCAAGCGCGGCAGTCGGCTCATCAAACAGCAAAACTTCCGGCTTCATCATCAGTGCACGTGCAATCGCCACGCGCTGCTGCTGCCCTCCAGAAAGTTGCAACGGCCAAGCATCCGCTTTATCCGCCAGTTGTAAGGTGGTGAGGATCGCCATCGCCTGCTGTTTGGCTTGTGCCTTAACAACACCGGACACTTTCACCGGCGCTTCCATCAAATTTTCTAGCACCGTCATGTGTGGCCACAGATGGTATTGCTGGAACACCATACCTACTTTACGGCGTAGCGCTAAGCCTTGTTGCTCAGAGGGTGCTTGAGAAAAATTAAAATCTTGATGAGCGATATCCAGCTGGCCGTTATCGGCACTCTCTAATAGATTAAGCACACGCAACAAAGAACTTTTGCCTGCACCGCTAGGGCCAAGCAGCACTAAAGTTTCGCCTTTAGCGCATTCAAAATGGATGTCGTGCAGCACCTTTGTAGTGCCATAAGACTTATTAATTCCGTTAACTCGAATACTCATGCTGACATACTGCATTAATTATCATCTGGCATTGATACTACTACGAACGTGTTTTTATGCAATAAAAATGTATAAAAAAACAAAACGCCCGCTGTTTGTATAAAAAAACAACATCAGAATAGCAAGAACGACTGGTTAAACCACAAGCAAGTGTATAAAACGTGATGAAGAAACAGGCAAAACTTGGAAAGGATACAGCGGGATTATTGAAGGAGCAGACGCAGTGACAAACAGCAGATGTAAAAAAACCAGCGCATGGCTGGCTTAGTCTCTGACTTCATAAAAAGTATGGAGGCGCGTCCCGGAGTCGAACCGAGGTTCACGGATTTGCAATCCGCTGCATGGCCACTCTGCCAACGCGCCTCTGAAGTCATGCAAGGTGGGCCCCTTGCTGCTTTCGCTGCGTACTTTACGGATTATGCGAGCTGAGTCAAACAAAAAAATGAAATGCTGGATCGTTTGCTGAGAATTACAACGATTTGTTTAACGAGCACGCGAAATAGCACACTACGACATGGTTTTATCACCCGTTACCATTTCTTCATTAAACGCCCGACCAAACTTGGATGATAGCTCCAGCAGTGATCAAACATGCTCATCAGCTGTGGGTTACCATATTTCGAAAGACTAATTGCGTGAAAACGGTTTTTGCGCGCTTTAAGGGCAGCGACTTTTGCCAGCAGTTCATCACTTTGCTTTGGCGCGATAAAGTCCGACATCACCACCAAATCACCGTTGCGATATTTATCACCATTCATTAATTCAATGGATTTCAGAATCACTGGTTCAAAATCAGTGCCACCGTGGAAGGTGTAGCTGAGAAAATCGCTCGCTTCACGCAAACCATCTTGACGTGTTAATTCATAAGTAATGAACTCGGAAGAGAACAGCATCACATAGCAGTCTCGATCTTCTGCTAACGCAATCTGCATCAACGCATAAGCCATCGCTTTAGCACATTGTTCTGGGAAACCACTCATTGAGCCGGAAGCATCCACACAAAGCACAAATGGGCCTTTTTCAATATCGATCTGCTTATTATCAGGGCGATGTGACCGCACTTTACGTAGTGTGCGTGATTTACCTTGCATCCGGTAATTCATTAAGCGCTTATCGACCAAGTGCTTATAGAACACCACTTCAAGCTCAGGGTAAGCTAAAAACATCGTTTCGTTGGGCAATAGTTTATTCAAATCGTCACTTTCGTGGATGCCAACAATGTCATCGGTGGCTTCATCCGAACGCTCTTCAACCATTTGTAACTCTTCGGCGGGTGCACGATTGAGATCAGGATCATCGACCTGCCCTGCCATGCGACCAAGCTGTTCAGCGATCTCCTGCATCCCTTTATGCTTTTTAAGGAACTCCGCATAACGCTTCATCACCGTGAGATCATTACGGCTGAGTTTGGCTGCGGCCATATCCCATAGTCGGCCAACAATCGTTTCATCTCCCGCTTCGGTCACCTTATCCATGTTACGCATGGTTTCCATACGCTGGTAAAGATCAGCCAACATACGTTCTTTGTTAGCGGTAAGTTCCAGTAATTGCGCTTGGCGAATCGCATCCGATAACGACTTATACCATTGGTCACAAAAGAAATGAGGGAACATGGGATTATGATGCAGCTTCTCCTTTTCGAGCAGCCGACGCGCTTCTAAGTAGAATACAGAATCCCATTCCAGTTTCTTCACTAATTCAGGAACTTGCTCAAAAAAGGTCACTTCATCCCAGTGGATCACTTCTTGATAAAGCGCCAATTCACGTTGGAAACGCTCGGTTTCGCACACTTTGGTCATGCGACGCCGAACATTACTGCGCCATTTGAGTAGATGGTTTTTTACCGAGGTGCCAACACCTCGGTTTTCCGCCATCATCATCACTTGCGAACGCGCGACCAAATCATTGACCGCAGTGTCAATTAACCCTGACTCCGCAATGCTTAACACCAGATTGAACGCATCCGCACCTAGCATAGTAACCCTTAGGCAAAAAATTGATTGAGATTGCGAATACGCATTACATTGCGCTCACATTCTACTTGAGTCGTTTCCAACTGCTGTTGTAACGAATGCAATGTAGCTTCCATCGCCGTGGGTAGTTCTGGATCGATAAAACTATGCGGGAGCGCGTCATGGAATTTGAGGCGCACTTTACGCAAATGATGTTCAGCATGAGTCAATTGCGCGATGGCTTGATTCGCTTTCGCCAACCAATTTTGATAAAGCGTTTCCTCTAAACCTTGTTTGGTAACCATGGCCACCAATACCGAACGGTTAGCGATGTCTTTGATCACCAGATTGTTGCTGGCATCAAGGTCAAATCGTAGGCGGCAGAGGTTAGTGTTTTGGTTCACATAGCCATAGGCTTCACCATGCCCCTCTTTAATCACGCGCTCTAATTCACTTTTCTGTACGTAAATCCAACGGCTATCGCCCTTCTCACCTTCAGATACCGACATATTGCTTTGCAGCAACACCAGTTTGATCAGATCGGGGGTCATGCCCACCTTGTAGATTTTGGCATCCGACAAATCGTATTGGTGGTGAACCTGTTTTTTGATCAGGCCATTAGAGGTTTCCAGTGACAACACCATCGCAAATTCAGATTCCAACTCCTCCTGAATTTGGGCAAGCTCAAGGCGGCACACGTCAAGCTGCTGTTCAACTTCGGCCTGATCAAATGCATAACGTAAAGCGAACTCGCGGATCACCTCATGCACCACTTCGTGTGACTCTGGCGTATTCCATAAACAGTTTTGTAATAGCAACAGATCTAGCGGATTAATTTCATCACGCCCATTAAAAAATGCACTGGCTTTCAATAGTTTGGCCGCCTTTTTCCAACGACGGTCAGAAACGTACATTTCCAAATCAGAGCCAGAACTGTCTTTCGATCGTTCTTCAACCATGTTTTTCAACTGGTACAGCTTTTCAAAGACATCATCAGTGAGTTCAAGCTTGTCGAGCTGTTTCTGCCACTGGTGATACTCTTCATCGGTAATGGCCAGCCCGGCAGGGATCTTTGCCTCTTGCGCGGTACCGACCGTCAACATGGATTTAAAGTTTTGCTTGTTCTGAATTCGGTTAACGAAGATACGCACCAACATCCGGTCATAAAGTGCTTCAAGTCCACTGTCTTCATCCGGCAATTCATTAGAAGCGGTAACAAGCAAACGCATCGGAACACGTTCAATATCGCTCCCATTTTTGAAGGTTTTCTCGTTAACAACGGTCAATAAGGTGTTGAGTATCGCAGGGCCCGCCTTCCAGATTTCATCCAAGAAAACCACTTGTGCGGTAGGCAAATAACCTTGGGTTAGGCGCACATAGCGACCATTGTCTTTCAATTCTTGAATGCTGAGCGGCCCAAACACCTCTTCGGGGGTCGAAAAGCGCGTCATCAGATACTCAAAATAACTACTGTTGTCGAAAGCTTGAATCAAACGCTTGGCGATAAGGCTTTTGGCAATTCCTGGAGGCCCGAGCAAAAACACACTTTCTCCGGCTAACGCGGTCAGCAAACAGAGTTTGATGGTATTTTCTCGCTCATACACGCCATCAGAGAGCGCTTTGGCCAGCTTATTGATGCGCTCTGAAAGCAGCGCTTTTTTCGCGTGAGAGCCAGTGGTCGGTTGCAGCATCTCTATTTTCCTTAGACAAGAAACCCGATGAAAAAATGGGTTAAATTGATTGAACAAGCCATCACTTTATACATTTGTTGTTCAATTGTTACAAAGTGTATTTATTGTTTTGCGCACTCTTATAGCAGATCTCAATTCTTTGAAACAACAGGTAATCATTGATTGCACATTTCGTGGCTCAACTTCTCACCAATCCGCCAAATACAACTCAAAAAGCAGATTTTCTACTTGGGAATGCCACCTAACGTGAGTTAAGGTACTTATTCATAGCTACCCTATTCGTTTTACAAGACACATCCCATGAGCAAGATCATCCACCAATGGAAAAGCATCGCTTTAGTCGAGGAAGAGGTTTTGCTTCCTAATGGTCATTCGGTGACTCACACCACCATAGCCCATCCCGGAGCCGCCGTGATTCTACCGATCACGGAACAGGGAGAGATTGTGGTGATTCGCCAGTTTCGCCCTTCTCTCAAAAAATGGTTGATTGAGCTACCGGCAGGAACCATTGAACACACTGAACTTCCATTAACCTGTGCGCAACGAGAACTGGAAGAAGAAACTGGATTTAGTGCTCAACAGTTTATCGACCTCGGTCAAGTAACACCCCTCGCGGGATTCTGCGATGAGATTCAGTATCTCTTTGTTGCCAAAACGCTAAGTAAAACTGCCCGCTATTCTTGTGATGAGGACGAAGTGATTGAAGTCCAACTTCTTACCCCACAAGAATTGGAGCGAAAAATTATTGCGGGCGAGATTACTGACTCAAAAACCATTGCTTGTTTAAGTAAAGCCAAACTTTGTGGATATTTGTAGGAGAAAAGATGGACTTTCGTTCGGATACAGTAACCCAACCTACCGAAGCTATGCGTCTCGCCATGGCGCACGCCCCTGTCGGCGATGATGTGTATGGTGATGACCCAACGGTAAATGAGTTAGAACAATGGGCAGCCAAACGCCACGGGTTTGAAGCTGCACTGTTTACCACCTCAGGTACTCAAGCCAACTTGTTAGGCTTGCTTGCTCACTGTGAGCGAGGAGATGAATACCTATGTGGCCAGCAAGCGCATAACTATCGCTACGAAGCCGGTGGTGCCGCGGTATTAGGTTCGATCCAGCCTCAACCGATCGACAACGAGCCAGATGGCACCCTCGATTTGGCAAAACTTCAAGCCGCTATAAAGCCGAATGACGCACATTTTGCCCGCACCAAATTGCTCAGTTTAGAAAACACCATTAATGGCAAAGTGCTTCCGCTCAGCTATTTAGCGAAGGCGCGGGAATTCGTTAATCAACATGGGCTGCAACTGCACCTTGATGGCGCTCGCGTGTACAACGCTGCTGTTGCACTGGATGTGGATGTCAAAGAGATCGCACAATACTTTGATTCAATGACGGTATGCCTATCCAAAGGTTTGGCCGCGCCTGTCGGTTCATTGTTACTCGGCTCCCACGATTTTATCGCCAAAGCCAGACGCTGGCGCAAAATGGTGGGTGGTGGCATGCGCCAAGCAGGTATTTTGGCCGCCGCAGGGAAATTAGCGCTGACCGAGCAAGTCGCTCAGCTCAAAACTGATCACGATAATGCTCGCTATCTTGCCGAAGCTCTCAATGCTCTGCCGGGGTTCTCCGTCAACACTGAGTGGGTACAAACCAATATTGTGTTTGCCAAACTGGAAGTCTCCGTTGATATCGCGGCCATTGCGGCGACACTGCGCCAAGACGACATTATCATCACTCCGGGAAATCCCTTACGTTTGGTGACGCATAAAGACATCTCTCGTCATGACATCGAAACACTACTCGCGAAGCTGAAAGCTATCTTGGTTTAAAGCACCACTGACCAACGAGCACGATTCGATCGCAAAGTGATCTAATCTCATCAAACATCATCTTGAGCTTCCCCTTAGGGGAAGCTTTACACTCCGCACTAATTAATCCGCCCTCTCGTTTGGAGCTTAACGATGCGCCTTATTTTCCCTTTGCTTTGCTTATCCATCATTTCAACTCCGCTGCTTGCCAGTGGCGATCCTGTGCTTGGCCAACAAAAAGCGCCAAGTTGCGTTTTTTGTCACGGCAGCAATGGCAAAGCAACCCAACCTAGTTACCCCAATCTAAACAATCAAAATGAGCTATACCTCTATAACGCCATGAAAGCCTACCAAAATGGGGAAAAAACAGGCCCTATGGCGGAAATGATGAAAGCCCAACTACAACGCCTCAATGATCAAGATTTGCGCGATGTTGCCGCATTTTATGCTTCGCAGCCTTAAAACAAACCGAGGTTATGCATCTTTTTATGCTCTACGCGATGAAAAAGATTCGAAAATCTGGTAAAAGATGGGCGAGTTCCAAGCAAGCCAACATTAAGCAATGACAGAAAAAAGACAAGGGCGTCGCAGTGCGCAAGATGCCCAAAAAACCCGCTACCTTATTTTAACGATCGCCGCTGAGCTATTTTGTGAGCTCGGGTATTCGCGTGTTTCACTACGTAACATCAGTGAGAAAGCGGGAGTGTCCCACAGTTTGATTCGCCATCACTTCGGCAGTAAAGAAAAAATTTGGCATAGCATCAGTGATGGGCTACACGCCTATACCGTGCACTACATGCAGAAAATATTGGCCGAAATTCCTGCCAATACTCCCGTGAATATTAAACTCTACCAGTTCATCATGCGTTTATTAGCGCATGGTTTGGTTGTTAAACAGCCAATCCAACTGATCGCCGATGCGGTTCGTCAAGAGGATAAATTGTTTGATTACTTTCTCGATACCGCAGGTGAAATCCAAGTTTTGATTGAGTCGCTTGCTGCTGACTACAATCAACAATTTCCCCAAAGTCCGATTAAGGTTTGGGAAATCAAATGGCAAATGATCATGTATACGCACAGTGCTGCGAGTTTAACGCCTTTTTTGCGGGAAACTTGGTGCGATGAAACCCAAGAGATCAATGAATGCTTGCTTCGACATTGGCAGCTGTTTAACCAATTGATGGTAGTGAAATTTAATATTGAAGACCCCTTCATCATGCGCCCTCAATCCGTGCGGGAGTTGGTATACCAGATCTGCCATGATTGGCGTGATTTCCAAACCGATACCGACCTTCTCCCTTTACAAAATAAGGCGCTTTAAGCGCCTTATTTATTCAGTGAAATTCAAACCGCTTAGCGGTGATCTCAACCCCTTTGCCATTACAGGCAGGAAGACCTACCAACAAACAACAAGTTTGGATGTCATCATGACTTTGCTATTTTCGTTTACCACGCTGAGCGTGAATCTTAAGCTGGGCTTTCATTTTGCGCTTTTCTGCCGAACGCCCACTAGAGCGGCGCGGTGAATTTTCCTCACGAACTTCTGGGCTTGGCTCAAAACCTTTCAACCATTCTTGTGGAAGACGCGTGTTCAGTAGACGTTCAATTGCTTCCAATTGTGGTGTTTCATCGTGTGACAGCAGAGAAACCGCCAAACCGGCTAACCCTGCGCGGCCAGTACGCCCGATACGGTGCACATAATCTTCCGCTTTAAACGGCATGTCATAGTTCACCACTTGCTCAAGCTGGGCAATGTCTAACCCACGTGCCGCCACATCAGTGGCAATCAAAGCACGGACTTTACCCGCTTTGAAGTCATCCAGTGCTTTTTGGCGTGCTCCTTGGCTTTTATCGCCGTTAATCGACACCGCTTTGATGCCATCCAACTTCAGCTCTTCAGCAAGCGCATCGCTGCCTTGACGTGTTTTGGTAAACACCAAAACTTGTTGCCAGTTTTTAGAACCAATCAAATAAGACAACAGTTCGCGCTTACGCTTTTTATCCACCGGATAAACCATCTGTTGAACCGTTTCTGCCGTGGAATTCGATGGCGTCACTTGCACTTCGACCGGATCACGCATAATGCGATAAGCCACCGCTTTGATTTTGCTATCAAACGTTGCAGAGAAAAACAGCGTTTGACGCAGTGGCGATAAACGGCGCAGCACACGCTGGAGATCCGGCATAAAGCCCATGTCGAGCATACGATCCGCTTCATCGAGTACCAAAACTTCAACTTTGCCCAAAAACAGCGATTTCACATGGGCGTGATCGAGCAAACGACCCGGTGTCGCAATCAAAATATCCACACCACCACGCAAATGGTTAAGCTGAACCTTCATACTCGTACCACCATAAACGGCCACGATCTTAAGTTCAGTCCCTTTTGCGTAAGCTTGCATGCTATCCAACACTTGCTGGGCTAACTCACGAGTTGGCACTAGCACTAACGCGCGGATCTCTTTGCTGTTTTCTTCCCGCACCCAAGGTTGTTCAATAAATCGTTGGATCAAGGGCAGACCAAACGCTGCCGTTTTTCCCGTTCCGGTTTGCGCACCTGCCAACACATCCCGTCCTTGCAATACATGAGGAATCGCTTGCTGCTGGATTGGAGTGGGATTGACGATCCCCAGATCGCTCAACGTATTCAGCAAATGAGGATCTAAGCCGAGTTGCGAAAAAGTGATGGGGGTTTCTGACATGTCGCGTACCTAATGAACTTTTGGGGCGCGGATTGTATCAAAGTGTACGGCGTTTGGCTTTCTCTAAAACATCAGGATAAAGCGCATCAAACAGCGCTTGTAACTCGGTGTAATTTTCCTCAAGTGCCGCCGCGCAGTGGACCAAAGGCTGCATCCGCTCACTGCGCAGAGCCATTCGGCTAAGCGCATAACGAATATTGGCAAATTCTGCATACGATTCAAGCCATTGGCCTTGCCACATGGCTTGATTCACGCGCACAAAACGCTCCGGTAACGCCTGTGTACTTTCTGCGGTAATGCCCTGTTGTGCGTGAGTTAGAAATTGCGCTAAAGGCTCAACATGCCAACTCGACCAAGTATTGACTAAGCAGTGATCCCAAAACAGATCCAAAGCAATCGGAGCAAAGCGTTGCAATGGTGAGGGAAATAAGTGTTTAGCGGCTTTCATCACTGGGTGGCTATCGGTGTAGGCATCAACCCAGCGATGTAAACGGATACCTTGCACCACATTCTGCGGATACTGAATTGTCGGATCACCTTTGACAAAATCACCCAGTAAATTGCCTAGCAAACTACTTTCGCAGTGATGGGCAATGTGCAGATGGGCAAGAAAATTCATATGAAGTGTCACATTCGGCTTTAAACCGAAGTGGGGAGATTATGCAGGTGAAACGTCTGACGACTCTTGTTGTTCTGTTTGGTAACCGCTTAGCGTAATACCAATCTCCATTGCATCAAGTAGTTCTAGACATTCATCATTATGGCTGTGGTCACTCATGGTTGACCTCCTTAGTTAACGCTTTTTTATCCTTTTAACCGTTTCTGATGAAGGTTTTATGACAACTCCTTCCAAAAACGCTTCTAAGGTTTACCACACTCATCGCGAACTACCAAGGTTTCTTTCAGCCCATAACTCTCACCCACCATAAGTGTAAACATTAAATTACACTGTCGGGTTTAAATTTTTACAAACTGATTGACGCAAATGGAAAGCTTCTACAGAATAGCCAAAAACTAGCGAAACAAGATTAAACACTGATTAAACTTCGCACAAACCACTAAACACAACATCACATAACGTACAAAAGAGTTTACAAAATGGCACAATCAAAGCTTTTAGGCAGTACTTTGATTATCGCGGGCACCACGATTGGTGCAGGAATGCTAGCTCTGCCTCTGGCTTCCGCAGGTATCGGTTTCTCTACATCATTAATCATTATGCTGGGCTTGTGGATGCTGATGGCATTTACCGCACTGTTGATGGTGGAAATCCACCAGTACGCAGAAAAAGAAGCCACCTTGCATACTCTTGCTAAGCAAATCTTAGGTGATAAAGGCAAATGGGTAGCCACTTTTGCCATGCTGTTTCTGTTTTACTCACTCTGTGCGGCCTACATTGCGGGTGGTGGTGCCCAATTTACCCAACGCATTTCTGATTTCACTGGCGTTGCGGTAGAAGGTTCAAGTGGTACTTTGTTGTTTACCCTGATTGTCGCCTTAGTCGTTACCATTGGTACTGGCACCGTGGATCGCGTTAACCGCGTTTTGTTTGCAGGGAAAATGATTGCGATGGTGGCAGTGCTGTTCTTCCTCGCTCCTAATGTTTCTCACTCTTACCTGCTGAGTATGCCGATTGAGCAAGGTTTGGTAGTTGCGGCAATTCCGGTTATTTTCACGTCTTTTGGTTTCCACGGCAGCATTCCTGCCATTGTGAATTACTTAGATGGCGATACCCCTGCCCTGCGCAAAGCAATTCTCATTGGTTCTGCGATTCCACTCGTGATCTACATTTTTTGGCAACTGGTGACACTCGGTGTAGTAAGCCAATCAGCCCTACTCGACAACATGGGTTTAACCGCGCTGATCGGTGTACTATCGACCACGGTTCATCAGTCCAACCTAAGCAATATCATTGGCGTGTTCGCGGATCTGGCTCTGCTGACTTCCTTTTTAGGCGTAAGCTTAGGCTTGTTTGAATTTATGGGTGACTCTCTGCGTAACAAACAAGGCAAAATGAACCGCCCTCTGGCTTCTGTCGTCACCTTTTTACCACCACTGAACTTTGCGCTGTTCTACCCACAAGGTTTCATTATGGCACTGGGTTACGCGGCGATTGCGCTCGCCATTCTGGCCATCTTTTTACCTTTGGTGATGGTAGTGAAAGTACGTACTCAAGCCACTAACCAACATTACCAAGTGATGGGTGGAAATATCGCACTCATGGTGACAGGATTGATTGGATTTTTGATCATTGGTGCTCAAATCTTTATTACGCTTGGTGTGCTACCCGCTCTGGGCTAAGCAAAACCCGTCACTCGTAACCTGTAACCCAATACAACAACGCCCATCAATTCGATGGGCGTTGTTGTATCAAACCATGATGCTAATGCACATTCTGGGTGCTTACGCTTCCGGATAACCTTGTGGGTTATTGGACTGCCAACGCCAAGTATCTTGAGTCATCTCATCGAGAGTACGAGTTGCTTTCCAGCCAAGATCTTGTGCAGCTTTACTTGGGTCTGCCCAGCACTCAGCAATGTCACCTGGGCGACGATCTACAATACGGTAAGGCACTTCACAGCCAGAGGCAGCTTCAAACGCTTTCACCATTTCTAAAACGCTGTAACCATTACCTGTACCGAGGTTGTAAATGTGCAAACCCGCTCGGGAACCTACTTTATCTAGTGCAGCAATATGACCATCCGCCAGATCCATCACATGAATATAGTCACGCACACCCGTGCCATCTTTGGTTGGATAATCATTTCCAAACACAGACAGAAACTCACGACGCCCTACCGCCACTTGCGAGACAAACGGCATCAGGTTATTGGGGATACCTTGTGGGTCTTCGCCAAGCTCGCCTGATGGATGAGAGCCCACTGGGTTAAAGTAACGCAGTAACGTAATGCTCCAATCAGGATTGGCTTTTTGGAAGTCGGTTAAACACTCTTCGACCATCAACTTGCTGCGGCCGTATGGGTTGGTCGCACTGGTCGGGAAGGATTCCGTAATTGGCACCGAAGCCGGATCGCCATACACAGTGGCTGATGAACTGAACACCAGCGATTTGACACCCGCTTCACGCATAGCGGCCACCAGCACTAAAGTACCGTTGACGTTGTTGTCATAATACTCAAGCGGTTTTTGCACTGATTCACCCACGGCTTTTAAGCCGGCAAAATGCACCACAGCTTCAATGTGGTGCTGCTTCATCAGCTCAACCAACAAGGCTTGATCACGAATATCGCCTTGCACAAACAACGGACGAACACCAGCCACTTTTTCAATACGTCCTAGCACTGTCGATTTGCTGTTGTAGAGATTATCGAGGATCACTGGAGTCATGCCCGCTTGGATCATCTGAATACAGGTGTGACTACCGATATATCCCATGCCACCTGTCACTAATACTTTCATGCCTAGCCTCCTTATTTTTCGGCGATTGTAACGGCATTTTACGCTTCGCCAAAGCACTGATGTCTCTAGATATATAAAATAGGCTGCACTATACCTGAAGAAACCGCTTCAGATTTGAGATCTTCCCTAGAGTTGCGTGCAACGTTGCGGAGCATTTAACAAAAACCATTTATTACCAACAGAAAAATGAACGTTAAGCGGTGAAATTCGGCTGACGAAATCTCGCTTTTTCGCTACCTTAACGCACAGAATTGAAAGAAGGATGTACAACAGTGAGTAAACGGACGATTCAACTCAATTGCGATATGGGTGAAAGCTTCGGTATTTGGACTATGGGAGCCGATGAAGACGTGATACCTTGGATTGACATGGCCAACATTGCTTGCGGTTTTCACGCCTCGGATCCTCATGTTATGAGCCGCACAATAGATTTGGCGCTGGAGCATAAAGTGATGATCGGAGCTCATCCTAGCTACCCTGATTTGCAAGGTTTTGGTCGTCGTTCGCTGGCAATGAGCGAACAAGAAATCAGTGAAATCATTCTTTATCAGGTGGGAGCACTGAAAGCGCTGTGTGAAAGTAAAAATGGTCAGTTGAGTTACGTTAAGCCTCATGGCGCGCTGTATAACGACATGATGAGCGATCCCAGTATCTTTCGTGCGGTGGTCGATGCGGTTTCCTGTTTTAATTTGCCCTTGATGGTGCTCGCTTCTGCCAATAACCAAGACTATCTCGATATTGCCGATCGCTTTGATGTACCACTGCTGTTTGAAGCCTTTGCCGATCGTACTTATCTCGCGAATGGAAAGCTCACACCACGCTCGCAACCGAATGCGGTTCTAACGACTGATGAAGATATTTTGAGCCAAGTGCGGCAAATCGCTCGCTACGGTAAAGTCACCAGTTCAGATGGTTTTGTGATCCCGATTGAAGCCGATACCTTATGTGTACACGGAGATAATCCAAATTCGATTGCTTTGATCGCGCGAATTCGTGCGGCCTTGGATGAATAAAGCATGTCCATCCCATTTGAGATTGAACCGATTGCCGAAGGCAGTTTACTGGTGCGCTTTCAACACCCGGCCAGTGCAACTTTAGCGATTCATACCGGCGAATGTGCTCGTGACATCATGCAGAATTTTGCGCATGGACTGATCAATGTCACGCCTTCCTACACCACTTTGCTGATTGACTACCTTCCCTATCGTTTAACACAACATGAACTGATTATTCAGCTGACTTCGCTGTTAAACCAACCTCGGCAGGCGAATCAAACCAACGCAAATATCATTGAGTTGCCCGTTTACTACCATCCCGATGTGGGGCCAGATCTCATTCGCTATCAAGAGCAAGGGCTTTCATTACACGAGGTTATCCAATTACATACTTCTGTGACCTACACCGTATGCGCGATTGGTTTTGCACCGGGTTTTGCCTTTATGACTGAAGTGGCTGAACCGCTACACCGACCTAGACGTGCCACGCCGCGTTTGATGCTACCAAAAGGCAGCGTGGGCATTGCCGAGAATCAGACCGCGATTTACCCCAATACCTCACCGGGAGGTTGGAATATTATCGGTAACTGTCCGGTGAATTTGTTTAACCCTAACCAAACACCAATGTCGCCATGGCAAATTGGCTCCCAAGTGCGATTTCGTTCCATTGAGCGAGAGGAGTTTGTTCAGTTAGACGGCGTCATTCAGCCACAACGTTTTCAGTAAGGAAGAAAGATGCAAGGGATGCTAAAAGTGCTCAAAGCTGGGCCAATGACCCTACTTCACGATTTGGGACGTTATGGCTTCAGCTATTTGGGCATTAGCCCGTCAGGCCCCTTGGATGAATACGCTTACAGTTGGGCTAACCATTTGCTTGGCAATCCAGTCAATCAAGCGACGTTGGAGATCACTTTAGGTCCCGCTGAATTTCGTTTACAGCACGATGTGCAGCTCGCAATCACAGGTGGCGATCTCAACGCGACTCTCGATGGTGTTCTCATTCCGAATTGGAGCCGCTTTTATGCACAGAAGGGGCAAATTCTACGCTTTGGTTTGCCACGCAACGGACTCCGCGCTTATCTCGCAGTTCAGGGTGGATTTGCGATAACGCCGCAGCTTGGCTCAGTTTCGACTCACATTCGACAAGGTTTAGGCGGCTTGCACCAACAAGGGCAAGCGTTACAGCAAGGTGATGAGTTGGCCTTTGACTCCTTACAAATCGCCCTAAAACCCGCACATATGACCTTCCGCTTCCGTCCTGATTACAACTTGCCTTTGCGGCTCAGAGTGATTGAGAGTTACCAGCATAGTCAGTTTTCTCAATCGGCAATAGAGTGCTTTTATCACAGCAAGTTTGTGGTGACGCCAAACAGTGATCGCATGGGCTATCGCTTGCAAGGTGAAAGCGTGACACCACCAGAAAAGCCTATTTTGTCGGAAGGGATTGCCTTAGGCGCCATTCAAATTCCACCCAACGGACAACCGATCATTTTGCTTAATGATCGACAAACAATTGGTGGCTATCCCAAATTCGGTTGTGTGGCGAGAATTGACTTACCCCGTTTAGCTCAAGCTAAACCGGGGCATTCGGTGCAGTTTGTGGCTGGCGATCTCGCAGGGCTACAAACGGTATGGTGTCGATGGGCGCGTTTTTTCGGTTACTAAGTCTTAGGTTACTAAGCTTTAGGTTACTGAACCTTTCTGATGACCGTTTTAAAGCCCGTACACTTTGGCTAGTGCTGTGGGGTAACCACGCTCTTGGGTTAGAGTGATGGCATGCTGTTCAACTTGTTCTGCTGTTAATGCCATGCTCAGCGGATGTTCGTTTTCGATGGAGAACGCCGTTTGAGTTGGCCTCAGTTGCCACACTTCCACCAACTGCCGAGCCGCACGCAATGCAGAAGATCCCTTCACCACTTCCAATCTCGCGTAGTGGTTCGCTTCAAAGCTGACATCCGCTGCGCGTAACGTCACATCATCACCGGGAATTTGCTGCGCCCCAAACAGTGGTACTCCTGCGTATTCTGCATTGTCAAACGCAGGTACAAACCGGCTCATGTGATCTATGGCTCGCTGGGTGCGATCTTGTTGAGCAGCCATCGGCCAACCGCGTGCAATTTTCTGCTGTAGATAACTCGGTAATTGAGGCTGTGCTGAATCAGCACTGGATGCCACTAGACCATCAGAAAACAGGGTGATCGCCTCTGTCATTCCGTGCAATTGGAACGTTCCGTCCGCATAAGGCGTTAACTGCGCCATGCCATCGTCACTGCCACGTGGTCCATGGAAGATCACTTCCGGCCACCACTGATGGCAAGCGGGCCAATGGGTCACATACGCAGCCTTAAATTCCACCAAGCGTTGTCTGTGGTGGCGTGCCATATCGTCCACCTGTCCGGTTTCAAAGCCACAAGCATTGACAAGGTAATCAACCGTCTGCGTGTAGCGCTCACCTTGCGCATCCTGATAGGTTAATCGCCACTGGTGATCTTGATACTGCGCATCAATAAGCTCAGTACGTAGCATCACTTCACAATTAGGCAGTGCGGCAAGCGTGAGATCCACACTCGCCGCGAGACGAAATACGCTCCAACCATACTCTTGCACCAACACCACTGGGTATTTGAGCTGATCCAAATCCGCGTTTTGCGCAAAAGGTATAACCCAATCATCATCACTGCATGGCGGGTTAGGCTGCACCGCTTGCGCAAGACGCTCTAAGTCTTCACGCTGATAAAGACGGTAATAGTTTTCAACTTCACCCAATACTTTATTAGCCGGATCTTGCTCTACCCTCTGCTGGTAAGCATTTTGAATGGTTGCCAATCGCGGCAAAATATCTTGAGGTTCACCCGGATCCGATTTTGGAATGGTGATAAGGGTTGGACGCACATTCAAGGTGTGTGGATAAAGACGAATGGTTTCAATCGATTGTTCAAGCAAATCAATACACTGCTGTTCAGAGATTTCTCGATAGAGATTTCCCCCCGCATGCAAATGACAAATGGGTGGCCCACTGACTAAACCGGTGCCTTTTTCCATTAATAGCACATTCAATCCAAGCTCCCCCAAGTGAACGGCCGCGGTTGCACCAGCAATACCGCCACCTATGATAGCAATTCGGGGATCTTGAGATCTCAATGTCATATTTTACCTACAGTTACATCAAGGCGAAGAAAAGTGGCTGCTATTCTAAAGGGTATGAAACGTTAATAAAATCACATTTTTTACGCGGACTTATCCTTTGCGGATCACTCAATCTTGCCCAAACAGATTGAGTGATAGATTTTTCCTGCACATCGTTGATGTTTTGCCACTCAGCGGGTTCGCAACCTCCATGCTTAATCCTTTCATTCGATGTCTATAAGGCGTTTCAAGTTTCACCATGCCATAGAAAATTGACGATTGAGTGGCTGCAAATTGTTTGCCCAAATAGCGCTAAAGAAACAAAAACAACCTGTAACATAAGGATTTTTGATCAAGCGCACTCGGGCTAAACAAAGGCTGTTTTAAACCGAAAAAATATAAAAAAATGCTTGACTCAAATTTGCCATTATTGAGTTTTCATCACTTTGTGAATAACCCAATCACGCAAACCTCGGCCACTACGGGGCTAGCACCGAGCCAGCCCGGAATAGCCACTTTACTTATCCCAGAAGTTATCCACTGATTTTGTGGATAACTAACCTATTTACTCCACACCTCAATCACTGAACGCTTTATTCACGGGGGCTAACAGCCGTTTGAGCAAACTGCTCACAACCACAGCAAGTGTGCAAAAAGTCAGAGCTGGCAAGGCAAACCATAACACCACATGCAAACTTGGATTTAAGTTAAATCCCCATTTCATCACTGCGGCAACCACCAGATCGGCACTCAAACTCGCCACTAAGCCGCCGACTAATGCCATCACCCCATATTCCGCCCAAATGGTGTGCACCACTCGACGGCGACTCGCTCCTAAAGTGCGGTATAAGCGAATTTCCTGCTGACGCTGGCTGAGGCTCAAACGCAGTAAAGTGAAAATCAACAAGACTCCGGCCAATACTCCGAGTGCAGCCAGAACGGTCACAGACCATACAATCTGCGTCAGTAAGGCTTGAATTTTTGCCCCCATAGAGCGGATATCCATTAGGCTCACCGTGGGGTGCTGGCGCGAGAGTTGACTGAGCAATGCATCGTGCTCGGGTAATACACGAAAGCTAATCAAGTAGCTTACAGGAAGGTTTTGCACCACATCAGGGCTAAAAATGAAGTAAAAATTGGGCTTCATTTCCCGCCATTCCACCTGACGTATGGTGTTCACTTTTGCGCTCACCACTTGGCTGTTGATCATGAAGGTCAGTGTATCACCTAGCTTGAGACCAAGATCGTTCGCCACTTCTTGCTCGACTGACACGCCATTTTGGCTTTGCCATTGACCTTCCAAAATTGAGTTGTAGTCAGGTAGCTGCTCTGCCCACGTAAGGTTCAGTTCTCGACGCAGCGCATCTGAACTCTCTTCCCCGTTTTGGGCATAGAGTTTGGCTTCTTGCCCGTTAATGTGAGTTAAGCGCCCACGCATAATTGGGTAAGCCGCAGAGCGCTCAATATGAGCCTTATCTAATGCCGCTAGATAAGTGGCTTTTTCCGACTCACTAATATTGAGTGCGAATGCATTTGGCGCATTTTCGGGCAGTGTACGTTGCCAATCTGAGAGCAAATCGGTGCGCACTAACCAAATGATCGCCAACAGCATCAAAGAAAGCGCTAATGCACCAAATTGTAAACCGCTGGCGGTGCCAGAGCGATTAATTCGGCTTAATGCCAATGCCATCGGTGGATTTAACGGAAGCTTAGCGAATAAGCGGGTGACCACCACACTCACCAATGCCAGCACCACAAACAGGGCGACAATCCCTATCAGCACAATCCAAATCAGTTGGTTTTGCCAATACACCAGCAACAGAGGCACAACAGGCACCATAATCAGCAATAAAGCACGTTGCCAACGCCGATCATGTTGCACTGGCTGCATCACCGCCACGGCACTCACCGACAATAATCGCCCAAGCGGGATACCCAAAGCAGGAACGGCAATCAATAAACTACTGGCCAGCGCAATCCATAGAGGGCGCAAACCGTAACTCGGGAGCGGATCTGGCAATAAATCTTTTAGGGGCAAACGTAGCAGCGACTCCAGCCCAACACCAATTACGCAGCCCAACACCACGGCAAATACAAGCAACAAACCAACTTGCAACGCTAACCAACGGCGTAACCACTGGCGGCTTGCGCCAAGGCTCTTGAGCATTGCGATGGTATGCATTCGGGTGGACACATAATGCTGACAGGTCAACACCAAGGTGGTCGCCGCCATCAAGATCACAATCGCCACCGTCAACGAGAGATACTGCTGAGTGCGCTCAAACACTTCATTGGTGCGGCTGGCACTCTCTTGATCACGCCAGCGATCACTCGGTGTTAAACTCACCTCTTGTTTAATCGCCTTAATCACCGAGTCATCACCGGTAATAAACAAACTAAATTGCACACGACTACCGGGCTGAATCGCCCCAGTTTTGGCAATATCCGAAGCATGAATATAAACCGCTGGCATTTGCTGAAATGGGTTAAAACTCAGTCCGGGTTCTTCGAGCACCTCACCGCTGACCACAAAATCGGCATCCCCTATCGTGACATTGTCACCGATAGTCACTCCTAACTGGTCTTTTACTCTTGGTTCTAACCAAAGTTGATTAGCACTGACATGATTCAACACTTGTTGGCCATCACTCAGGCGCATTTCACCACGCAGTGGATAAGCACTATCTACCGCTTTGACCGTCACCAACTGCATACCTTGATCACTGAACGCCATCGTGGCAAACCGGGTCATTTGCGAAGTGTGTGTGGCTTGCTTCACCGTTAGCGTTAATAGGGATTCCGGTAATGAATTGGCAGAAACAAACACAGTGTCAGCGGTGAGCGCATCACGCCCTTGCTTAACAATCACTTGCTCCATACGCTGCGCGAGAGCGGAGAGCGCAAAAATCGAAGCGATGATCAACGTCAGCGCCACCGTTACCGGCCACAACTGCCCGTGACGGATTTCACTCAAACTCCAGCGCAATAAACGGCGGTTAAGCGCCGTGGAGGGTAACGCCGTCATACTCTCTCCTCCAATTCACCGGCTTGCATGAAAAAGCGGCGCTGGCAGCGCTGTGCCAATTTCGGGTCATGAGTCACCAACACTAGGGTGGTGCCGTGCTCACGGTTGAGTTCAAACAGCAAATCGATCACTTTCGCGGCGGTTTCTTGGTCAAGGTTCCCCGTCGGCTCATCGGCAAACAGCACTTGCGGACGAATCATAAACGCGCGGGCGATCGCGACACGCTGTTGCTCACCACCGGATAATTGCGCCGGAGAATGGTGCATACGATATTCCAACCCGACCGATTTCAGCAGCATTTGTGCCCGTTCGCGATCTTCCGCCTCGCCTTTGAGCAAGCAAGGTAAAGTCACATTCTCCAAAGCGGAAAGACTTGGAATAAGCAGAAAACTTTGGAATACAAAACCGACCGACTCACTGCGCAGCGCAGCGCGCGCTTCATCATCAAGCTGTGATAATGGCTTACCCAGTAAATAAACTTCCCCTTCACTGGGCGTATCGAGCCCAGCAAGCAAGGTCATTAAGGTGGATTTACCGGCGCCGGATGCCCCGACAATTGCTACACTTTCTCCCGCCTGAATCGAGAGATTCACCTGTTTGAGGATTGTTAAATGTTCCTGATTGGTGGAGACTAGTTTGGATAATGACTGCGCTGAAATAATGGATGTTTGCATGACTCGACAACTTTCCTTTGTGTTTATTCTTCTTTTTTCCGCTACGGTGAGCAGTAAAACCCTGTTGATCCTTGGCGATAGTTTGAGTGCGGGATACGAAATGCCCATCGAACAAGCGTGGCCCAGTTTGCTGGCAGACGCACTGGCTGAAAAAGGCAAAACAGTATCCGTTGTTAACGGCAGCATATCCGGCGACACCACAGGTAACGGATTAGCTCGCCTGCCTTCGCTACTGACTCAACATACCCCAGATGTGGTGCTGATTGAGCTGGGCGCAAACGATGGTTTACGCGGCTTTCCGCCAAAAACGGTGAGCACAAACTTAGCGACCATGATTGAACAAATCCAAGCTCAGAATACGGCTGTAATTTTAATGCAGATCCGTATACCACCTAACTATGGCAAACGCTATAGCGATGCTTTTTATCAAGTGTATCCAAATCTAGCACAGCAATTCGCTATCCCACTCATTCCATTCTTTCTTGAACAAGTGATCCTCAAACCAGAATGGATGATGAGTGACGGGCTACATCCCAAACCAGAAGCTCAGCCTTGGATTGCCGACTTTGTTGCTGAACAAATCGCCAATGATTTGTAACACCATCCACCTATTTACTGGTTTAGCTCAATAAAATTTACTCAGCTTTACGTTACTTTTGGCTTATTCCCTACAAATAGGTAACCATATGCACATAAAACCACTCATCCAAGGTGTTGTTGCTCGCAGCGCCCACCCTTATGGCTGTGAGCAAGCCGTTTTACAGCAGATCCACTACGTTAAGCAGACCAATCCGATCAAAGCAGGACCAAAGCGCGTGCTAATTTTGGGGGCCTCCTCCGGTTTTGGATTGGCAGCACGAATTGCGCTCACCTTTGGTGGTGCCAAGGCGGACACGATTGGTGTCTCTTTTGAACGCGCACCTAGCGAAACTCAAACTGGCAGTGCAGGCTACTACAACAACCTTTTTTTTAAGCAATATGCAGAGCAAGAAGGCCATATTGCGGTCAACTTAGAGGGTGATGTGTTTTCTGCAGAAATGCGTGAACAAGTAGTTGAGGCAATTGAAACTTATTTTGAAGGTGAAGTGGATTTAGTGATCTACAGCATTGCGAGCGGCATGCGCCGCAAGCCTGATGGCGAATTTTGGCGCTCTGCCATTAAACCCATTGGTGAAGCGGTCTCCGGTGCATCCATCATGTTAGACAACGATACTTGGACTGACACCACTTTAGAGCCCGCTACAGAAGAGGAAATCGAAGGCACACTACGCGTAATGGGCGGCGATGATTGGGAAAACTGGATTGATACACTCATCAATGCAGAATCACTCGCCGAAGGCTGCAAAACCATTGCTTTTTCCTACATGGGGCCAGAAGTGACACATCCAATTTACCTAGATGGCACCTTGGGGCGCGCCAAAATCGATCTTCATCAAACTAGCCATTCACTCAACCTCAAGCTCGCTAATTTTGATGGCGGTGCGTATGCCGTAGTGTGTAAAGCCCTCGTCACCAAAGCTAGCGTATTCATTCCCGGCTTAAGCCCCTATCTCATTGCGCTCTACCAGGTGATGAAAAGCAAAGGCACTCATGAAGGCTGCATTGAGCAAATGCAACGTTTGTTTTGCGACAAGTTGTATGGTCACTCCCGTATTCCTGTTGATAGCGAGCGTCTGATCCGTATGGATGATTGGGAAATGAATCCCGATACACAGACGAAAGTGAACGAATGCTTACGCCAAATGAATGCCGACAACTTCCAACAATTGGGGGATTATTCCGGATTTAAGAAAGAGTTTATGCAGCTGAATGGCTTTAATTTTGAACAAATTGACTATAACCAACCTGTTGATATGCATAAATTTATCCACAAAAAGTGATACCGTATTTTGTTTTAATTTTGAGAATTCTTTTAAGCTAATCGATTTCGTTCTGCCATTCTGAATAGCTTTTGTTAGAGTGACTGACCATTGAAAAGGCACTAGAGTACCGACTCAGTTCAGTCACTCTAATTGCATTGGTGAATCAATCGCGAACTACACTTTAGAGTGAAAATAGTTCCCCTTTACTTCACCGATTGACGTAATAATTAAGCATAGAAGTAAGCACAGATAGACTCACTGAGGTATTCCTATCGTTCAGGTTATCGATGAGCAACAACGCCCTATTTCTAATGACAAAATGCACTGTATTTTACCGATTCAACTCAAGGATTCATTAATGGCACCGATCCTTCCACAATCGCTGACGATACCTTCAACGATGCTAGAAAGTTGGCAAAACATGTTGAATTTACTTGCAGAAATGCTCAAGGTGCCAGCCACAATGATCATGCGAGTTCGCCATCAAGACATCGATGTTTTTTGCAGCAATACAGGAAGCGATAACCCTTACCCAGTCGGGATGACCGAGCGCTTAGGCAAAGGTTTATACTGTGAAACGGTCATTAATACACGCCAACTCTTGATCGTCACCAACGCTGAACGCGATCCTCTTTGGAAAGACAACCCAGACATGGAATACGGTATGCGAGCTTATTGTGGTGTTCCATTACAATGGCCCAATGGAGATCTTTTCGGAACATTGTGTGCCACCGATCGAGAGGAGCACCATTTTCTCACCACTGACCAGCGGCTTCTACACACCTTACGCGAGTCAATAGAAGCACAATTGCAAACCCTTTACCAACGTGAAGCCCTGCAGCAAATGAACCAAGATCTCCATTTTAAGGTTCACCACAAAATGCGCAGTATTGCCTCCTTGAACCAATCGCTCCATCAAGAAATTGACAAACGTCGCGCCGCAGAACAGCAAATTGAATATCAGCGTAGCCATGATGTCGGAACAGGCTTTCTAAATCGTAGCGCTCTAGAGCTGCAGTTAGAACAATTCTTGGCTCAACCAGATGCAAACGATGAACTTGCAGTCATACATATCGGGTTTGCCAACGCACGTCAGTTACAAGCTCGTCTCGGCTATCACCTTTGGGATGACGTTTTAAAACAGTTAAGAGAGAGAGTCGGCCCCTTTGCCGAAGCAGAACTGATGACTGCACGCCCGACGTCCACCAATCTCACCCTCATATTGAAAAGCAGCCAGCTTGATCTGCACCTCAATCAACTTTGTCATAAGCTTATCCATGCTGGGCAAGCTCAGTTTCAGGTTGAAGAGACTCAGGTTCACCTTAACCCTTACATAGGCGTTGCTCTCTCCCGTGAAACGCTTGATCCGCAGCAACTGCTGAGCCATGCCGTGAGTAGCATGCTGGCATGTAAAGATTCTGGCTATAAAGTTTTTTTCCACTCCCCCGCCCTATCTGATAACCATGCACGACGCAACCAAATGGAAAATTACCTGTTACAAGCCGTGCGTAATAACCATCTCTCACTCTACTTTCAGCCGAAAGTCAGTGTTAAAACACAGCGTTGGGTTGGTGCAGAGGCATTGCTGCGTTGGAAACACCCTGTACTTGGCGAGTTTTCTAATGAAACTCTAATCCATATGGCAGAGCAAAATGGATTGATTTTTGAAGTTGGCCACTTTGTACTGCGCCATGCGATTAAGACCGCCAGCGAATGGTTATCTATTTGCCCATCCTTTCGCATCGCCATTAATGTTTCTTCGGTTCAGCTTAAAAATAGCCATTTTGTCGACCAAATTCGTGAATTGTTAACACACTATCAATTCCCAGCCGAGCAGCTAGAACTGGAAATCACCGAGAGTGGCCTGATTGTCGATGAACCGACAGCAAGCAATATTCTCAACCAACTGCATTCGATTGGCGTCAAACTGTCACTTGACGATTTTGGAACTGGTTATGCCTCGTTTCAGTACCTGAAAAAATTCCCTTTTGATGGCATAAAAATCGACAAAAGCTTTCTGGAGCAAATCGCACACAGCGAAAGTGATCAAGAAATCGTACGTTCCATGCTGCATGTAGCCAAAAAGCTCAAACTTAACGTGGTAGTAGAAGGGATTGAATCAGTACAGCAAGAACAATTTATTTTGGAACATGGCTGTTATGTCGGCCAAGGCTTTTTGTATGGTAAACCCATGCCAAGCGAAGTGTTTGAACAAAAATTAATACACCACGCACACTTGATCACTAAGCCCGAATAAATTCTCAATCGGTTGTCGTAAACGCCGTGATTCGCTTATCATTCCTTTACTCTTCAGTGGGCGCTACCTATAATCGCGCTCCTCTTTTTCTTTCCCTATGAGCGATAATCGAGATGGATCGACTAATTGCAACACTAAAAAAACTCGAAAAGCAGAACTATCGTGCTTATCAGCAGATCAAAGGTCAGTACGACTTTGGTGACTTTACTCTGTTCATCGACCACATTCAGTCTGATCCATACGCTTCAGCCTCTCGCCTGCGTGCTACGCGCGCTTGGTCGTTGACTGGTTTAGATTGGCTCAAAGAAAAATCGCCTGCGTATCAAATGGCAGCGCGTGATTTTATCGCTCGTGCTTTTGCAGAGTTCGCAAAACAAGACAATAGCTTATCCATCGCGATCAGCGGTCAAACGGTTCTCGACAGCACATCCGTATTGTTCAACGAGCAGGGTATCGAACTGCGTTTTCGCATGAGCATGCCAGCGGAAGGTCGCGATATTCTAGCGAAAAAAGCCCTGAATATTCTGACCTTCCACCTGCCTAAATACATTCGTCGTGCCACGCTGGAGCGCGAACTGGATAAAGCCGCGTTGCTGCACCACTGCGAAATTGTGGAAGACCAAGAAGCAATGCGCGCACAACTTGACGACCTCGGCTTGGTCGCTTTTGTGGCTAACGGTAGCGTACTGCCACGTTTAGCAGGTAACTGCGATCTGCCCATGAAAGAAGCCGTCCCTTTCCAAACTCCAAAATCCCTTGAAGTAACACTCTCCACACCAAACCAAGGTGAGTTGGTAGGTATGGGGATTCCACAAGGGATCACCTTGATTGTTGGTGGCGGTTTCCACGGTAAATCAACACTGCTTACAGCTCTAGAGCGTTCAATTTACAACCACATCCCTGGCGATGGCCGTGAGCGTATGGTGACGGATTTGAAAGCCATGAAAATTCGTGCGGAAGAAGGTCGTTGCGTACACAACCTGAACTTATCCAACTACATCAATCACTTGCCTATGGGTAAGGATACAACGGATTTCAGCACTCAAGATGCTTCAGGTTCAACGTCGCAATCGGCTTGGTTGCAAGAATCGATTGAAGCGGGCGTCACCACGTTACTGATCGATGAAGATACCTCCGCGACCAACTTCATGATCCGTGATGAGCGTATGCAAGCCCTTGTCAGCAAAGGGGAAGAACCGATTACGCCGTTAGTGGATCGTATCGGTCAATTGCGTGATGACTTGGGGGTTTCCACACTGGTGGTCATGGGTGGTTCTGGCGATTATCTGGATGTCGCGGATACCGTGATCCAAATGCATGATTATCAACCTCTTGATGTGACTAAGAAAGCACGTGAAGTCATTGCACAGCATCCGACACAACGCCGCAATGAGTGTGAAACACCACTCGCCACATTCACACCGCGCGCCCTTAACTGTGTCACACTGCAAAAACTACTGTTAGACGGCAAGTTCCGTGTTTCAGCCAAAGGTTTGGATGCACTGCGTTTTGGTAAAGAATTCACCGATATTTCAGCCCTTGAGCAGCTCCAAAGCTCAAGTGAAGTGAACGCTATGGGTTGGCTATGGTTCCAGCTCGCACAACTGCCGGGATGGACGGATAATCCAGCTAAAGCAATGAGTAAAATGCTCGAGGGCAACTGGCATGAATCTATGCCAAACCATGGAGATTTGGCGAAACCACGTATTATCGATACGATGGCTGCGCTTAACCGTATGCGTAAAGCGCAATTTAAAGCCTAAGCGCCAGCTGTAGTTGGTTTACAGCGAAAGCTTCTAACAATAACGCGACCAACGATGGGTCGCGTTATTGTTTCTAATCTTGCCTCAAATCTTGAACTAAAACTCCTGCCTGAGCACGTTCCAAGCTTCACATAAGATCCGAAAGCGCTCCGCATTACCATTATCCCGATCGGGGTGCCAACGCAAAGCAAGCCTACGCCATGTTTTGCGGATCTCCACCGCACTAGCCTCTTCCGTCAATTCAAATAATCTCAGTGCCTGAGATCGATTCAGATCTTTTCCGTTATGGCTACCAACAGAGCGGCGATAACGTGTCCAAAACTCATTCAGTAGACGCTTCACTTCACCTTCATCGGCTTCATAATTCATCCACTGGGTGTAGTAATCTCGTAGCGGATCATTGATGTCGATGTCGTGAAACTCACTGCGCATCATCGGCATTAAAATGATGTTCATCGCCTCAACTTGTAACCACTTCTCTGGATGCAATGTTTCTTGCAGTTGGTAAAGCGCATTCATGATCAAAAAATTGCGCTTAAACAAATCCTTCTCTGGTTGAGCATCCAAAACAGGCATGATACCTAGCTCACTCAAATGAGCTGCCAAGGTATGCACTTTCCAGCCCGATGGCTGATGTTTCAACACCTCAAAAATCGGCCACAGCAGCGGATTTTCCATATAGGTCTGAAACGTTGCCGCAAGTTGATGGCTGTCTGACATAAAGTTTCCATTCCGATGAAATACAGTAATTCAAGACCAATCTACCCCATTTGTCACTACGGTGAAATGGTAAATTTGGTTTGTGTGAAGCTCAATCAGCATAAGGCTTCCAGGCGATTTTTCTGACACTAAAAGAGCCAGTATTCTGGCGTTTTAACTCATGCACTAAATCACAATTGAACAACGTTCATAATGATAGCAGGATACTCCACATTCCATTGACGGAGTCAAACAGCATGCCCTTATCACGCCCCCTTATCGGATTAACTTTACTCTATAGTTTTGTGTTTGTTTTTTCGGCTATCGCTCCCTCTTCCCGAGCAGTTTGGTTTGCAGAAATCATCCCAGCCATCTTAGTGTTAGGGAGCATTTGGTGGTTCTCTTTACGTAGCACATTCAGTACGACTGCCTACATGCTTATGTTTATCTGGCTCTGCTTGCATACCATTGGCGCTAAATACACCTTCGCTGAAGTGCCTTTTGATTGGTTCAATTCAATGATCGGTTCAACACGCAACCAGTTTGACCGAGTCGCACATTTTTCGATTGGGCTATACGCTTACCCGATTGCAGAATGGTTATTGCGTAAACATCACACCAAACCTTGGCTTGCCTATGGTTTTGCTCTATTTAGCATTATGAGTCTTGCTGCGGGCTATGAAATTATTGAATGGTGGTATGCCGCCCTTGCTGGAGGGGAAGAAGGGATTGCGTTTTTGGGCTCACAAGGTGATATCTGGGATGCGCAAAAAGATATGCTGTGTGACACCTTAGGTGCGCTCACCGCACTCACTTTGCTGACTTGGCAACGTATTCATTCTTAAGCAGTAGTAGTCTGTTTTAACCAAGCTAAATAGGGTTCAAAACCTTGTGTAATAGGCAGTTGAATAATTTGTGGGATTTCATAGTGATGTAATTGCTCAATCGCCTTTTCCACTGCGGAATAACATGCCGTTTGAGTTTTTATCACGAGAAGAAACTCATTATCTTGGCAATAGTTGCCCTCCCATAAATAGTGGCTTTCAATCGGTAAAATTTGAACACAAGCGGCAAGCTTGTGTTCAAGCAAATGCCGAATCATTTGTTCCGCGTTTTGTTTATTGTTTGTGGTTGTCAACACTACACAATGATCGTAATTCATAGAGGCCCTCTTCACTTGGCAATCAATACAGCCATGCTCCAGCTTTTCACTTTCGTTATTTCAAACCAAAACTTCGAGAAAGCACGCCAAGAATATGAGCCATGGCAGGCTTTACATGTACTTTATATGAATTGCATCTCATTTTTGGAACAAAGATGATAAAGCTGAATAACAAGTTAACGGAATATGTTTATGCTAAATACAAATATAACAATACATCGAAGCTTGGCGTTATCCATACACGTTAAAGCGTAATACAAACTCTTTTTGCTGCTGAGAATACTCAATATGAATAACTCTATTATCGAAGAAAGCATCGAATGCTGCCCCCTTTGCCAACACGACGAATTTTTCATTTCTGCAGATAAAGAAAAATTCTTCTGTGGTCAATGTGGCTTCCATACCAACTCACTCACTAGCATTCAACCAATGCTTGCTGCTCGAGCTAACCTGAGTAACCGTTTTGTCCACCTCGGAATCAAAACACGCCAGTAATTCAATCGAGATCCTCGTGAGTACACACTTTATCGCATTCACTATTTACCATGGTAAATGCGATATACCCAAACGACTTTGAGTCACCGATAGACAGTAAGTGATTTATAAATTCTCTGAAACACCTAGCTGGCAACCAATTTATACCGCCGTTGGATAGCGCCTTTGGTAAGAGCCTAGAATGGCTCTCATAATCCCAATCAGCATAAAGACACTATGTAATTAGGGCAAACGAACGTAACCAACATCACTACAGCTTAAATAGGAAGGAAACAGGATTGACTAAGCTGATTGGCGCATAGGGTGAGCACCTAAGAAGTCAGCTAATTGGAGCAGATTCGTCAGTTCTATGACTTGAGTGGAGTCGCTGCGATTTTGCGGATTTAACGGGCTTAATTGAAACGTCAACACTCCGGCATTCAGTCCGGCTTCAACGCCTTTCGGTGTATCGTCTACATAAATACACTCATCCAGTGTAAAGCCCATATTCATGGCGCAATAGCGAATAAGATCGGGTTCAGGCTTCCAGCTATTGGCATCAAAAGCCGAAAAAATCCTGCCTTTGAAATAATGCTCTAATCCCGCCAAAGTCAACGTTGTAGTGATTTTTTCTCTAGGAGCATTTGAAACCACACAAAATTCAATTTGATTACGTTTCAGATAATGGAGTAAGGCGCGAGCCCCCCCCATTGGGGACAATTTTCGGCTAAACATCGCCGTCACCGTTGCACGGTAACGCTGTTCAAGCAAATCGATATCCGCCGTAACCTGCGCAAGTTGACATGTTGCCATTAAAATATCGGCAATTTTGCCTCCCGTGAAATGCTCCGAAACTTGTTGGTAAGTGAGAGCAGCCCCCATTTCACCAAACACTTGCACTAAGGCTTCGCAGCACAAACGTTCGCTGTCGACTAAAGTACCTTCACAGTCAAAAATGACGCATTTCACTTTGGGTTCAGTCATTATTCATCCCTCCATCCTTATAGCAGTGTATATCTCACTGTGCTACTAAAAAGGATGGAGTTAACAGAATGGTAGAAATCAATGCATGAGTGTGCATAACTTCTACTAGCATCACTCTTTTCTAGTGAAAATAATCGTCAAAGCTCGATATAAGGGAGTGCTTCACTGTTCGTCATCGATTGCCATTTTGCAAACAGTGCATGGGCAAATGCTTCACGACTATCAAACAAACTGTTGGTTTTGACGACAAGGTCCGAAAGCAGCACGCTCTGCTCGTACTCCGTCACCATTCCGGCCGCAACAGGTTCACCAAGATGGAAACCAAGAAATAGCTGACATGGCGGCGAGTAAATAATCTGAGTGAAGAATTCAACTAAGCGTTCTTGATGATGCTTTTCCGAGCAACGTGTAGCTTGCAATAGTGCAAACCATACTGTTAAACGATGGAAATCGACCAAATAGATCTCTTGCAGCAACTGTTCATCACAGGCCAGTGGTAGGAAAGAAGTGACTTCAGCTTGCTGGCTTAGTGATTGATAAATATCGCGCCCTTCTAAACTTTCGGCGGTCGGGAACTCGACATCCACCTGACTACATAACCACTGATTTTTGGCAACAACCACAGGTGAGGGAGAGTGAATCATAGCGGGACTTCTTCTTGGTTGGTGAAGCAACTTCATTTTCTATCCGTTGCAGTAACGGCAGCATACTCATCCAACCCTCATGCGACAAGCTTTAATCCTTTATAAGTTGGAATCGATAAACCAATCCGCTCCGATTGAGACTGAAAGCTGCACTGCCGTTCGAAAATCAGTATGATAGCGATACTTAAACTGAACGGAACGTCATTATGCTCAATCCTATTCGTACTGCCTTGCTTCTTTCTTTCGCGTTTGTATTGAGTGGTTGTGATCGCTCAGAAGTCGGCGATGTCAGCCTCGGCATGTTTACTTTGAAAGATATAAAAATCAATAACCTGAATGATCCGATTGTCACTGGCGTCACCTGCCATGTCGCGAGTATTGAGGCCGATTTAAGTCTGGCCGATCCTTCCGATTCTTCGATTTCATGCCGCCAAACTGGTGAAATAACGCCAGAGATGATCGCCCAAATTGATAAATCTGCATCGGGCGAAGTCGTGTTTCAGAAATCCAAAAGTATTTTCTTTAAATCAATGAAGATTCGCCGAATTTTTGATGCTAAAAACCAAACCCTGATGTATCTCTCCTATTCTACTAAAGAGACCTCTGGTAGCTTCAAGCACAGCTTATCCACCGTTCCTTTATGGGGGACAAAGGCTTATAACGCTTTCCCAGAAACACAGGCGAAATAAGCAAAAACCGACAGTCTGAGGTGCATTTGACATCACCTCAGACTGTAATAAAAATGAAAGTAATCTTTCATAACTGTGATATGATGCGCGAAAATTTTCAATCAACACTTTCAATATGAAGTTTCCCGGCCAGCGCAAATCTAAGCACTATTTCCCAACTCACGCCCGAGATCCACTCGTAAACCAAATTCAGCAAACACCGAAGCTCCACCGCCCAACCATTGTGGGTGTGGGTCAGACCATTGTGGATATTGAAGCTCGTGTCGATGACGACTTCCTTGCTCGATATGATCTCAGCAAAGGCCACTCGCTGGTACTGGAAGAGAGTAAAGCGGACGAACTCTACGAAGAATTGGTTGAACGTGGTTTGATCACTCATCAATATCCGGGAGATACCATTGGCAATACATTGCACAACTATTCCGTTTTGGCGGACAGCAAATCGGTTTTGCTCGGTGTAATGTCAAAGAATATCGAAGTCGGCTCATACGCTTATCGTTACCTGTGCCGAACCTCTTCACGCATGAACCTCAACCATCTGCAAACCGTGGATGGCCCAATTGGTCGCTGCTATACCCTGATTTCAGAAGATGGTGAACGCACGTTTGCGATCAATGAAGGTCACATGAACAAACTGCGCCCAGATAGCATCCCAGAAGAAGTGTTTGAAAAAGCTTCAGCTCTGGTGGTTTCATCTTATTTGATGCGTGGTAAGCCAGAAGACCCTATGCCACAAGCGGTACAACGCGCCATTGAAATTGCAAAGGCACACGGTATTCCCGTGGTGCTGACTCTAGGCACAAAATATGTGATCGAAGGGAATGCCGAGTGGTGGCAAAACTACATGAAAGAGCATATTACCGTTGTTGCGATGAATGAAGAAGAAGGCGCTGCGCTGACGGGTGAACGAGATCCACTGCTTGCCGCTGATAAAGCTCTGGAATGGGTTGACTTAGTTCTATGCACCGCTGGCCCAGTGGGTTTGTACATGGCAGGTTATATTGACGAATCAGCAAAGCGCGAAACAGAGCTACCATTGCTACCGGGTAATATTCCTGAGTTTAATAAGTACGAATTCAGCCGCGCAATGCGTAAAGAAGATTGCCAAACCCCGCTGAAAGTTTACTCTCATATTGGCCCATACTTAGGCGGCCCGCTGGAGATTAAGAACACTAATGGTGCTGGCGATGGCGCACTTTCTGCGTTACTGCACGACATGGCGGCAAACGCGTATCACCAACGTAATGTGCCGAATTCTGCCAAGCATGACCAGCCATATTTGACCTATTCCTCGCTCTCTCAAGTGTGCAAATACGCAAACCGCGTCAGCTATGAAGTTCTGACTCAGCATTCTCCACGTCTATCACGGTCGCTACCTGAACGCGAAGATAGTTTGGAAGAAGCGTACTGGGATCGTTAATCACTATATGGTGAAAACAACGCTCTTGTAAGTGACTCTAAAATAAAAGAAGGCGACCAATGGTCGCCTTCTTTCTTTGTTTTCCAATTAATGAAATGGCTTATTTTTCCACTTCATAACTTTTTTGTGCAGTGTAGTAATTCTCTTTGAATGCCAGACTACCCCACATCGCATTAGCATGCGCGCGAGTCACGATTGATTTATCAAGCTGAAGCGGTGTCATTTTATGTGTCACTGAATCATATTGATAGGTCGTGATATCTTGTCCTGGTTGCAATACGACAACTTGGTTATCTGGTGTTAACCAACCAAAGTTTTTGTCACGTTGCATCATCGCACGTTGCTTTTCAACCGGAACATCTTGGGTTAAATCAAAGCCAATCATCGGGTTTTGACTACTAATACCGGCTAAGGAGAGTAGCGTTGGAGCTAAATCCAACTGGCTGAGTAAGCGATCATCTTTGCGTGCCTCAATGCCACCACCAAAAATAACCGCTGGAATATGGAAATATTCCACAGGGATTGGATTGGTACCTTGTGTTCGCGCATCATGGTCTGCAACGACAACAAACACAGTATTATCCCAATAAGGGGATTTCTTAGCCTTTTCAACAAATTGCCCCAACGCGTAGTCAGCGTATTTCACTGCATTTTCTACCGTCTGTTTCGGTTCATTGTATTGAGTAATCACACCATCTGGGTATTCAAATGGGCTATGGTTAGACGAGGTAAACACCAAACTAAAGAAAGGTTTACCTTCTTTTGCCATTTGCGTGAACTGCTCATCTGCTTTATTGAACAGATCTTCATCAGACGCTCCCCATGAACCGACAAACTTCGGATTTGAGAAAGTAGGCAGGTCTTGCATATCCACAAAGCCATTGCCGAGGAAGAAACTCTTCATATTGTCAAAATGGCTCTCGCCACCATAAATGAATTGCGTGTGGTACTGCTGAGTTTTCAGCAAACCTGCAATTGAGAAGAAGTTATTCTGGCTTTTACCTAGCTTCACTACAGAGCGAGCAGGCGTTGGTGAGAATCCTGTGGTTACCGCTTCAATACCACGCACAGAGCGAGTACCCGTGGCGTACATACGAGTAAATGCCCAGCCTTCGTTAATCAACTTGTCCATGTTTGGAGAAACATCAATACCTCCGAGGCTTTTCACATAACGCGCCCCGTGGCTTTCCATCAACAAAATGACGATGTTTTTAGGTGCACCTTGGTAAGTCGCGACATGATTGGCCAAAGACGGTTTGTCATCACTAATAAAATCTTCTGGAGCGACAGTCATCGAAGCACGAACTTGATCGATCACGAGTTGTTTATCCATTTTCGGATAAAATTCAAACGCGTTGGCCTCTGAGCCCATTTGCTTGGCTGCGAAAATCACTGAATACGCGGAGTTGAGCGCAAGATCGTTCATCAAAGGATCGCTAGAGAAAGAGACCATTGCAGGGTTCATAGGACGATGCCCTAAAGAAGAACGAGCGCCTAAAACACCAATTGCCACGACAAGTACAGCAATCACTGGACGCCAATACCACTTAGGGTAACGCAAGTTGGAAACGAGTGTTTTACTCCATCGCCAACCGAGCACAACCGTCAGTACACTCACGACTAGGCCGATAAATAGCTCCAATTTATAGCCAGACCACAACATACCAAAGACTTCTTTCGGATAGATGAGGTATTCCACAAACAAACGGTTAGGTCGCAGATCGTACTCAATAATAAAAGGAGGAGTAGCCACTTCCATGTACACAACGATCCACAAGCCTGCGGTGATCCAGAGTCGCAGAATCCAATTCCAAATGCGGCCTAACCAATGCTCACCAGAAATTAAGCTAGTCAAAAGTGCAGGTAAAATGAACAAATAGCAGATTGACGCAAAGTCCACCCGTAAACCACTGGCGAAAATGCGTACCCAACCTTCTGCATCCGTCACGCGGTCAAAATGCCAAATCGCTAACCCTAAACGAGATAGCGTAAAAATGGCTAACAAAGCAAGCAGAGCGCAAACAATAGGATAAAGAGGGCCAAAGAATCGTTTTAGTTTATTCAACATCGTTACCTAGGATCGTTTATAGATTAAAAGAATGAACTGCGATAATGTCAGATTCACATCTAAAATCAAACCGCCTTTAAACATAAAACTCAAATATTCAGCTTGTTGCGATGAATAATGGCCAGCCCTCCCAACAATAAAACTAAAAATAAAGAAGCTGCGCCGCCACTCGCTGAGCTTTCACTCACCGTGGTCGCCGTAGTTCCCCCTGGGGTCAATGTACGCACTCCGTTGCTTTCTGTGACGTAATACTTCGGCGTTTCTAACCCATTCATCACTCGTAAAATCCAGTTGTAATAGTCGGAGACTTCCGTGAATACCGAAGTCACTGGCTGAGTCAAATCACCACAAACGGATGGACCAAAACTGGTGATCCCAATTTGTACATAGCCTGAGCCACTATCGAAGTAGACGGGCCCCCCTGAATCACCCGAACAAGTGGAGTTTTTATATCCGCCAGTTACCGGACCAGAAAAGCAGACATGTCCTGAACCTAAATTTGCACCGTAATAAGCCGAGCAAGTCGAAAAAGGTACAAAGTCCAAGGTCGTTTCTAGCAATTGAGTCCCTCCTGCTACGTTGCTATACACATAGCCATGCCCCACCGCTTTATAAACGCCATTGACATCATAGTTGCCATTGATCGTACTATTGAGCACCCCTACAAAATTACTCACGTTAAGATCATTTTCTAATTTAATGATCGCGATATCATTCGGCCAATAAACGGAAGATGAATTCACATAGTTGTCTGGATAATAGAACTCTGAACCACGAGCAAACTGAATATTGCCATTCGGGAAATCGCTTTCATCTTGTAACTGGGGGATGGCTACCGTGTAGAGCATGGCGTAACTATCACCATAAATGCAGTGTGCCGCGGTGAGGATGTAGCGTGAGTTAAGCACCGTCGCACCACAGTAGGTTCTAGAGCTATATTGATAAGGAGAGATATAAATCGCTAAGCTAGCAAAAGAAGGGTAATTCGCCACATTCGCACTCGTGCCATTGACGATATAAGGGGTAATCTCAACCGCAGAAACCTTAGTGGTCAGCAGTAAAAATATCCATAGCCATTTGCGCATGCATCACCTCATCGGTTGAATTGGTTGTTCTGCTTATTTATCACCCGCTTAAAGTGTAGCAATGAAACGAAAGTATGCGATGCAGATAACAAAAAACCCGCAGTTTTACCTGCAGGTTTATCAATTCAAATCACATCAGTGAATTATGCTTCTTCGCGACGACGGCTATGGCCACGTTCACCACGGTAGCTACCACTGCTCTCACCACTGCGGTTGCGCTCAAAACGACGCTCACCTTCACGGAAAGGACGGCCTTCACCACCACGGCCACGACCACCTTCGCGGCCGCCTTCACGACCACCACGGAAACCGCCTTCACGGTTGCCTTCTGGACGACGACCACCGTCACGACGTGGGCCACCTTCACGACGAGCACCACCACGAGATTCGCGGAAATCGTCGAAGTCACACACTACTGCGCCCACTTCTTTTTGGCGGATACGCAGTTTGCGTAGCTTGCTAGAAACGTCGCTAGACATCGCCTTTGGCAGCTGAACAAACGTATGGCCTTGAGCCAGTTTGATCGCACCGATAGAACCTTTAGTCAGACCCAGTTCGTTTGCGAGTGCACCAACGATGTCTTTCACTTGAACGCCTTGGTCACGGCCAACTTGCAGTTGGTAAGTAGCCCAATCGTGGTTCTCTTGATCACGGCCACCGAATTCACGGCGAGCAGGACGATCACCATCACGACGGTCATCACGACGCTCACGACGACGTGATTTTTCACGCTCCATCGCTTCGATCATTGGGTCAGCACCTACATAGAATAGAGGACGCTTACCTTGCTGACGTTTCAGCAGAATCGCAGCCAGTGTGGTTGAGTCGATTTCCAGTGATGCTTGCAGTTTTTCAACCAGCTCAGCGAAACGCTCCAGTGAGCTGAACTCTTTATCTGCTGCCAGTTCTTGACCCAGCTTAGTCAGGCGAGATTCAGCCACTTTATCGCGATGCGGCAGTTGGATCTCTTCCATAGAAGAACGAGTGACACGCTCGATAGTGCGCAGCATGCGAATTTGGTTAGTACGAACCAGCAGGATCGCCTTACCTTTACGTCCAGCACGACCAGTACGGCCGATACGGTGGATGTATGATTCAACATCAAACGGGATGTCGTAGTTAAATACGTGAGTGATACGTGGAACGTCAAGACCACGTGCGACAACGTCGGTCGCAACCAGAATATCAATCACACCTTGCTTGATATGATCAACGGTGCGCTCACGCAGAGACTGAGGGATATCACCGTGCAGAGCCGCCGCTTTAAAGCCACGTGCACACAGCCAATCCGCTAGACGCTCAGTATCCTGACGAGTACGTACGAATACGATAGAAGCATCGGTTTCTTCGGTTTCAAGCAGACGAGCCATCGCTTCATCTTTCTCTACACCTTTTACTACCCAGTATTGTTGCTCAACTTTAGCCACAGTTTGGTTAGAACCGGCTACGTCAACACACTCTGGGTTACGTAGGAAACGCTCAACGATCTCTTTTACCATTGGAGGCATAGTTGCAGAGAACAGTACGCGTTGTGCTGATTCTGGAGCTTGCTCCATGATCCAAGTTACGTCATCAACGAAGCCCATTTTGAGCATTTCGTCTGCTTCATCAAGGATGAAAGTATGACATTCGTCTAGGTGTAGACGATCACGAGTGATCAGATCTTTTACGCGGCCCGGCGTACCCACAACAATGTGAGCGCCAGATTTCAGAGCGCGCATCTGATCAAGAATTGAAGCACCACCGTAGATTTCAAGAACCTTCAGGCCTTTGATGTTTTGGCCAAGGTTTTTGATCTCAGCCGCTACCTGAATCGCCAGCTCACGCGTTGGCGCCATAACGATAGCTTGTGGCTTGTGTTGAGACAGATTAAGTTTGTTCAGCAGAGGCAGTGAGAATGCCGCTGTTTTACCCGTACCTGTTTGCGCTTTACCCAGTGCATCACGACCTTCGAGCAGAACAGGAATCGCTGCTGCTTGGATAGGTGTAGGTGATACAAAGCCCATTTCGGTTAGGGCAGAAAGGATGGCGCTGTTCAGTGCTAAATCACTGAATTGAATTGCAGTATCTTGCATGGGGATCCCACTAAATGAAGAAATAACCAAGGTCCCACGTGCTCTACCATTTCCAACCAATCCAATGAATTGCTGAGTCCGTTCAGATGCGGATAAGTATTAAAACGCATCAAGCCGCTAGGGACATATAAGGGACGCGGATTATTCCTTAAAAGCATAAAAAAAGCTAGGAAAAATTGAATTTCATCACAAAATTTTCTTAGCAAAGGAAAAATGACGCCTCATTGACCGAAAAAACCCTTCAAAACACCAAATCTGCTGACAATTTCAGCGAATAAATAAACAGCCAACGATGCTCGAACTCACGTTTTCGGTAGTAATCCAGTCCCTCAATGATTATAGTGTGCCCAACTCAAACGGTTAGATAAAAAAGATGTTCCAAGACAATCCGCTCCTCGCGCAGCTTAAGCAAAAAATCCAAGAAACCCTGCCTAAAAAAGAAGGCACCATCAAAGCCAGTGACAAAGGTTTTGGTTTCCTCGAAGTCGATAGCAAAACCAGCTACTTTGTTCCGCCACCTTATATGAAGAAGTGTATGCATGGCGACAAAGTCGTGGCTTTCATCCGCACCGAAAATGAACGTGAAGTCGCAGAGCCTTCTGAGCTTATCGAACAATCACTGACTCGTTTCATTGGCCGCGTAAAGCTATTTAAAGGCAAACTGAACGTTGCGCCCGATCATCCACAACTGAAAAAGATGTCGCTGAAGGCAAAAACCAAGAAAGGCCTCAACGAAGCTGACTTCCAAGAAGGTGACTGGGTGGTTGCTCATCTTGTCCGCCACCCTCTTAAAGGTGACGACGGTTTCTTCGCGCAGATCTCACACAAAATCACCGATGCCAATGACAAGATTGCACCTTGGTGGGTGACGTTAGCCGAAAATGATCTGCCTAACAGCGAGCCTGCGGGTATTGACGACTGGCAACTGAAAGATGATGCCGACTTGGTTCGTGAAGATCTGACCGCACTGCCTTTTGTAACGATCGATGGTGAATCAACCAAAGATATGGATGATGCACTGTACGCACAACAATTGCCTAATGGTGACTTTGCGCTGACTATCGCGATTGCCGATCCAACCGCTTACATCACGCCAGAAGATGAGATGGATAAAGTGGCACGCGAGCGTGGCTTTACCATTTATTTGCCGGGTCGCAACATTCCAATGTTGCCGCGTGATCTGGCTGATGAGCTTTGCTCACTGATGGAAAACCAAGTTCGTCCTGCGCTGTGCTGCTCAGTCACTATCAGTAAAGATGGCGTGATTGGCGATGATATTCGCTTCTTCTCAGCCAACATCAAATCACATGCACGTCTGGTTTACGACCATGTTTCTGACTGGTTGGAAACTGGCAGCTCGGAGCAATGGCAACCAAGCGAAGAAATCGCCCAAGTGGTGCGTGATCTGTATGCCTTCTCACAAGCACGCGCTAACTGGCGTGAAACCCATGCCGTGGTGTTCCCAGATCGCCCAGACTACCGTTTTGAACTGAGTGCCGATAACGATGTGGTGGCGATCCATGCGGATATGCGCCGCACCGCCAACCGTTTGGTTGAAGAGTCGATGATCACCGCAAACATCTGTGCAGGTAAAACGCTGCAAGCGACATTCGGTTTAGGTGTATTCAATACCCATGCTGGTTTCAAAGCCGAGAAAATGGCCGATGTGGTGGAATTGATGGCAGCACACGGTGCACCGAATGCCGATGCTGAAACGCTGGCAACGGTGGAAGGCTTTGCTGCTCTGCGCCGCTGGCTAGCAACACAAGAAACCAGCTACCTCGATAACCGTATTCGTAAGTACCAGAGCTATAGTGAGATTGGCAACCAGCCTCTCCCCCACTTCGCGATGGGTCTTGATGTGTATGCAACTTGGACTTCACCGATTCGTAAATACGGCGACATGATTAACCACCGTCTGCTGAAAGCACACATTCTGGGCAAAGCCCCTGTGCAGACGCCGGATGAGACTGTTGGTGAAGAACTTGCACTGCATCGTAAACACCACAAAATTGCCGAACGTAATGTGGCAGATTGGCTCTATGCGCGCACACTGGCCGATGAGCCAGCGAAAGAAACTCGCTTCCAAGCCGAGATCTTTGACATCAACCGTCCGGGCATGCGTGTTCGCTTACTCGAAAACGGCGCAATGGCCTTTATTCCAGGATCTCTGATCCTCGATAACAAAGAGCGCATCGAGTGTAATGGCGAAGAAGGTACGGTATTGATTGATAAAGAAGTGGTGTACAAACTCGGTGATGTGCTGGAAATCGTTCTTTCTGAAGTGAATCAAGAAAACCGCAGTTTAGTGGGTAAGCCAACGCAAGTGTTTGCCGATCTAACAGTAGAGACTTCTGAAGCGACAATCGATAAGCCAGCAGAGCAAGCTTAATCAGCTTTGACTGTGTCACAGGGCGATGGATTATCCATCGCCCTTTTGTTTACCCATTCGATCAGGCTACATAACCGCATTTTCCGTAGAAATACAATTATCATCCGCATAAAGACCTTACTTAATATCCGTACTTATTTAATATCCGTGCTTATTTAAAACCCTGATGAATACGCCTCTTTCACTCTTCTACATTATCAATAACACCTCATTTAAAATGGTGAAAATCATCCTCTCAGCACTAACTTATTGCTGATAACTCTATCGCGATTTTGATTTTTTATTTTGAATATCGGTGCTAATAACGTTAATCTGCCTTTAAGCTATTGGTGACAATAACTCATATTAAATAACAAGTTCATCAATTAATCATTAATGATAATGAAGCTTTCTCTATAGAGGTAGAGCTTCATCATGATAAATTAACAGAACACAATTATACACGTCATTGGATCCTATAAAACCTATGTTAAATTCATCTTATCCAATCAAATTAAATATAGAAAACTGGTATGCAAACTCCGCTGGTATAAATAGCCAAGATGCATGGAAGAAATGGGCAGTGACGGATCGTTATCCAGACGATCTAGAATGCTCATTTCATCATATTCCCGCAATGATGCGACGTAGGATGAGTGAGGTCAGCAAGCATGCCGTTCAAACCGCGAGTGAACTGCTTAACCAAACACAGGTTGATTATTTAGTCTTCTCTAGCCGGCACGGGGAGCTGCACCGCAGCAATATTCTGATCAAGGAGATATTGCTAGGACAGGAAGCATCACCAATGGCATTTTCTCAAACTGTGCACAACACGGCCGCAGGATTAACTACGATTGCAACTCAAAAAGCGATCCCATTAACCTCCATTTCAGCTGGTGAGAATACATTCCACAGCGCACTCATCGAAGCTTACGGCTTTTTACAACAAAATCCGGGCGCAAAAGTGCTACTGCTCGATTTTGATGAAACCCTACCAGAGGATTATCAGCAGTATGAATATCAAACCTATCGTGCTTACGCATTGGGATTAATCCTCACTCTGAGTGAAGAACCTATTCATTGGTCAACAGCGGCAGATCCGAGGAATACAAACACGCAACCACAAGCTCTACAATTTTTAAAACAGCTATTATTAGATGGAGAAACACTCGTTAGAAAATGAGTTAATTATAAATAATTAACCTTGTTTCTTTATGTGTTACTTGCCTCGCAATTAATTGAATTTGACTATTTTGTTAAGACAACCATATGGGATACTCTATCGAAAACTAGCATTTTCAATACTGTGAATCACATCCTATGAATAATGCTATTTATCCAGTATGGTCAAACAAACTATATCTTTTAATGGATAAAATTATATTAAAGAGATATTGAGCTAATACTCATTATTTAGTATCAACATAGAATCCAAACTACAAAATGACTTCATTTATTAATATTTATTTCTAATCAAAAATTTAGGTTGGTAAAAATGGAACAGCTACACAACGAAATCAAACAACTCATCATAGACTCACTCAATCTTGAAGATATCACGATTGACGATATTGAAACTGAATCCCCTTTATTTGGTGATGGACTTGGATTGGATTCTATTGATGCGTTAGAGCTTGGTTTGGCACTCAAAAAGAAATACAACATTGTTATTGATGCTGATGATAATAACACTCGTCAACACTTTGCCTCGGTCGCTAAATTGGCAAGTTATGTTTCTTCACAAAACACGCTTTAACCCATAGACCATTCAGGATCTGTTGTTATTTTGCAACGTAGTGATCACTCTCTGTATCGATATCCCAACGTTGCAAATTCGAGCTTTGTATCCTCACTCTACTTGGCCTAACCGGTTACTGGGGAGTAAATAGCAACAGATTCTTCTTGATTGGTAAATGAATCATGCATCAATGGGTTCACAGGGACTGAACACGATATGAGCCAACTTCCACAATATCTTTCTTTGTCAGCACTATTTATGGTTGGTCGAACTTGCGATCATATTGTTGCGTTTAGCGCGGAGAAAGAGATCCATTGGTCGCAATTTTCTGCTGATGTCAGCGCCCTTGGAAAACGCATCCGTGCTCATGCAGCGCAACATATCGCCCTATGTAGCTCTGACAGTTACTTATTTGCCGTGGGATTTTTTGCTATCGCCTACAGCCAAAAATCATTAGTCCTCCCAAGCAACTACCAACCTGCGGCGCTAACGGAGCTAAGCTCGGAATTTGATCTTTTACTGTGCGACCAAGAGATAGCTCACTCCATTTCTCTCGAACATCTGTTGATTAAGTCCGATGAACGGCATCCTGCCCCCGATGGTTTAGCGTTCGATATCAATACCATCGACTTGACCCTATTTACCTCTGGATCCAGTGGTGCACCGAAAGCGATCCGCAAAACATTTCAACAACTCGAGACTGAAATCAACATTCTGCAGCAGTTGTTTGGACATAATTTTCAGCCATGTCGATTTGAAAGTACCGTCTCTCACCAACATATTTACGGCTTACTGTTTCGATTGCTCTGGCCTTTATGTGCTGGCCATCCTTTCGCGCGCTTCAATCTCGAATTTCCAGAACAACTGATTACGCATGCTGGCAAAAATGTCATTTTGATCAGCAGTCCCGCTCTGCTCAAACGTTTAGCCACACAGTACCAGCACGCACCTTTTGCGGCGGTTTTCTCTTCAGGTGGACCGCTGACTCAGGAGGCGGCACATCATGCTTATCAGCTCTTTGGCCAGTGGCCGATGGAGGTGTATGGCAGTACAGAAACAGGGGGCATTGCCTACCGACAACAGTTCTACCCAACTCAACCTTGGTCCGTTTTTCCCGGTATCTCGATACAACTTAATGAAGAGCACTGTTTGTGTTTGCTCTCACCACATATTGACCCACACCACTGGTATCAAACGGCCGACCAATGTGAACTGTTGAATGATCGACAATTTATTCTCAAAGGGCGCACCGATCGCGTCATCAAGTTAGAGGAAAAGCGCATCTCTCTTACTGAAGTGGAAAAACGTCTCGAACAACTGCCATGGATTACAGAATGTGCCGTTATCCCGTTACAAGACGAGGATCGCTTAATTCTGGCTTCAGTGCTGGTTTTGAGCCCAGAAGGGGAACAACTGGCCACACAAATTGGCAACGGAAAATTCTGGTTACACCTACGCAATGAGCTTCGCCAATGGTTAGAGCCGATTGCAGTGCCACGTCGTTTCCGTGTGGCATCGCACATTCCACTCAATAGCCAAGGTAAGCGGCTTAGCAGAGAAATCGAACAATGTTTCCAAACACCACCTTTATCCGTGAATTAAACGTTATGGCTATAAAAAGAAAACCAACGGTGCTCTCTGTTGTCATCAATTCCGCTGAAACATCACCGACTGCGGAAGCCACACTAAGGCTGCGCGCCGATCACGACATTCTGGATTTCTCAGGGCATTTTTCTCAATTCCCACTTTTGCCAGGTGTCACTCAAATCGATTGGGCCATTTTCTATGCTCAAGACATTCTGCATGTTCCTAGCGCATTTCAGGGTATGGAGGTGATTAAATTTCAAGAGCCGATTCTGCCTGATGCAGAAATTGCTCTGCACCTAAAGTGGGATGCCGAAAAACTCAAATTACACTTTGCCTACCATTCTGAGCGCGATGGTCAACTCATCGCGCACTCTTCAGGCAAGGTGCAATTAGCCAACAGCAACCAGAGACTTTAACAATCGAAATACAACAACTCGCTTAATGTTTGAGCGTACACACAACTGCCCCTTTGTAGCGGCATCACTTTTTCGACTATGGGAATCGGACAGAACCACACTATGACTACGCAAACCTTAAATAACATTACCTTTGGCCAAGGTCGGCTGACGATTGAAGACGTCAGCGCAATCGCTCAAGGAGCGAAGGCGAGCTTAAACCCATCCGCTGAGTTCACCGCAAAAATTGATCGCGGTGTCGCTTTCTTAGAAAAACTGCTTAAGGAAGAAGGCGTGATATACGGTGTCACCACCGGTTATGGCGACTCTTGTACCGTTGCGATTCCAGCACAATTAGTCGAAGACCTCCCACTCCATCTCACCCGCTTTCACGGATGTGGTCTGGGTAAAGTCTTAACCCATGAGCAGGCGAGAGCCGTATTGGCCACTCGCCTTTGTTCTCTTGCACAAGGTGTTTCGGGTGTTAGCCACGAACTTCTGAGCCAAATCGTGACCTTGATTAACTACGATATTGCACCGCGCATTCCTGAAGAAGGATCGGTCGGCGCAAGTGGTGACCTTACGCCACTCTCCTATCTGGCGGCGACATTAATTGGTGAGCGTGATGTTCTCTACCGAGGTGAAGAAAGACCTACTGCAGAGGTATTTGCTGAGCTAGGCATAGAACCGATAAAGCTGCGCCCAAAAGAAGGTCTTGCCCTGATGAATGGGACATCGGTGATGACAGCACTAGCTTGCCTTGCGTATAAGCGTGCCGAGTATTTAACCCAACTCAGCACCAAGATCACCGCCATGGTTTCAGTGGCGATGCAAGGTAATGACTTCCATTTTGATGAAGCTCTGTTTGCCGTTAAACCACACCCAGGTCAGCAGAAAGTTGCCGCTTGGCTACGCTCTGATTTACAAGCAGAACGCCCCCCCATGAATAGCGACCGCTTACAAGATCGTTACTCGTTGCGCTGCGCTCCTCATGTGATCGGCATGGTGCAAGATGCACTGCCTTGGTTACGTCAGCTGATTGAAAATGAGCTCAACAGCGCTAACGACAACCCAATCATCGATGGTGATAACGAACGTGTTCTGCATGGTGGTCACTTTTACGGCGGCCATATCGCAATGGCCATGGATACACTGAAAACCGCCATCGCTAATTTGGCCGACCTATTAGATCGCCAAATGGCACAGCTCATGGACTACAAATTCAATAACGGCTTGCCATTTAACCTCAGTGGTGCTGAAGGAAGCCGCAAACCTATCAACCACGGCTTCAAAGCGGTACAAATCGGCATCTCAGCTTGGACGGCAGAAGCATTAAAACACACCATGCCTGCAAGCGTATTTTCACGCTCCACCGAGTGCCATAACCAAGACAAAGTTAGCATGGGCACCATTGCCGCTCGCGATTGTTTACGTGTTTTGGAGTTAACCGAACAAGTCGCTGCAGCTTCTCTGTTAGCTGCAACGCAAGCGATTGAAATTCGCCATCGTCGTAATGAGTTAAACCAACAACACTTGAGTGCACCGCTGCAAGCTATGTGTGCCAATGTTTGGGAAGAGTTTGATTTTGTCAGCGAAGATCGTCCATTAGAGAAAGATCTGCGTCACTTCATCGCTCGCATTCAGCAGCGTCACTGGTCACTCTACTAGAGGTCATATGGCGAACATACTTTATCCACTAGAAGCTCAAGTGACTCTCGTCACTTCGTTTCAAGATGCCGATCCCATGGGCGTGATTTATCACGGCAACTATTTTCGCTTCTTCGAAGAGGCTCGCCGGGCCATGATGGAAAAAATCGATTATGGCTATCGGAAGATGTCAGACTCTGGCTTTCTCTGGCCAGTAATTGATGTTCAGGTGAAGTATGTTCGTGCCATTCCTTATAACCATGAAATTTGTATTAAAGCCTGTTTGACCGAATGGGAGAACCGCTTGCGCGTGCAATATGTAATTAGCGATGCCAAAACAGGGCAACGCATGGCACAAGGCCATACCACACAAGTTGCGGTGGGAATGGAGGATCAAGTGATGCGTTTCGCCTCTCCCTCGGTTTTGATTGAGCGTATCTCTCAATGGCATCAGCATGGCGTTTATCCATGCTGACCCGACAAAAATTCGCGTGTATTCAACCACTGCGGATCCAGACACGGAATCCCCGAATCACACAACCATAATGGTATAAGCCTATGATTTCGCAATCTTATCAACCTGTTTTTATTCATGGCTGTGGCTTTCACTCGGCGCTCGGCTCAACTCCAGAGCAGATCCACCAATGCCTAGAGCAAAATCGCAATGAGCAGATACAAGTTGAAGCTTCCCTGCTCAATAGCGGGACTCGCACTATCGTTGGCAGAGTGACTCAGCCGTTACCTGCAGTGCCCATTAAACCGGCGAACTACGACACTCACAACAATCGTTTAGCGCTGTCTGCTGTGACACAAATTATTCCTCAGATAGAAGAAGCTAAACAGCGCTTTGGCCACCACCGCATCGCCGTAATTATTGGTTCAAGTACCTCAGGCATTGCCGATGGTGAAAACGCCTATCAAGTAAAAATGGAACAGGGTGCTTTTCCTGAAAGTTACCATTACTGTAAACAAGAACTGGGTAACATCAGCCAATTTATTGCGGATTATTTTGAGCTAACCGGACCTTGCTACACCATCTCAACCGCTTGCTCTTCCAGTGGGCGAGTGTTTATTTCTGCGAAACGACTGCTGTTAGCAGGAATGGCCGATGCGGTGATTGTCGGTGGCGTAGATACCCTCTGCCGCCTGACCCTTAATGGCTTCAATGGGCTTGAAGCACTTTCCAGTGAACATTGCCAACCGTTTAGTGCAGACCGTAATGGGATAAATCTCGGTGAAGCCGCAGCCTTTATGTTACTGAGCTTAGAAAAGAGTGATATTGCCCTGCTCGGTAGCGGTGACAGCTCTGATGCATACCATATTTCTGCGCCACATCCCGAGGGACACGGCGCAGAAGAAGCG